>CAMBSN010000015.1 GCA_945870505.1 Candidatus Kuenenia stuttgartensis | reverse complement strand
GGACCGACGCTCACCGACGCATGGGGCTCGTGGAACACGCTCGATGTGCCCAAGGAGTCGCTCGCATCACCGATGGCGATCGGTTTCGATGCGGCGTTCGAGCGGCTGGCTGCCATTGAGCGGCTCTACGCGGAACCCGATGGCTCGTTCGTGTGGACGTGCTCCCGCACAGGAGACGGAGCGGCACCGACCTGGTGGCAGGTGGACGGGAATGCCTACGAACGCGCCGGCCGGGTGGTGCTGGTGGACCTCAAGGGGAGCTGTCCGCCGGTAGAGTTCGACCGGCTGCTGGGGGCGTTCGGCTGGCCGGGCCAGCCACTGATGATGCAACTCGTTCGGTCGGCCACGTTTCTCGACGAAGCCACGTTCCGGCGCCACGCCGCGGCCCGGGGCCTTGTCGGGGACGGGAAAACCCTGCGGCCAGCCTGAGGGGTGGGGTGGTGGCGGTTGTGCCGGCACGGCCGGGGCCGGCCCGTCCGCGAGGCTAGAATCGGCCGATGACCGAGGTGGTGGATCGGCCCCGTGGCGGGCCAGGGGCCGAATGCATGAGGAACGAAACCATGGCAGCGTGGATGGGGCGGCGGTGGCGAACGGGCGGACTCGTGGCCGCGTGCCTGGCCGCATACGGTGCGACGGCGTTGGCCGCTCCCACCATCGAGAGCCTGCCGCTGGCGGCCGCCTACGGCAGCGGCGTCCACTCCTACTTCGCAGGCGACTACCAGCGGGCCTACGACGAACTCTCGCAGTCGATCGAGGGGGGCACCATCGATCCGCGGGCCTGGTACTACCGTGGCCTCACGGCCCTCAAACTCGGTCGCACCGACGAGGCCGAAGCCGATTTCTCCGCCGGCGCGTCTCGCGAGGCTGAGGGCACCGGTGCGTGGCCGGTCGCGAAGTCGCTCGAGCGGGTGCAGGGCTGCGACCGGCTCAAGCTGGAACGCCATCGGACGCGGGCCCGCGTCGCCCAGATCCAGGAGGACCGGCGCCGCGGTGAACTCCGCTATCTTGACGTCGAACGAGCCAAGCCCGAGGTGCTCCGCTCCCGCAGGCCGATCGTGGATCGCCGCCTCGACGAGGCGAATCCCTTCGAGGGTCGCGTCGAGGATGTGCCGGCGCCGGCGACCACCGACGCTCCGCAGCCCGGCTGGAAGCCGCGGACCGAGGAGATGCCGGAGCCTGCCGCCGAGCCGGCTCCCGCCTCCGACGATCCCTTCGCGCCCAGCGCCAACTCTCGGCAGGACGCCCGCGACGAACTGCGGGCCTCGAGCCGGGAAAATGTCGCCGAGCAGACCGATGGTCGCCTGGAGCGCGAGGCGACCGAGTTTGAAAACACGCTCGAGCAGCGGGATGCCCAGCAGGAGTTCGAAGCCGCCCGCTGAGAGTCGCCTTGTCGTCAGCCCGCGAGCCGAGCCGCGGCGAGTGCGAGCCGGGCCCAGCCGGCGATCAAGAGCACGCCGCCGATCGGCACGATCGCGCCGAGCAGTTTTACGCCCGTGAGGGCGAGGGCGGCGAGGCATCCGCTGAAAATCAGCGTGCCCACCAGGAAGCACCAGGCGGCGGTGGCGAGCCCCATCGCATCCGGCCGCACTGCCGCCAGCAATCCGACGGTCACGAGCGCCAGCGCGTGAAATAGGCCATATCGCGCCGCCGTTTCCCAGTTGCCAGCCTGGCCGGTGGCCTCGAGCACGGCCTTCAGACCGTGGGCGCCAAACGCTCCGCCAGCCACCGACACACCGCCGAGGATCGCTCCGGCGACGATGGCAAACCGCACGATGTTCGTCACGGCCGCGTCGTCCCCAGGAGCTTCTCTTCCTCTTCCTCCTGGATGATGATCCGCGGCGTGACCATCAGCATGAGGCTGTCGGTCGTGCGGCCGAGGCCGACGTTCTTGAAGAGGCGGTTGATGTAGGGGACCTTCGAGAGGATCGGCACGCCGAACTCGTTGCGGCCCTCGCGGAGACGCTTGATGCCGCCGAGCAGCACGGTGCCGCCGTCGGGCACGCTCACCGTCGTGGTCACGGTCGTGAAGAGGAACTCCGGCAACTGGATCGTGGTGCCGTTGGACTGCAGTTCGAGTTCACCCGTCGCGGCGGCTCCGTTCGTCACGCCGATGAGGCCATCGGCACCCGGCACCTTGACGTCGGCGCCGCTCTTCTCGTCGCTGGTCTTCGACTTCGTGGACCGCGAGCCTTCGAACTGGAACTGCTCGACTTTGCCGATCTGCGAGAAGAACGGTACGAGCGTGAGCCGGACGAACCGCCGGTCGTTCGACACCACCGCCTGCACGTTGACCGCCGTGCCCTCGTTGAGCACCGTGATCACCGGCTGCTGTGCCGCTGCGAAGTCGCCCACGACAGGGACGACCGCGGTCACGAACGGCCGCTGGCGGGTGTCGGACACGAAGGCCTGCTGGCCATTGAAGAGCGTGACCTTCGGAGCCTGCATCACGTTGGACCGCGTGTTGCCCTGGGCCGCCTGGATCAGGAAGTAGGCCTCGATGTCCGAGAGGATCGCGAAGCCGAAGTTCGCGGCGCTCGTGGCCGGGTCGGGGAGGCCCGGGAGGCTCGGTACGGTGGCGCTGCCGAAGCTGTTTTGGCGGAAGGGGATCGAAAAAAAGTTTTGGCCAGTGGATGCGGTCGTGCCGTTTCCGACACCGCCGACACCGCCGACACCACCCACCCCGTTTGCACCGTTACCGGCGTTCCCAACGCCGCCTGAGTTGTAGAGGGCCACGCCCGGGTTGCCTGAGTTGTCGAGGCCGATCGTCTGCGAACGGCCACCGGGCACGGCGTTGATGCCCTGCGCGAACGGCGACACCGAGCCGTTGCTCTGCGTCGGAATCGCAGTCATGTTGAGTGGGGCATTGACTCCCGACTGAATATTGAAGTCGAAATCGACCCCAATCCGCTCGAAGAACGTGTCGGCGAGCGTGATGAACCGCACCTCAATCGTCACCTGGAGGTCTTGCAGGCGGCGGAGCTGTTCGAGGAGGTTCGCGATCTCCTCGTGCACTTCCTGCGTCTGGCTGACGACGAGGCTCAGGTTGGTCTCGAAAGGCCGGATCGCGCCGGGGCCGCCCTGCGTATCCCAGGTCTCCTGGGCGACCGTGCTCTGGATCAGGTCGATGAGCGGCTGAAAGTTCTGCTGTCCGCCACCTGCCGACGGCGGGCCGAACGGAATCGACGGCGTTGAGCCGGTCACCGGCGGGCCGCCACCGCCCAGTTGCAGCTGGGCGAGCGACGCAGCATCGAGCGTGCCGTCGCCACCTGCCCGAGCGGCATTGATGCCGGCGGGGGCCGGGCCGACCTGCACGGCAAGATTGTTCCGCATCGCGACCTGGTTGTAACCGTCGCGAAGGGCACCAGTGATGCCGAGACCGTCGGAGGAGAAGTTGGGAATCGGCAGCACGAGGTCGGCCACGGGATAGGTGACGGCGTAAACGTCTCCCTTCACGAGCCGCGGGCTCGTGACCTTCAGGACCTCGTCCCTGACGACGTAACTGAGGTGGAGCGGCTCGAGCAGAAGCTTGAGGGCACTCTTCAGCGAGATCGACTGGTCGAGCGAGAGGGTGACCGGGGTGTCGCTGCGGACCGCCTCCTGATCAAGGCCGACCATATCGAGATGAATCGCGACGTCGGCCTGCTTCGCCAGGGAGTCGATCACGACGGCCAGCGGCTGGCCGCGGTAGCCGGGCTTTACTTGGATGTCGAGCTTCTTGTGAATGGCGACCTCGGCCGCCGTTGCCCGCGAGCGACCTTCCGCCATCCGCTGCGACCGCGACTTCGTCAGGTCCTGCCAATCCTTCGTCTCGGGAAACTTGATCGGTCCGGCAAACGGCGCCGCCGACGCTTCTATATCCTCGGCGACATCGAGAAACCCAGCCTGTCGCTCGCCATCGATCGACTTCTGGGCGTCGAGGCGACGAATCATCCGGCTCTGGGCGAGTAGCTGCCGCACCACGGCGTTATCGGGGGCGAGTTGTCCGGCCTTCTTGGCGATCGCTTCGGCCTCGGCGAACCGCCGCTCGTCCACGAGCGTGTTGTATTCCTCGATGAGCATGCCGATTCGCTGGTCAACCTCCACCTTCTGCGACCGCTCGCGGTCGATCTGAGCCTCGACCTGGCTCGCCTGCTTCTCGAGGGCGAGTTCGTTGCGCCGCTTGCCGGTGGCTTCCTCGATGTCGCGGCGGGTGCGCTCGATCCTCCGGAGGATCTGGGTCTTGGTTTCCTCCGGCAGCGGCTGGTCGTCGAGCCCCTTGGCCGTGATGTCGAGCAGGTCGAGGGCATCCGCCGGCGACTTCTGCGAGAGCCGCTTGGCCTCGAGCTGCTTGGCGGCCACCTCGGCCGAGATGCGGGCCACCAGGAGGCTGTCGGCGGCGGCAGCGTTTGTCGGGGCGGGCTTCGCGGACGGGCTCGCGGCTGCTGGATTGGCCGCCTGGCTAATCGCGTCCTCGATCACTCTGCGGGCCGCCTTTTCATCAAGCGGCTTTGCCTCGTCAGGGGCTGGAAGATCCTCGGCGCGTGCCCACCCGCATGCGAACAAGACCGCCGCCACGGCGACGAGACGGCCATGACAGGCCGGCGCGGGTCGGCGCGGGCCGAACGCGGGTCGCAGGGAGGGGCAGCGTGACATTCGCGGATTCCTTATGCGGGAAACGATCCGTGGGGTGGGAGAAGTACCCGCGTGCGTCATCGCGGGTCAAGGCCACGTCCACCCTGGAAAACCCCGGCAAACGGGGTGATTTCGGGGGTGGAGGGCCACCCTGGATCGTCAGGCCTGGCCTGACGGGTCGGCGGCAGCCACGGGCGGGGCCTGCCGGCGCATGATCGACTTTTCGACGGTGTCGAGGAGTTGGTCGATCCGGAAGGGCTTAAAGAGCACCAGATCGATGCCGGCCTGCCGGGCCTTCACGATCGAGTGGCCGGGGTCGTAACCAAAACCGGTCATCAGGATCAGCGGCACCGGGTCGAGAATCTCCTGGAGCCGCAGGAGGAGTTGGTGGCCGCTCATGTCGGGAAGACGGATGTCGGCGATGATCGCGTCGTAGCATTCACCGCGGCAGGCCCGCACCATCGACGCGGCCTCGCCGCCGTCCCGGGCGGTTTCCACCGTGCAGCCCGACCGTTCGAGCAGGGCGTGGGCCGCTTGCCGCACCTGCTCGTCGGAATCAACGACGAGAATCCGTTTGGCCACCAGGGCCCGGCGGCGGTCGCCCTGCCGCCGCTGCGTGTGGGCCGAACTCGGGGCCATCTGTTCGCCGACTTTCTGGATCACCTGCTTGATGTCGCGGGCGTTCTTCAGGATCCGCTGGAGCCGCTCCACGACGTCGGCGTCGTGGCCAATGTACTTCTCCATGACGCTCACGGCGTCGTTGAGGATGTCGTCCACCGGCAGGGCGACGGCTCCGTGGATCGCCTCGATGCTCTCCGCCGCTGTCGTCGCCTTTTCGGCGACGAGGAGTTCGAGCGTGTTGAGGGCCGCGGCCACGTCGCGGGAAAAGATCTCGAGGAACTGCAGGTCGGTGGCGTCAAACCCGCCGGGCTCAGGGCTCTCCACGTTGAACGTGCCGATCACCTGATCGTGGAGCATGAGCGGCACGGTGATCGAGCTCTTGGCTCCCTTACAGCCCTCCAGGTAGAGCGGATCCTTGGTGGTGTCGCTGCACCAGTAGGCGTGGCCGGTGGCGGCCACGTAGCCGGTGACGCCGTTGTGCTCCGGCTTCGCGTGAAGGATCCTCACTTCGGCCTCGGGCTGCATGCCTTCGGCAAGCAGCGGTTCGAGACGCCCGGTCTGTCGGTCGAGGAGCCGGATCTCGAGCACGTCGAACTTCAGCAGGTCTTTGGAGTAGTGGATGATGTTGCTCTTGAGCAGCTCGATCCGCTCGCTCACGGTCATGTCGGCGAGTTCCACTGGAGATAGATCGGCAAGCGTCTGCCCTGCCGCGTGGATCGCCGCTCGCTTCTGTTGCTCGAGGATCGTCTGGGTGACATCGCGGACGGTGACGACGGTCCGTGGCCCGGAGGCAATGTCGGCGGGACTGAAGGCCGCCGAGGCGTGGACGGCGAAGAAGCGGTTGCCAGCCGTCTTGAGAATCGCGGATCGCGGCCGACCGGCGAGCAGGGCCTCGTGGAAATCACTCAGCTCTGTCGGTCGGTGCTCGGTCGCCCAGCCGGCCAGCGAACTGAGAAAGTCGCGGCCGCGGAGGTCGCCCTGCCCGCACCAGCCTTCGAGCCGTTCGTTGGCCCAGGTGATGCCGCCGCCGGAATCGAGAACCGCCACCCCATCGGGAAGGTGCTCGACGAGCTCGTGCTCACGATGCCGTGTCGCGGTCGGATCGGCCAGTTCGTCGTCGCTCTGCGTCACCAGCCACTCTCCGTAGCCGACAGGCACCAAGCCCCGAGTATAAAACCGCTCCATCCGGCCGCCAAATCGTCGTGTGGCGTTGTCGCGTGGCGGAGCAGACCTATACTCCCCAAGGTTGACGAGCCAGCGCTGTCGCCATCCGGCGGCCTGCTCCCCGCCCCCCCAATGCGGCAGTGCCGCTCCCTGAGGCCGATCGTGAGCGAGTCATCCCCGTCGTTCCTGGAACGCCACCAGTTCCTCATCTATCGGCTGTTCTCGCTGTCGGGCCTGATTCCGGTCGGCGCGTTTCTGGCCGTCCACCTGCTGACGAATGCCTCCATCCTTGCCGGGGATGATGGCCGTACGTTCCAGTCGCGGGTGGACATGATCCATTCGCTCGGCCCGCTCTTGGTGCCGGTCGAGGTGGCTTTCATCTTCCTGCCGATGCTGTTTCACGCGGCGGTGGGCTTCGTGATCATCGCGAACGGCCTGCCGAATGTGGGGTCGTATGCCTACGTCGGGAACGTCCGATACACGCTCCAGCGGGCGACCGGCATGATCGCCTTCGCCTTCATCGTCTGGCACATCATGCAACTGCACTGGCTGGGCAAGCCGTTTGGCGGGGGACGGTTCGACCCTCACTATGCCGCCAGCACCGCCGCCACGGCGCTGCAGCCGACGCTGACCGCGATTCTTTATACGATCGGCATCCTCTCGACGGTGTTCCATTTCTCCAACGGCCTCTGGACGCTCGGCATCACGTGGGGCCTGTGGACGAGCCCGGCCGCCATGCGGCGGGCCAACGTGGTCAGCATCGTCGTCGGTCTCGGACTCGCGGCTGCTGGCCTCGGAGCGCTCGGTGGCTTCCGTTCGCTCGACGTGCCCAAGGCCCAGGAGGCCGAGGTCTGGACTGAAAAGCAGAAGCGGGCCCTCTCCATGCCCGGTGGTGCCGTAGCCCCGGCACCGATTCCCGCATCCACCCACTGATCCATCACGCAGGATTTCTACCCATGGCTCAACCGAGGGTTCTCGTCGTCGGCGGCGGTCTTGCAGGCCTTGCGGCCACCATGCGGCTTGCCGAACTCGGGATCGATGTCGACCTCGTCAGCCTCGTGCCGGTCAAACGGTCGCACAGCGTCTGCGCCCAGGGGGGCATCAACAGCGTCAACGCCCTCACGCGGCAGCAGGGCGACAGCGAGTGGAAGCACCTCGACGACACCGTCTACGGGGGTGACTTCCTCCAGCACCAGCCGCCCGTCAAGGAGATGGCCGACTGGGGCCCGAAGATCATCGACCTCATGGACCGGCTCGGCGTGCCATTCAATCGCACGTCGGAGGGTTTTCGTGACCAGCGACGGTTCGGCGGCACGCTCTACAAACGGACTGCCTTCGCCGGCGCCACGACCGGTCAGCAACTCCTCTACGCCCTCGACGAACAGGTCCGCCGCTGGGAGGTGGAGGGAAAGGTCAAGAAGTGGGAGTTCTGGGACTTCCTGGGGCCCGTGCTCGACGAAGCCGGTCGGTGCCGCGGCGCCATCTGCCAAGACCTCGTCACCATGCAGTTCAAGGCCTTTGCGGCCGACGCGGTGGTGCTTGCCACGGGTGGCAACGGACTGATCTACGGACGCTCGACGATGTCGATGGTCTGCACCGGCAGTGCCGTGAGCCGCGCCTATCAGGCTGGGGCCTGCTATGGAAACGGCGAGTTCATCCAGGTGCACCCCACCGCCATCCCTGGCGCCGACAAACTGCGGCTGATGAGCGAGAGCGCCCGCGGCGAGGGGGGCCGGGTGTGGGTGCCGCGGAAGCCGCAGGACCAGCGTGATCCACGAAGCATTCCCGAAGCCGAGCGGTCCTACTTCCTCGAGGAGCGGTATCCGAAGTACGGCAACCTCGTGCCCCGCGACATCGCGACCCGCGAGATCTTTGACATCTGCACGACCGACGGCCTCTCTGTCGAAAAGGACCGGCTCTGCGTCTACCTCGATCTGACGCACATCCCGAAGGAGACGCTCGACCGCAAGCTCGGTGGGATTCTCGAGATTTATGAGAAGTTTCAGGGCGTTGATCCTCGGGTGACGCCGATGAAGATCTTCCCCGCCGTCCACTATTCGATGGGCGGGTTGTGGGTGGACTACGAGAAGAGCGGCTCGGGAGGCCTGGCGGAGGGCTCGCTCCGCAACCAGCAGACGAGCCTCCCCGGCCTCTACGCAATCGGCGAGTGCGACTACCAGTACCACGGCGCCAACCGCCTGGGGGCCAATTCGCTCCTCTCCTGCATCTTCAGCGGCTTGTTTGTGGCCCCGACGCTCGCCAACGTCTGCGGTGCGGCTACGAAGGCGGCGGGCGATCAGACCCGGCTGTTTGACGCGGAGATCCGTCGCCACGAGGAGCGGCATCGCGAACTGCTCGCGCGGACCGCTGGCGACGAAAATCCGTACACGCTCCACCAGGAACTCGGCAACCTGATGACGCGCGTGGCCACGGTCGTTCGCCGCAACGACCAGCTCACGGCGGCCTACAACGAGGCCTGCCGGATGGCCGAGCGGTGGAAACGGTGCGCCGTGTCTGACACGGGCAACTGGACGAACCAGAACGTCGTGTTCACGAAAGCACTCGGCGACATGTTCCCGATCGCGAAGCTGATCCTCAAGGGAGCACTGCTCCGTGACGAGTGCCGCGGCGCCCACTTCAAGCCGGCCTTCTCGATGCCGGGTCTGAAGGCGACCGATCCCGAGGGCAAGCGGCGCGAGGCCGAGCAGTGGTGCGACGCCTTCGAGGCCAATACGCGAAAGTGGCTGAAATCAACGATCGCGACCTGTGGACCGAACGGCGATCCGGAGATCTCGTACCAGGACATCGACACATCGCTGATCCCGCCCCGGCCGCGGCTCTACGGTCTTGTCGGGGGCGACGCGATCGAGGAGGCCTGGAAGGATCGGGCGGCGAAGGCGGCCGGTCAGGTCGCGGAGAAGGGCCAGCCGGCCGGCGCCGGGGCATGACACGCGGAAACTCGAGGGAGAAGACCCAATGATCAAGGCAGCTGATTCAGCCGCGGACCTCGTGCACGGGGCTGGCGGCGATGGCCACGGCACGGCTCGTTCGGTCGTACGGGTTCGCGTGTTGCGGCAGGACGTGGCCGGCGGCGAGAGCTATTGGGAGCGGTTTGAGGTTTCCTACGAGCCGAACATGAACGTCATCAGCGTTCTCCAGAAGATCGCGGCGCAGGCCCGGTCGCAGGATGGCCGGAAGGTGGCTCCCGTCGCCTGGGACTGCAACTGCCTCGAGGAGGTCTGTGGCTCCTGCACGATGCTGATCAACGGCCGCACGCGAATGGCCTGCTCGGCGCTCGTCGATCGGCTGCAGGCCGAGAACGGCGATGAGATCGAACTGCGGCCGATGTCGAAGTTTCCGGTGGTCCGCGACCTCGTGGTGGATCGACGGCGGGTGTTCCGTGGGCTCGAAAAGGTGAAGGCGTGGGTGCCCGTGGAAGGCTCCTACGACCTTGGCCCCGGCCCGCGGATCTCTCCGGAGGAGCAGGAAGACGCCTATCCCCTGTCGGAGTGCATGAGCTGTGGCTGCTGCCTGGAGGCGTGCCCGCAGTACACGAAGGTGGAGACAGTGCGTCGCGACGACGAGTCCGAGGCCGATTTTGAGAAGCGGAGGAAGTCCGCATTCGACACGGGCTTCGTCGGGGCCCATGCGATCAGCCAGGCGGTGCTTTTCAATGCCCATCCCACCGGCCGCATGATCGCCGACGAGCGGATGGAGGCGCTGACGCGGCAGGGGGGCATCCAGATGTGCGGCAACGCGCAGAACTGCGTGGCCGTGTGTCCGAAGCGGATTCCGCTGACTCGTTCGATCGCCCGCGCCGGCCGCGCAGCGACGGTCTGGGCGCTGAAGAAGCTGTTTGACCGGTAAAACATGCCCGTTCGGTGCGATCACGTTCGCGGTGTTTGCCGGTATGGGCGGGGCGTGGTACCGTTCACGCATTGACAGGGGCGGCTTTCTCACACGCCGCCAACCGCTGTGCGGGCACCAGCCAAGGGCTGATGTCCGCCTTCCGATGCGGGCATCAGGACGCCCCACGGAGCGATGCGGACGACGTTTCGAGGAAGCAACGAGGCAACGAGTGTTCATGGACAACACGGCAGGGCATCCGGCGGAGACGGGTGCTCCCGCCGAGCCGGTTTGCGGGGCGTCCGCCCCGCAGGCGGCAGACAGTTTTCGGAATCTGGGCCTCTCCGCGGCGACACTCGCCGCCGTCGATCGTGCGGGCTACACGACACCCACGCCGGTCCAAGCGGGATTGATCCCGCGAGCGATCGCCGGCGTCGACGTGCTCGGCCAAGCCCGGACGGGCACCGGCAAGACGGCATCGTTCGTGCTGCCGATCCTGGAGCGGATGCTGCAACCGGGCCGCGCCGGCGGGCCTCGGGCGCTCGTGCTCGTGCCCACGCGGGAACTCGCCGTGCAGGTCAAGGACGAGTTCGAGAAACTCGCCCACGGCTCGAAGATTCATTGCGTCGCCGTCTACGGTGGCAAGCCGATCAAAGGGCAGATCGACAAACTCGCCAAGCATCCGGCGGTGGTCGTAGGCACGCCGGGCCGCGTGCTCGACCACATGAGCAGGGGCACGATCTCGTTCTCGGCCCTCGACATGGTCACGCTCGATGAGGCCGATCGGATGCTCGATATCGGGTTTCGTCCTGACATCGAAAAGATCCTCCGCCGCTGTCCGGAAAGCCGCCAGACGCTGCTCTTGTCGGCCACCGTGCCGCCGCCGGTGCAGAAGATCGCCGCGCGGTATATGCGCGATCCCGAGATCATGGACTTCTCGACGAACGAACTGGCAGTCGAGACGATCGAGCAGCGGTACTTCACGGTCGACCCGACGCGGAAGTTCGATCTCCTCGTGCGGCTGCTGGAGCGGGAGAATCCACGGCAGGTGATTGTCTTCTGCCGCACCAAACGGGGCACCGACAAGATTCACGAAAAGCTCTCTCGCCGCCGGTCCCTCCAGGCCGACGAAGTGGCCTGCATTCATGGCGACCTCGCGCAGAGCGTCCGCGACCGGGTGATGCGGCAGTTTCGCGAGGGAAGCGCGAGAATTCTCGTGGCCACCGACGTGGTGGGTCGCGGGATCGACGTGTCGAGTGTGTCCCACATCGTCAACTACGACATCCCGGAGTTCTGCGACGACTACGTCCACCGTGTGGGCCGCACCGGCCGCATGGGCCGTGAGGGCATTGCCTTCACGTTCGTGTCGCCGGAGGAGGGGCCGCAGCTCACGAGGATCGAGATGCGGATCGAGCGGCTCCTCAAGCGGGACGAGATCGAGGGCTTCGACGCCTTTGATCGTCGCCCCAAGCCGGCCCCCATCGAGCACGTGCCCACGGGCGATTTCCACCGTGCCGCTGCCCCAGCAGCCGAGGCCGAGGCTGAACCGGCTGCGGACGCTCCCAAGCGGCCTCCGGCGGCGACGCTGTTGGGTAAGGGCCGAGGTCCCAAGCGGCACCGCAGGGCACTATGAACTCTCGGGCGATGAGGCAGCGGCTGGAAAGCCTTGAGGCGGCGGGTGTCACTCAGATCCCGAAGTCCTCAGGCCTTGGCCGCCAGCCGCAGCCCTTGGTGACGAGAGCCGTCACCGGCCCATCACGGGTGTCGACGCCCGCACTGCCCGGCGCAGCCACAGACGACCGCGCTCATCCGCTGCGGCTGCTGGCCGAGGAAGTGGCGGGATGCACGCGGTGCGCGGAGCTGGCTGCGACGCGAACGAATACGGTCTTCGGTGTCGGCCCGCGCGATGCGCAAATCTGCTTTTTCGGCGAGGCGCCGGGCGCCGATGAGGATGCTACGGGAGAGCCGTTCGTGGGGCGGGCCGGTGAGCTCCTCACCAAGATCATCGAAGCCTGCCATCTACGCCGCGAGGACGTCTACATCCTCAACGTGCTCAAGTGCCGCCCCCCCGGCAATCGCACGCCCCTGCCCGACGAGGTGGCCCACTGTCGTGGCTACTTTGAGCGGCAGTTTGCGGCGATTTCGCCCGAGTACATCTGCTGCCTGGGCACGACTGCCGCACAGAACCTTCTGGAGACGACCGAGCCGATCGGCCGCCTGCGAAAGCGCTGGTTCACGTATGGCACCGCCAAAGTGATCTGTACGTATCACCCCTCCTACCTGCTGCGAAATCCCGCAGCCAAACGCGATGTCTGGGACGACATGAAGGTCATGATGGCCGACATGGGCGTCGAACTCTGACCCCACCGTGTCCCGGTGATCCCGGATTTGCTGAAGAGTCGGGTCGTGGCGATCCGATCATTGGTACGGGTCGTGGGGGAGGGGAACAGCCGCTGACTGCGGGCGGGGTCGAGCCGGGGCAACCCGGCCGGCCCGCTTCGCGGAGAGAGTTCGGGGTCCGATGGATCGTCTAAGCCGAACCGCCGCGAGCCCGTGGGGCCGCTTCGCCACGATGGTGGCTGCGGCGCTGCTGACCGGCTGCACGATGTGCCCGGACCCGTACGACTACTCGGGGCCGGTGCCCAACGGCTCATCCCCGCAAAACAACTTTCGAGCCCGCAGCAACGGCATCCATCCCATCGGCGCCGCTCCAGTGCCATGGCCGCCGATCGTCAAGGCGAGCGGGACGGAGGGTCGCGATGGTCCCCGGCTCGCCGGCCATCAGAGCGGCCACGAGGGGCAGAATGCCGCTCCGACGCTTGCCGATCCGGCCGTGGCGACAGCCGCCGGCGACGACGCTGGGGCTCAGATTGAGCCGACGAGCGTGCTGGTGACCGCCGCGGCCGAGGAAGCCACCGCGGAGCCGTTGGCCACCGAGTCAGACCACGTGATCCCGGTCATTGGCGAAGCTGGCGAGGTAGGCGAGGAGTCGCCTGCAGGCGAGGACGCCGCGGTCGGTGAACGCTCGGAGGCCGCGTCGGCGGCGTTGTCGCAAGCGATATCGCCCGCACCCGTCGAGTTGAGGGTCGAGATGCCTGCGCTCGCCGAGACCCCGGGCTGGCGGCCGCGGCAGGCCCGTTGACGTCAGACCGGGTGGACGAATGCCGGCTCCGGGACCCAGCCATCGGGGATCACGGCGTCCTTGGGGACCACGGCCACGCCGTCGCGGATCGTGAATCGGTCGTCGTCGGCCGTATCGACCCAGCCGTGCTCGTTGACAATCCGCACGCGGCGGCCGATGCGGACGTTCTTGTCGATGATCGCCCCGGCGACGATGCTGTCGTCGCCGATACCCAGTGGCGGCAGGCCGCGGGCCACGTCGTCGGCGAGACCGTGCTCGCTCTCGTAGTAGTCGTTGCCGAGAATCACGGAGTCGCGGATCACGACGTTGCGGCCAATCCGGCACCGCAGTCCGATCACGCTGTTCTCGATCACGGCTCCCGACTCGATCACGCAGCCGTCGGACACCAGGCTGTTGCGGATGCTCGCCCCGCCGAGCCGCGACGGCGGCAGGAACCGTCCGCGGGAGTAGATCGGCGCCTCGGCGTTGACGAGGTCGAACGGCGGCGACGCGCTCGCGAGTTCCCGGTTGCATTGGAAGTAGGAGCGGATCGTCCCGATGTCCTCCCAGTAACCGTCGAAGGGGTGGAGTTGGACGTGCTTCGCGCGGATCGACGCCGGGAACACCTCCTTGCCGAAGTCTTGGTAGTCGGTTTTCGTCAGGAGGTCGAGGAGGCAGTCACGGTCGAAGAGATAGATTCCCATGCTCGCCATCAGCGACCGGCCATGGGCGGCGATGCCCTGTGCCTCGATCCATGCCGGATCGGTTCGCACCATGTCGAGCTCTTGTGGAGTTTGCGGCTTCTCGAGGAAGCCCTCCACTCGGCCCTCGCCGTCGAGCCGCATGACGCCCAGGCCCGAGGCGGCGTCATCCTTGACCGGGATGCCTGCGATCGTCACATCGGCCTTGTGGGTCATGTGCGTGGCGAGCATGTCGGCGTAGTTCATCCGGTAGAGCTGGTCGCCCGAAAGGATCAGCACGTGCTTGATGTCGGGCTGCTGCAGGTAGCGGATGTTTTGCCGGACCGCGTCGGCCGTGCCCTGATACCAGCCAGAGTTGTCGAGCGTCTGCTGGGCCGCAAGGATCTCGACGAACCCGCCGCTGAACGGGTCGAACGTGTAGGTGCGGCGGATGTGGCGGTGGAGGCTCACGGAGTTGAACTGCGTGAGCACGTAGATCCGCTGCACGCCACTGTTGATGCAGTTCGACAGCGGCACGTCGATGATCCGGTATTTACCAGCCAGCGGCACCGCGGGCTTGGAGCGGTCGCGGGTGAGCGGATAAAGCCGCGTGCCGCGGCCGCCGCCGAGAACCAGGGCCAGAACTCGCTTCACCGACATGGATCGCTCCTCAGGATGCCCGCCGCCTTCCAGGAGTCACCATGCTACGGGAACCTGCCATGCCACAGAAAGACGATTCCCAGCCCGGCTTCTGGCGGTGCGCCGCCACAGAGCGAAAGCCGGCGGCGGGAAGGGACGAGTTGGCTCGCCAACGGCAGGATAGCCGACGCTCGCCATCCTCGCCCCGATCCCGCCGCCTCCCTGGCAGTTGGCCTCGGGCAGCCCCGAGCTTGGGGCTGCGACAGTCGCGGTCAGCCCTTGACCACGAAGTTCACGAGGCGGCCGGGGACTGCGACGACCTTCACGATCTCCCTGCCAGCGAGCTGCTCGGCGATCTTCGGGTCGGCGAGGGCCGCCGCCTTCGTCGCCTCGGCATCGGCGTCGGCCGGCACCACCACGCGGCCGCGGAGCTTTCCTTGAATCTGCACCGGGATCTCGACCGTGTCGTCCTTGAGCCACCTTTCCTCGACCGCCGGCCAGACCGCGAGTGAGACAGGTGCCGGTTTGCCGAGGAGTTCCCAGAGCTCCTCGGCGAGGTGAGGGGCGAAGGGTGCGAGGATCGCCACGAAGGGTTCGAGGATCGCCCGTGGCCGCCGTTCCAGCGGCGTGCAGACGTTGACGAACTCCATCATCCGTGCGATCGCGGTGTTGAACGAGAGGGCTTGGATGTCGCGGGTCACCTTGTCGATCGTGCGATGGATTTCGCGGAGCTGGTCGTCGGATGGCGGGTCGTCGCAAACCTGCGGAGCCAGCGCGAGCTCGTCGGCCCGTTCGTCGACGACCAGCCGCCAGCAGCGGTCGAGGAAGCCGCGGACGCCGCTCACGCCGGCCGTGCTCCAGGGCTTTGTGGCCTCGAGCGGCCCCATGAACATCTCGTAGAGCCGGAGTGAGTCGGCCCCGTAGTCGCGGACCACCTGGTCGGGGTTGACCACGTTGCCGCGGCTCTTCGACATCTTGTAGGCGCGGCTCTCGACACGGATCTTCGGGGCATCGCGAAGCACGAAGTGCTCACCCTGTTTTTCGACCTGGTCAGCGGGCACCTTGGACGGGATGTCCTCCGCAGTCCTCTTCTCGGCCGACACCCAGCCCCCCTTGGTGCTCCGGTAGCCGGTGAACTCCATCTCGCCCAGGATCATTCCCTGGTTCACGAGTTTGCCGAATGGCTCGGGATGCGAGACGTGGCCGCGGTCGTAGAGCACCTTGTGCCAGAACCGCGAGTAGAGGAGGTGGAGGACCGCGTGCTCGGCGCCGCCGATGTAGAGATCGACCGGCATCCAGGCCTTCTCGACCTCAGGATCGATGAACCGCGAGGTGTTGTGCGGGTCGAGGAACCGCAGGTAGTACCAGCACGAGCCGGCCCACTGCGGCATCGTGTTGGTTTCCCGCTTGTATCGCTTGCCGTCCCGCTCGACGAAGAGCCAGTCGGCGGGAGACCGTGACAGCGGCGGATCGGGCGTGTCGCCGGGCTTGAAGTTGGTGAGGTGAGGAAGATTCACCGGAAGGTCTGCCGGATCGACAGCCCTGATCGCCCCGCTCAGGTTTCCCTGCGCATCGAGTTCGTGCAGGATCGGAAATGGTTCTCCCCAGAACCGCTGCCGGCTGAAGAGCCAGTCGCGAAGCTTATAGTTGACCGCCGGCCGGCCGAGGCCGGCCGCCTTGAGGTCGCCGCCGACCCGCTCAAGGAACTCGCCGGTGGCGAGGCCCGTGTAGGGCCCCGAGTTCAAGGCGCGGCCGTTGCCGGCGAAGAGTTCACCGGGCTTCGCGGCGCCGTCCGGCGGCTCGACGACCGTGATCACGTCGAGCCCGAAGGTCTTCGCAAACTCGAAGTCGCGGTCGTCGTGGGCCGGCACCGCCATGATGGCGCCAGTGCCGTAGGTGGCGAGGACGTAGTCTGCCACCCAGACCGGCACTGGTTTGCCCGTGAGCGGGTGGATCACGTGTGAGCCGGTGAACACGCCCGTCTTCTCGCGTGCCAGATCGGTACGGTCGAGGTCACTCTTGCGGGCGGCACCCTCGCGATAGGCGGCGATCGCCTCGCGCTGAGCGGGGGCGGCGAGTACGTCGAGCAGCGGATGCTCCGGGGCCACGACCATGTAGGTCACGCCGTAGAGCGTGTCAGGACGCGTCGTGTAGATTCGCAGCACGTCGCTGCCGGGCTTCTCCGGAAACCCGGAGCCTTCCCGGGTCCGCTTCCAATCGTCGAAGGCCTCGGCAGCACCGCCACTCGGCGGAATCAGGAAGTCGACCTCGGCTCCGGTGCTTCGGCCGATCCAGTCGCACTGCAGTTTCTTAATGCTTGTGGGCCATTCGAGGCCCTCGAGTTCCCGCTCCAGCCGATCAGCGTAGGCGGTGATCCGCAGCATCCACTGCCGGAGCGGAATCCGGACCACAGGATGCCCGCCCCGCTCGCTCACGCCCCCGATCACCTCCTCGTTGGCGAGCACCGTGCCGAGCGCGGGGCACCAGTTCACCGGCGCCTCCGACTGATAGGCGAGGCGGTGGCCATCACGATACGTCGCGACCGCGTCCTCGCCGGCTGCCGCAACGTCGGCCGGGATCGGGAGTTCGGCAATCGGGCGGCCCTTCTGGACGGCTGGGTCGAACCAGGTGTCAAAGAGGACGAGGAAAATCCACTGCGTCCAGCGGACGTACTCGGGGTCGGTCGTGGCCAGCGCACGATCCCAGTCGTAGCTAAAGCCGAGCATCTTCAACTGTCGGGTGAAGGTTGCGATGTTCTTCTCGGTGCTCTCCCGCGGTGGCGTGCCGGTGCGGATCGCGTGCTCCTCGGCGGGCAGTCCGAAGGCGTCGAAGCCCATCGGGTGCATCACGCTCGTGCCCCGCATCCGCTCGAACCGGGAGACGATGTCGGTGGCGGTGTATCCCTCAGGGTGGCCGACGTGCAGGCCGTCACCGCTCGGATAGGGAAACATGTCGAGCACGTAGGTCTTGCGGCCCGACGGCAGATGTTGTGCGGCGAACGTGGCATGGGCTGCCCACCAGTCCTGCCACTTCGGCTCGATCCGCGATGGCTGGTAGCGGGGCATCCTGCGCTCGTATCTCGAGGGAATCGTCAGCCGGAGGACAGGACGCCACCCAGTTTCGGCTCCATGCCGAAAAGAAGCGGAATCACCGAGGTTTTTCCCTGGTCGCGCCGACGTGCCGCGATTCTAATGGCCATCGACGCCGGGGCAACGAACCACGGCCATTCCCGATTCCCAGCCAACCGCGAGCGATCATGGCAGGCTCCGACCCGACCTCAGGCCCCCTTGTGCTCCAGCGGCAGATGCTGCGGGCCTGTCGCAGCGCCGGCAGCCGGTTGAAGGTGGCCGATTCGCTCGGCACACGCTTGACTGGCCGGGACCTGCTCCTCGCGATGCTGGTCGTCAAGCGGGTGCTCGACCGCCTCTTAGCTGCCGATGAGCAACGGGTCGGCGTGATGCTTCCGCCGACGGTCGGGGGCGCGGTGGTCAATGCGGCGCTGGCCCTGTCGGGCCGCGTGGCGGTGAACCTCAACTACACCTCCAGCCAGTCGATCCTCGACGTCTGCATCGAGCGGGCGGGACTGCGGCACGTGATCTCAAGTCCGGCATTCCTGGCTCGCGTGAAACTCGACGTCGGCTCCCGACTGCTTGATGCAGGAGGGCTGCGGAAGCAGGCGACGGCGTTTGATAAGGGAATCGGATTCGTGCAGGCGCGACTGATGCCGCTCGGCATGCTTGAGTCGATACTCGGCCTCGAGCGGATCCGGCCGGACGATCCGCTCACGATCATCTTCACGTCGGGTTCCACCGGCGATCCGAAGGGCGTTGTGCTCTCGCAGGAAAACGTCGGTTCGAATGTGCGGGCGATCGACCACCTCCTCCATCTCTCGCCCAGCGACGTCGCCCTCGGCGTACTGCCCTTCTTCCATTCGTACGGCTACACGACCACGCTCTGGACGCCGCTGACGCTCGACCCCGCCGTCGTCTATCACACCGATCCCCGGGACGCCCAAGTGGTGGGCCGACTCGCCCGCGAGCACCACGCCACGCTCCTGATGGCCACCCCCACCTTCCTGCGGATTTACGCGCGGCGGACGCCCGCCGAGGATTTTTCGACGCTCGAGTGCGTATTCGGAGCGGCCGAGAAGCTTCCCAAAGATGTTTGCGACGCCTTCGAGAAGAAGTTCGGCGCCCGTCCCAGTGAGGCCTACGGCGCGACCGAACTCTCACCGCTCGTCGCTGCCAACGTGCCGGCATCGCGTCATGTGCCGGGCCGGCCCAGCGACGCGCGAGAGGGCACGGTCGGCAAGCCGATCCTCGGCTGCCGGGCCCGGATCACCGACCGAGAGGGTGGCCACGAACTGCCGGTCGGCCAGGATGGCCTGCTCTGGGTGGCGGGCCCGAACGTCATGCAGGGATACCTCGACCGGCCCGACCTCACGGCCAAGGTGGTGACGGACGGCTGGTACTGCACCGGTGATATCGCCCGGCTCGACACGGAGGGCTTCATCACCATTACGGGCCGCGAGAGCCGGTTCTCGAAGATTGGCGGTGAGATGGTGCCGCATCTCTCCGTTGAAGAGGCGATCAATGCGGAGTGTGGCGCTGCGGACGGGGAGCTCCTCGCCGTGGTGACGGCGGTGCCAGACCGCGCGAAGGGCGAACGGCTGATCGTGTTCCATGTTCCGACGGCTCACGCCCCAAAGGACATCGTGCGCCGTCTCCAGGAACGAGGCCTACCCAACCTCTGGATTCCCGGAGCCGACGCCTTCGCCGAGATCCCCGAGCTGCCGATGCTCGGGTCGGGCAAACTCGATCTCAGGCGACTCGCCGAGATGGCCCGCGAACGGTTTACTGAGGCCCGCGACGCGTGACGGCCGTACCTGGAATCTTCGTCACGCTCGGGTCCTGCGACGACATGCGGGCGGAGGTCTACGTGCGACCGGCGGGCCATGTGCCTCTGGGATCAACGATCGTGGGCTCGCTCACCGGTCCGCGTCGCGGCCGCGATACCACCCTTCCTGTGACATCGCGGCTCGTGCCGCTGTCCGATACGGCGGCGACCGGGCCCGCGTCGCGGGCGATTCTCACCGAGCCGGCGTTCTGGACACCCGATCTTCCGAACCTCTACCGCGTTGAGGCGAGGCTCGAGCCACAGGGCGGCGACTCGTGGACCGCCGATGCCTGGATCGGCCTACGGCGGCTCGGCATCCGCGGCCGCTCGTTCTGGTTGGATGGGCGACGATGGGTGCCGCGGGTGGTGGTTGGGTCGGGTGACCTCGCCGCGGCGAAGGAAGCGGAGGTTGGCCTCGCGACCGAGTCGCCCGCCGACGACTTGCTCGCACGGGCAGACGAGATCGGCGTGGCAGTGGTATCGCTGCTCGATGCCGGCATGCTGACCGCGGCCCGGATCGCCGCGATCGCATGCCATCCATCGGCGATGCTCGCGGTGCTTGCCGCCGACGTGGTGGATGACCTCGCCAATCGGGTCGCGGCAGTCCGCAGCGTGAAGGGCACGCTCCTGCTCGGGATGGCGGTGGACGGTTCCCGTCCACCGCCGGCAGTCGCCGAGGGAGCCGACTTCCTGGTCCTGACACTGCCGGCCCATGGCCTGCCGCACGATGGCTGGCGCAGCCTGCCGCCGCGGCCGCTGGTTGCGTGGCGAACGACCGGTCACGTGACGGTGGCGGGCGGACGCGCGGCGTGCGCCGCGCTGCAGCGGGATCTCGCCCTCTGGGGGCTCGCCCGCGGTGATGCGCCCCCGTGGGACTGGGCCGGCTATCTCGTCGGCTAGAGGTGCAGTCGGGGTACACTGCGGACATGCCCGCCTACGACGCCGACCGCTACTCGCGGCAGACCCGCTTCGCTCCGCTGGGGCCCGCTGGCCAGGAACGACTGGCGGCCGCGCGCGTCGCGGTGGTGGGCTGCGGTGCCCTCGGCGGCGTGGTCGCCATGGCGCTCGCCCGCGCGGGGCTAGGGTTCCTGAGGCTCATCGACCGGGACCTTCCGGAGCGGTCGAACCTCCCGCGGCAGGTGCTCTTCGACGAGGCTGACGTGGCCGCGGGGTTGCCCAAGTCCGTCGCTGCTGCGGGCTGCCTCGCCCGAATCAACTCCGCAATCGCCATCGAGCCGGTCGTTGCCGACCTGACGGCAGCGAACGCGACGGATCTTCTCGACGGCATCGATGTGATCATCGACGGTACCGATAACTTCGAGGCGAGGTTCCTCGTCAACGAGGTCGCTTGCCGGCATCGTATCCCGTGGGTCCACGGCGGCGCGCTTGGTGCCGAAGGCCGCGTGCTCTCGATCATTCCTGGGAAGACCGCCTGCCTGCGGTGCCTGATTCCAGAGCCTCCGGCACCGGGATCGCTTCCCACCTGCGAGACTGCCGGCATCATCGGGCCGGCCGCACTCGTGGTCGGTGCGGTCGAGGCGGCCGAAGCGATCAAACTGATCGTCAGCGGCAATCACGGCACCGTCGGCCGGTTGCTCGTCTGCGACCTCTGGGACAGTATCTGGCGGACCGTCGACCTTTCTCCCCTGGTGGCGGCTGGTTGTCCGACCTGTCGGCAATCCGACTATCCGTGGCTCGACGGTCGGCTCGGCGGGCGGCCGTCGCCACTCTGCGGACGCGACGCCGTGCAGGTGCCGTCGGCGGGCGGCGGTGTCGATCTCGCAGCGTTGGCCGAGCGGCTTGCGACCGTGGGGGCAGTCGTGGCCAACCGCTGGATCGTGCGGGCCGACGTCGAAGCCGGCATCCAACTCTCGGTTTTCGCCGACGGTCGGGCGATCGTGTCGGGCACTCGCGACGAGGCGAAAGCTCGCGGCATCGTGTCGCGGTATCTTGGCGCGTAGAGGTACTTTGCCTTCGGCAACGCCGCATCGCCTACTAGCAAAACCCGGCTCAGAGACGGTACGAGTTGGCTCGCGAACGGCAGGATAGCCGACGCTCGCCATCCTCGCACCGATCCCTTCGCCTGCCTGGCTGGTGGGCCTTGGGGCAGAGACTTTCTTGGGCTCAGGCGGGTGCGTGGGTTGTCGCCCCGGTCGCAGCTTCCATGATCTTCTGCTCGGTCGCGGCGGCGCGGGGGAACTCGGCGGTGAGGCGGCCCTCGGCGAGCACGATGATCCGGTCGGCAAGGGTCAGCAGTTCTGGCAACTCGCTCGACGTGAGGATGACCGCGAGGCCGTCACGGCAGAGCCGGTCGATGAGGGTGTAGAGTTCGGCTTTTGCCCCAACGTCGATGCCGCGAGTGGGATCGTCGAGGAGGAGGATCTGTGGCTTCACCAGCAACCAGCGGCCGATGATGCACTTCTGTTGGTTGCCGCCTGAGAGACCCGTGATCGCCGCGTGCGGCCCTGGCGTCTTCACGCCCGTCTCGCGGAGCGGGCCCGCGACGAGCGCCTCCTCGCGACTGCGAGAGAGCAGGCCGCTTCGCACCGCCTCATTGAGGCTACAGAGGCTCACGTTGGCGGCGACGTCGAGGTCGGGAAACAGCCCGAGCCGCTTGCGGTCCTCCGTCACCATCGCGATGCCGGCGGCGCAGGCCTCGGCGGGATGCGCGAAGCGAACGGCCTGGCCGTGGAGGAGAATCTCGCCCGACCAGGTCGGCTCGGCGGCCCCGAAGATCGTTTCCAGCAGTTCGGTACGACCCGCCCCCATCAAGCCCGCGACGCCGAGGACCTCGCCGGCCCGAAGCTCGAGCGACACGTTCTTCAGACGGTAGCCGCGGGGATGCCCGGGCCAGGGGAGCGTGAGACCGCGAAGCTCCAGCACCGTCGCGCCAGGCGTCCGCGAGCCGTGGAAGTCGTGGCTGGCAATGTCGCGACCGACCATCCAGCCGGTGATCTCACGAGGTGTGGTGCGGGAGCGGTCGACCGTGGTCACAACCCGGCCGTCCCGCAGCACCGTGATCCGGTCAGCGAGGCGAAACACCTCGTCCATCTTGTGGGAGATATACAGGATCGTGACACCCCGGCCGCGGAGGCGGACGATGACGCGGTCGAGCCGGGCCACCTCGGCATCGGTGAGGGCGCTGGTCGGCTCGTCCATGATGAGGACATCACTGGCCAGTGAGACGGCCTTGGCGATTTCGAGGAGCTGCTGGTCGCCCACCCGGAGGCTGCCGGCAGGCGTTCGTGGATCGACTGGGCACTCGAGTTCGGCCAGGAGCGTGGCGGCCTCCCGCTCCATCGCGGCGTCGTCGAGCAGGCCCACGGCCGTTCGTCGCTCGCGGCCGAGGAAGATATTGGCGGCAGCAGAAAGCTGCTCCACCAGATTCAGCTCCTGGTGGATGATCGCGATTCCAGCGGCCTCTGCGTCGCGGGTGCCGCGAAACCGTACCGGCTCGCCCCGGACGAGAATCTCGCCTTCGTAGTCGGTGAGCACGCCGGAGAGCAGCTTCATGAGTGTGCTCTTGCCGGCGCCGTTCTCGCCGCAGATCGCGTGGCACTCCCCCGGCATCAGCTCGAATGAGACGCCCTCGAGGGCAACGACGCCAGGGAACTGCTTGCCGACCCCGCGAAAGGCGACGATGGGGGTCATGATGCGTGGCGGCTTTCAAGCCGTCGGACTACCGCCAGGGTGAGAAGCGTGGCACCGCCCACGCCGATGCCGAACAGCCCGGTCCGTCCCTGGAGTGCCGCCACATTCCCGGCCGCCATCGTGGCCAGCAGTGCGGTAAAGATCGCGATGGTCGGAATGGCCGCGAGTCCTCGGGCACCCGAGAAGAGCGAGTGGCCGGACTGGCCGCGGCGGCCGACCTGCGTGAACGTGACCGCAAGGGCCACGATGATCCCCACGATCATCCCCTCATAGACGTCGGCGCTCGCCTTGATGAGCTTCGAGACGGCGTCAATCACGAGCCGCAGGAAGAGCGCCCCAAGCACGGTGCCTGGAACGGTGCCCACGCCCCCTTGGAGGCTGCAGCCGCCGACGACCGCCGCGGCGATCGCGTTGAGTTCGTAGCCCCGCGCGAGGGTGCCGGGCTGGGCCACGCTGCTGTCGGCCATCAGGAAGATGCCGGCCAGGGCGGCCGTCAGGCTGCCAAAGCAGTAGGCGAACCATTTCACGTTCTCAGTGCGGATGCCGCTCAGGCGTGCTGCCTGCTCGTTGCCGCCGAGGGCGTAGAGGTGACGGCCCAGGACCGTCCGAGAGAGGATCAGCCAGGTGACGACGGCAAGCACGAGAAACGTACCCGTCATGATCCAGACGTTGTGCTCCTTCAGCCAGGCAAAGAAGGGCGTGTTGACGTTGATCTGCTGCGACTCGCTCCCCCACCGCTCCTTGGTGACGAACAAGCACATCGCCCGGGCGAAACTCCGCAGCCCCACGAGGGTTGCCAGCGTGGCGATGAACGGCGGCAGGCGGATCGCCGTGATCAGCCAGGTGTGAAGCGTGCCGACGAGCAACCCGGAGAGGAGTGCCGCCCCGACCGCCGCCGCGATGCCCGCCGGCCCCACGGTCACGAGTCGCCGGTCGTCGGGCGCCGCACAGAGCGTGAGCACCAGGGCACAGGTCGTGGCACTGAAGGCCACCATCGATCCCGCCGAAAGATCGATCCCACCGGCAATGATCACGACCGAGGCGCCCAGCGCGATGATCCCGAGCAGTGCCGTGTTTCTGAGGATGATGTCACGGCTCTCCGCCCAGTTGGCGAAGTAGGTGTGGTTTGGGTCGAGCCAGCCAGTGACCACGAATACCGCCACCGTCGCGGCGAGGATCGCGAGTTCGTGACGGGGCATCCGCCAGCCACCGCCTGCGTTGCCAGGGGAGTTCATGATCAAGAGCTGGTGAGGTTGTATTTCGCCAGCCACGCCTTGAAGTCGGGCAGGGACATGAACTCGACCACCTGTGGATCGAAGAGATCGGCTTTCACGGGCGACGTCGCGTCGGGCACCACGACCCGCAGGCCCGTGGTGTGGATGTCGCCGCCGGCGCTGGCCGCGGACGGGAACATCTCATCAAGCACCCGCTTGTCATCCTCGACCATCGCCTTCAGGAGCCGAACGGTCCGCACGCCCATTTCGAATGGGTTCTGGACCACCATCACGTCGATCCGGCCCTTCTCCATGTGGCCGATCGCGAGATCCTGAGCGTCGAAGGTGGCGATCACGTACTTGTCGCGGGTGCCGCTCGCCGTGACCACATCGGCGATCGCCGGTGCGTTGTAGGCCCAGATGCCCACGAGCGCTGCGAGGTCTTTGTGATTCTGGGTGGCGTTGCGAACGTTGTCGCGGGCGCGGGGGAGGTCCATCTCGTCGGCCATCCGATCTCGTTCTGTGTAGGCCGGTCCGATTGTCTCCTTGACGCCGTTCATTCGGCTCCGGGCGTTGTCGTTATCAGTGAAGCCGGCGAATTGCACGTAGCCTCCTTCCTTTGCGCCCCTGGCTTCGAGGAGGGCCCGGGTCGCGGTGCCGAGCGTGCGACCGCCAACCACGTTGTCGGTGCCGATGTAATAGGAACGGGCGTCCCGGAAAGTGTCACGATTCACATCGCCGTCGACGGTGATCACCTTCACGCCCTTCGCCCGAAGTTTCTTCATCTCTTCCACGATCGACTGGTTATCGGCCTGGATCACGCTGATGGCGATGCCGGCGACGTCGTCCTGCGTGGCGTACTGCCGGAGCCGCTCAATCTGCCCTTCGGCAGAACCATTGTTGACGTCGCGGGCGACGGTGATCCCGGCAGCCGCACAGCCGAAGCGCTGCTCGCCTTCTTTGAGACCGCTCAGCAGCGCGTCCCAAAACGGATCGTCGCCGTTGGTGATGAAGATGAGTCGCTGGGGCTTCGTTGCGGACGCCTCCGCAGGCGTATCGGCTGCAACGCCTGCGACGTGGGCTGCGGGCTTTCGGTCGCTCGAGCACCCCACCGCCAGGATCGCTGAGATCATCGATAGGAGAATGGGGAACCGGTGCGCTCTCATCGTGATGACGGACATGGAAGTCCTCCAGGCGTGGTGATCAGTATCGCAGGCCGTTCTTCCGGACGTGAATGGCGGGCTCTGCTCCGGTGCCACCGGCGGCGACGACCTCCGCCAGCACGAGCACATGGTCGCCGTGGGTGGCACGGGCCTTGGGACGGCAGTCGAGCCAGGCGGCCGCGTCGGCGAGCACGGCGGTGCCAGTTGCCGTGCGGTGCAAATCGAGGCCTGCGAAGGCGTCGGCAGTGGGCTTTCCGAAGCGGGCCAGGAGTGCCCGCTGCGACTCGGCGAGAATGTTCACGGCGAACGTCGCGCCTCGATCGAGGGCTGCGAGGAGATCCCGCGTCGAGGCCACCGCCACGCTCACCTGGGGCGGCACAAAGCCGGCCTGCATCACCCAACTCGCGAGCATGCAGCGGTCCGCATCGCCATCGCGCCAGGCCAGAACGAACAGCCCGCTCGGGATGCGTCCAAGAGCGGCGGCGATGCCAGCATCGACGGCGACGGAGTCAGGCTGGGTGGATGGCTGCATTGGCGTGATGGTGGTGGTCTCGGTAATCGCGGTGGGATGGCGAGGCTTCGGCTTCGCGATCTTGCCCCGCCTTCCGCGCCGCGGAAGAACTCATGATCGATCGGCCGACGTCCTTTCGGAAACGGGGTCGGTGTGCCGATCACTCTGTGGATGCCACGGGCACGAACCGTAGAGTGTCGCCGCGGCGATGCGGGTTCGCAAGCCACGCCCACGCGTCCGCCCATGCTGGAACTGCCGCTGATCCCGATCCCCGTCATGCCGTTCGCATCTCTCGCCGAATCGCCCGCGGTTCGTCTGCGCTGTCGGTGTCGCTCCGCGCCGCCCTGTCGCCGGGCGCGGCTGGTGGTAGCGACCCTCGCGGTGCTCTTCTGGGCCGGGGCGGCCGTCGCTCAGCCCCCCCCGCAGGCTCTACGCGAGGCCCTGCCGCCGCTCATGCTGCCCGACGACGGCTTCTACTCAGGGCCGGCTGATATCCAGAGCCTGCCGCCAACCAGACCAAGCGGGCCTGTGATCCTTGACGGCGAGTGTCCGCCCGGGGCGTCGTGCACCGATGGCTGCCCATCGGCAAGCGGCTATCCCGAGTGTTTCGACGACCTTTGGGCGCCGCGACCATGGGGATGGCACATCCTGCCCAACAACCTGATCTACACGAGCTACCTTGCTGGGCCGAAGGAGCCTCGCTTCGCCTCCGTCTGGTACGACGATACCGATCCTGATCCGCTCAACCCATCGACTCAGAACGGCTGGCTCTGGGACTCGACGCTCGGCGGCCGGGCGTCGATTCTGCGATACGGTTCCGACCCGGTCTTGCATCCGCAGGGATTTGAGGTTCAGATCGAAGGCGCGGCGTTCGTGCGGCTCGATCCACAGGAGGATCGCGACCTCCGCTCTGCCGACTACCGCTTCGGCGTGCCGATCGTCTACGGCATCGGCCGCTGGCAGACGAAGCTCGCCTACTACCACAACAGCGCTCACCTTGGCGACGAGGCGATGCTCAAGCACCCCGATTTCACCCGGGTGAACTACGTCCGCGACTGCTTCGTCTGGGGCAACTCCTACTATCTCTTCGACTGGATGCGGCTGTACGGCGAGGTTGGTTATGCTTTCTTCAACTCCGGCGGCTCCCAGCCCTGGGAGTTCCAGTACGGCACCGAACTGATCCAGGCTCGCGCCACCGGCATCCACGGTGCTCCCTTCTTCGCGATCAATGGGATGTCGCGGCAAGAACTCGACTGGGGAGGCAACGTCTGCGTGCAGACCGGCTGGGCCTGGCGCGGCGACCGCAGCGAGAAGCTCTTTCGCATCGGCTTCGAGTACCTCCAGGGCTCGGATCCGCAGTATGAGTTCGTCTACTACAACCAAAACCGCTGCGGTATTGGGATGTGGTACGACTTCTGATCCCAGGCAGCGTGGGCTCTGGGGCCGGCTGACAACCAGCGCCCACTCCAAACACGACCGCGCCCGAAACGATGCCCCTCCTCGCGATTGAATCCACCTGCGACGAGACTGCGGCCGCGGTGATTTCTCGGAGCCGCGATGTGCTCTCGAGCGTGGTCGCCACCCAGGAGCAGTTGCATGCGCGGTGGCGGGGTGTCGTGCCTGAGGTGGCCTCGCGGGCGCATGTCGAGCGGATCATCCCCGTCATCGACGAGGCGGTCGCACGTGCCGGGATCACGAAGCGCGACATCGAGGGTGTGGGCGTGGCCGTCCGCCCCGGTCTGGTGGGCTCGCTGCTCGTCGGGCTCTCCGCTGGCAAGGCGATCGCCGCCGCCCTCGGCGTACCGATCGTGGGCTACGACCACATCCTGGCACACCTCTATGCGTGTCGCCTCGCCTTCGGTGAGCGGTTCACGTATCCGTGCGTCGGCCTCGTCGCGAGTGGCGGCCACACCTCGCTGTTTCACGTTCATGGCCCGCTCGATGCTGAGCGGCTCGGCGGCACGATCGACGATGCCGCAGGCGAGGCCTTCGACAAGGCCGCCAGCCTGCTGGGGCTCGGTTATCCGGGCGGCCCCGAGATCGAACGGGCTGCTGCCGGAGGCGATCCCAAGGCCCATCGCCTTCCGAGGCCGCTGGCCACCGATCGCGACCGGCTCGATTTGAGCTTCAGCGGATTAAAGACCGCCCTTCGCTACCTCGTGCGACCGCCGAATGCGGTGGTCGACGTGCCTCCCCCGGTGGGTCGGCCGCTGGCCAATCTCGCCGCGTCGTTCCAGCAGGCGGTGGTCGACTCGATCCTCGCCAAGGTTGAGCTCGCCCTCGCTCGCACTGGCTGCCGTGCCGTGGCGGTGGGAGGGGGCGTAGCGGCCAATACGCTGTTGCGAGAGTCGCTGGAGGTCCTTGGTCGCCGGCGAAGGGTCGCGGTCTTCATACCGCCACGGTCGCTCTGCACCGACAACGCCGCCATGGGGGCGATCGCCTGGGAGCGTCTCGAGAGGGGCGACGACGACGGCTTCGCGCTCGATGTCACGCCCGGCACCGATCGCGCCGCCGCGGCACGGGCCGCCACGCGCCTCTTCCCGTAGCACAGGTTTTCAACCTGTGCCCGAGCCGCCGCGATGGACAGACACAGGTTGAAAACCTGTGCTACGGGGGGCCACGATGGCCCGGCGGCCGTGCACAGGATCGCTCGCCCGGAAGGCGAGCCCTCAAATTCAGGCCGCCGGGGCCACGATGGCCCGGCGGCCGTGCACAGGATCGCTCGCCCGGAAGGCGAGCCCTCAAACTCAGGCGGCCGGGGCCAGGATGGCCCGGCGGCCGTATGTTCAGAACCCCGTTGAGCCGAACTGCTCAAACTCGTCGTACGGCCGATGCTCGAGGTTCACAAACCGCGTGAAGTCGTGCTGCCAGAGCAGTTTCACGTCACCGATCGGCCCGTTTCGCTGCTTGGCGATGATGATCTCGGCCTGCCCGCGGACTCGCTCTCGATCCTCGTCGTTGGTCTGGTAGTACTCCTCGCGGTGGACGAACATCACCACGTCGGCGTCCTGTTCGATGGCGCCGGATTCGCGAAGGTGATTGAGCCGGGGCCGGTTGTCGCGAGACACCTCCGCCTGCCGGTTGAGCTGCGCCAGGCAGAGCACCGGGATGTCGAGTTCGCGGGACATCCCCTTCAGCCGCCGCGCGATCCTCGCCACCTGCTCCTGACGTGGATCCCGCGGATTGTCAGGCTCGATCAGTTGGAGGTAGTCGATCACGATCATCGACAGCCCTTGCTTCCGCTTGAGCCGGCGCGCCACCGCGGCGATTTCGGTGAGCGTGCGGCTCGGTGTGTCGTCGATGAACAGCGGCGCCGACCCGATCTCGGACGACTTCTGCACGAGGCGGCGCCTGTCTTCCTGAGAGATCGTGCCGTTGCGGAGCCGGTGGCCGTTGACCTGGGCGGCGGAGCAGAGCAGTCGGTCGGCGAGTTCGAGGGCCGCCATTTCGAGGCTCACAAACAGCACGGGCTGCTTGAGGTTGATCGCCGCATGCTCCGCGATATTCATCGCGAAGGCCGTCTTGCCCATACTTGGGCGGGCCGCCAGGATCACCAGTTCCGAGTTGTGAAGGCCGCCGCAGAGTTGGTCGAGGTCGGTGAAGCCCGTCTCCACGCCGCCGATCGTGTGCTCGTGCTTCATGCGGGCGTCCATCCGCACCATCACCTCTTCAAGCACGGACTGGATCGGCTTCGCCTCTGCCGAACTGCGGCGTTCGAGAATCGAAAAGATCTTTTCTTCAGCGCGGGCCAGCAGCTGCCGGGGTTCGTCCGACGCGTCGTAGGCGTCGCGGAGAATGTCGGTGCCGGCATCAATGAGCGAGCGCAGCAGCGCCTTGTCGCGAACGATCGCGGCGTAGTGAGTGGCGTGGGCTGCGTGTGGGACGGCCTGCACAACGTCGGCGAGGGCCGCCGCGCCGCCGATCCGTTCGAAGTCGCCCTGTGTCTTGAGCCGCTCGACGACAATGGTGGCGTCGATCCGCTTCCCGGAGTCGTGAAGGTCGAGGAGGTGACGATAGAGAAGCTGGTGCGACTCGTCGGAGAAATCCTCCGCCCGCACGACCAGTGCGATGTCGTCGCACACGTCGGGCTTGAGCAGAATGCTGCCGAGCACGGCCCGTTCGGCGTCGACGTTGGCAGGCCGGTCTCGCGGGTCGAGCAGAGACGCTACCGCCGGCTGACTGTGGCCATCACGGCGCGGCCGGCGTCGTTCGCGGTCTCCGTTGCCCCTGCCGCCGTCAGTCGGTCCAGCCATCGACGCGCCTCCGTTCGCGAGCCACCTCTGGTTCCGATCCGACTACCAACCGCGACTCCGACGCAGCTGCGCCAGGGAGCGACTTGACGATGCGGCGAACCGCTACTTCGCGCCGCCTTCGCTGCTGCTCGGCACCACCCAGACCTTGAGATCGCCTTCGACCTCCGGCGCCAACTTCACCTTCACGGTGTAGAGGCCAACCTCCTTCAGCGGTCCCTGGAGGATGATCTGCTCCGGCGAGACCATGAGGTCCTGCTGCTTCAGCGACCGCGAGATTTCCGGGGCACCGACTGACCCGTAGAGATGGCCCTCGTCGTTCGCGTTGGCCTCGATGGTGACACTGGTGCGGACCAGTTCCTGGAGAACCGTCCGGAGCCCCGCGAGCCGCTCGCGGGCGATCTCCTCGAGCTTCGCGCGGTGCTTTTCGACCATTCGCTTGTGGTGGTCGGTCGCGAGGGTCGCCATCCCCTGCGGGAGCAGGTAGTTGAAGGCGTAGCCACGCTTCACCTCGACGACCTCTCCCTGCTTGCCGAGGTGCTCGACGGTGTGGATGAGGAGCAACTCGACGCCGCCTCGGTTGCCTTTGGGCAGGCGGCGACCGGTGGCCTCGATGAGAGGGGCTTCTTTGGTGGGCATGGTTCGTCTCCTAACGCTGGAAATGGGTGAGTTGATGATCGAAGCGGTGATGGCTGATGGGGCCGGCCCGAGAGCCGACCTCTCAGAAGGGAATGTCGTCGTCGGCGGCCACGCCGCCCGATGGCTGGCCACCATCATAATCGGGCTCGGACTGGCTGTAGTCCTCTCCGCCCGCTGCCGGCGGCCGACCGCCCGCTGGCGCCCGAGCGGGCCGGCTCTGACCGCCACCCCGAGAGCCTTCGCCCTTGGAGCCGAGCAGGACCATCTTCTCGCCGACGACGCGGAGTTTGGAGTTCTTCTTGCCGTCCTTCTCCCAGGTGTCGAGTTTCAGCCGGCCCTCGATCATCAGCGGGGCGCCCTTTGTGACGTATTCGCCGGCGATTTCGGCCGTCCGTCCCCAAAGCGTCACGTCGACGAAGGTGGTCTCCTCGACCCATTCACCTGATGCTGTCTTGCGGCGGTCGTTGACGGCCAGTCCGATCTCGGTGACGGCAGTGCCGTTCGAGATGTACCGGAGCTCCGGATCGCGGGTCACGTTGCCGAGCAGGACCACCTTGTTGAAACTCGCCATGGCTCATACCTCCAGTTGGAACATGAACACCTGTTCACTTCCCCGATCGTAGCCCCCCTGACGGGAGGCTGCAAGGTCGGGGCGAACTACTGGGCGGGAGCCGCCGGGGCTGGAGTCGTCGTGGAACGCTTGACGGTCGCCTCACCCGCCAGGGCGTGCTGCACGAGGGCGTCGGCGATCCGGTCGTCTACCTTGAGCACGAGTTTGCGGATGATTTCGTCGGTGATCTCGCACTGCCGCTCCAGGGCCGTGAGGTTTCCGCCCGGCATCTTGAAGTAGGTCAGCCAGTAGATGCCCTTCTTATGGCCCTTGATGGGGTAGGCGAGTTTCCGCTCATCCCAGAGTCGCGCCGCGAGCACGGTGCCGCCGTGGCCCGTGATCAGGTCGGCCACCTGCTGGGCCGCAGCTCCGGGATCGCGGGAAAACTTTGCCGGATCGAGGATAAACATGCCTTCGTACACCGCCATGACTGTCGAACTCCTTGAAAGTGCTGTTGGAGAGTGCTCTGAGTTGTTGTGGTATGAGTCGAGTCTTGAATCAATCGTCTGCCGCGCACCCGACGCGTCAGTTGTATGCATTCATGGCCGCCTGGATGCCCAGGGCGACCCAATCTTCAGCGGCGTCGGCCGCCCGTTCGATCACTACGCCGACCTGCTCCCGTTCGGCCTTCGGGAACTTACCGAGCACGAAGTCGGCCACATTCCAGCCTGCCAGCACCGGGCCGATGCCGAGCCGCAGTCGCGGGATCGTCGTCGTGCCGAGCCGGGAGAGCACGTCGGCCAACCCGTTTTGGCCACCGGCCGATCCGCCCGGCCGGAGCCGAATGGTATCGAGCGGCAGATTGAAGTCGTCGCAGATCATGATCATGTCAGAATCCGGGATCTTGTAGAAGTCCCTCGCCGCCAGCACGCTGGAACCGCTGAGATTCATCCAGGTGAGGGGCCAGAGCAGCAGGACGGGCACCCCCCGGATCGTGGCCTGAGCCACATCTCCTTGGAACCGCTGCTTCCGGGCCGGGGAGCCTGCCCTTCGGGCGAGCACGTCCAGCACCTCGAAGCCCACGTTGTGGCGCGTGTCACGGTAGGCATGCCCCGGGTTGCCAAGGCCGACGAGGAGTTTCACGGTCGATCGGCGGTCTCCCGGGCTCTGTGGGGTGAACGGGCGGGCGTCCCGGTCGGCCTCAGGCCGCCGGAGCATGCCTCATTCCTTCCCCGCTTCCGCCTCTCCTTCCTCGGCAGCCTTGCGGCCAATGACCTCGGGTTCGACACCACCTGTCGGCGTCGCAAGCTCTTCGGCCTTCTTGCCTGGGATCAAGCACGTCACGACCGTCTCTTCCAGTTCGGCAGCGGGCGTCGCGCCGTGGAGAAGTTCGAGGTCCTTCACCTTGATGGTGTGTCCAAGCTCAAGATGACCAACGTTGGCGTACACGAACTCGGGCACGTGATCGGCAGTGCACTGCAACTCGACCTCGTGCATCACGAGGTTCACGAGCCCTCCGGCCCGCTGCCCGGGGCACTCGCCCTTGACGTGCACCGGCACCTTCACGCGGATGCGGTCCGAGGCGCTGACCCGCAGGAAATCGATGTGGATGGGCTCGACGCCGTAGGTGTCCCACTGGAGTTCGCGGACGAGGGCGGACGTCTTCACGGCGCCGGTCAGGTTTACCACCCGGCTCCCGTGCCGGACAGCGGCCTTGATCGCCTCGCAGGTGGCCGAGAGGCTGACAGACTTTTCCCCGTGACCGTACAGGATGGCGGGCACGAGGCCCTGCCTGCGGAGCCGTTGGCTGTCGCGGGAGCCCTTGCCGTTGCGGAGGGAAACTTCGAACGTGTCGCTCATGGAAAAACTCTGCGGGATACGCGGCGGGGAAAGCGTGGAAAGCCCACAAGTGTGCCATCCGCAGCCGCTTTCGCAAGATCACCGCTTTCCGGCCGCACGACACGCGAATGGCCGCTCGCCGGGCTCGGAAAAAGCCGTCGGCTGGGAGAACTGCTCCGGCGAACCTTGGCGTCGCTCCGCGGGGCCTCATACGGCCCCCACTTGATCCTCTCGCTTTGACGAGGAGGCTCGGGGCTGCCCGCGCCCGTCGCCGGACGCTCGCTCCGGGCTCCGGCCCTTCGCTCGCTCGATGCTGACTGCGCTCCGCCGGGCACCGATCCGCCGCAGGCGGATTGGTCGCGGCTGCGCTTGTCAGCAACGCCGGCTCCCGGGCACGGGCAGCCCCTCGCTGCTCTCCCCTGTAGCACAGGTTTTTAACCTGTGTGTCTTCCAGGTTCGCTATGGAACTCCGGTGTCCTTCCGGCCGGCTGCGGTGCCGCGACGACACGACAGAATCAAGTGTGAACCGTAACAGCCGGCAATGGCCAGGATGGCATTGCCGGCGTGTCGCGAGCCAGGATGGCGAGCCGGCGTGTCTACTGAAACATCATGCTCACCGACTCGTTGCGGTGGATCCGCTTGATCGCCTGGCCGAGGAGGCTGGCGACGGAGAGCACGGAGACGTTGGGGAGCATCTTGCCGGGTGTGAGCGGGATCGAGTCGGTGATGATGATCTGTTTGAACGGGGCCTGCCGGAGCCGTTCGATTGCTGGGCCGACCAACAGACCGTGCGTGGCTGCCGCGTAGATCGCCTTGGCGCCGTGTTTGTGGAGCACCTCGGCGGCTCCGCAGATCGAGCCCGCGGTGCTGATCATGTCATCGAACAGGATCGCGGTCTTCCCCTCGACGCTCGCGCCGATGATCGTGGTGCTCCTGGTCGTGTCGACGGAGAGCCGTCTCTTGTCGATGATGCCGAGCGGGGCGCCAATCCGGTTGGCGTGGCCCACGGCCCGCTTGATGCCTCCTTCGTCGGCACTCACGACCACGATGTCGTCCTTGGGAATGTCGAGCGAGTGGAGGTGGTTGTTGAGAACCGGAGCGGCGTAGAGGTGGTCCACCGGCACGTCGAAGAACCCCTGGATCTGCGCGGCGTGCAGGTCCATCGCGAGGACGCGGTCGGCACCCGCCCGGGTGATCAGGTTGGCGACGAGTTTGGCGGTGATCGGCACGCGGCCCGAGTCCTTGCGGTCCTGCCGGGCGTAGCCAAAGTAGGGGATCACCGCCGTGATCCGAAACGAACTTGCCCGCTTGAAGCTGTCGATCATCACGAGCAACTCCATGATGTGCTCGTTGACCGGCGGGCAGGTCGACTGGACGATGAACACGTCGCGGCCGCGGACGTCCTCGTCGATCTTGCAGGAGATCTCGCCGTCGGGGAACCGCCCCAGCGAGATTTTGCCCATGGGGAGGTTGAGGTAGCGGCAGATGTCCTGCGTGAGCGCAGGGTTGGCCGGCCCGCTAAAAATCTTCAGGTCGTTCATTGGATCGCTCTGGAGGCGACGGGGAGGCTGCGGTTGCCCGCGGCCCGGAACCGACAACTTTGCCCGCGCGGCGGGGTTGCATCAAGCGGGCTGCGTGGACCGGCATCGGCACGGTATCCTGCCTGTGTTCGCCTGAGGGAAGCCGTAGGAGACGAAGGGAGCCGGACGATGTCGTCACAGACGCTGCAACTGATCACTTCTCACCGAGGAGTGTCGTTTTTCGCCGCCGACCGGGTCGACGTGGCCTTGGGTCGGCTTGCCGTCCGCACGCGGCGGCTCTCGGGCGGCCTCCGGGAGGGGGTGATGCTGGTGGAACTCGTCGCCGGCGACACGAAGGTGCTGGTCCTTCCCGACCGGGGGCTCGGCATCTGGAAGATCATGGCGGGTGGCGTGGAACTCGGCTGGCAGTCGCCGGTGCACGGCCCGGTGAATCCGCGGTTCGTGCCGCTCTCGGAGCCGTCGGGGCTGGGCTGGCTCGACGGCTTCGACGAACTCGTCGCCCGCTGCGGCCTGGTGAGCAACGGCGCGCCGGACTTCGACGCCTCCGGCCGGCTCCTCCATGGGTTGCACGGGCGGATTGCGAATCTTCCGGCCCATCATCTCGATGTCACGCTCGACGAGGCCGCCGGCACGATCACGCTGACCGGCGCCGTGGACGAGACCCGGTTCCTCTTCCAGTCGCTGCGGATGACGACGTCGCTCACGCTCCATGCCGACCGCCACCGGGTGTCCTGGACCGACATCGTGAAGAACATCTCGGACCGGCCCACGACGGTCCAGATGCTCTACCACGTCAACTTCGGGCCGCCGCTGCTTGGGCCGGGGAGCGAACTCGTGGCTACGGTCGAAGAGTTGGCGCCGCGGGATGCGGCGGCGGTGTCCGACGTGCCGACCTGGAGCCGCTACGTGTCGCCGCAGGCGGGCCGCGGCGAGCAGGTGCACTTCGCGAGGCTGAAGCCCGCGGCCGACGGAATCGCCACGGCGCTGCTCGTCGGGCCCGACGCCCGCAATGCCGCCAGCCTGTCCTGGCGGGCCGACACGCTCCCCTGTTTCTCGCTCTGGAAGAACCAGGGCGGGCTCGCCGATGGCTACGTGACGGGTCTGGAACCGGGCACGAACTACCCGAATCCGCGGTCCTTCGAGGAGTCTCAGGGCCGCGTGGTGCCATTGGCTCCGGGGGCGAGCGTGCGGTTTGACCTCGCGATCGAGCATTTCTCCGCGCCTGCGATCGACGCCGAACGGAGGCGGGTGACGGGGGCCGTGGCTCCAGTGCCGACGATCCATCCGCAGCCGAAGGCTGGCTGGAGCCATTCGTAGATTGCGGCTCCCCACGTAGCACAGGTTTTCAACCTGTGTCTGTCGATCATGGCGGCTCGGGGCTGTCCATGCCCCACCGCCGGACGTTTGCTTCGGGCATCCTGCCCTCGCTCACTCGATGCTGCCTGCGCTTCGCCATCCATGGCTTCGCTGGTCAGCAACGCCGGCGGCGGGGCACGGACAGCCCCTCGCGGCAGCCTCGGTCAGTGGGGCCATGGATGCCGGCAGCGCTATCGGCTGCTCGCCTAGAGGGCGAGCGCACAAAAAAAGCCCGCCGGGGCCATGGATGCCTGCAGCGCTATCGGCTGCTCGCCTGGAGGGCGAGCGCACAAAAAAGCCCGCCGGGGCCATGGATGGCCCGGCGGGCGTGGAGTGGAGGCGAGGGGAGTCGAACCCCTGTCCCGTGATGTTTCAGCACGAACGTCTACGTGTGTGTCCGGTCGATTTGCATCTCGCCCACGCGTCCCCGGCCGACAGGGTGCGTCATGGGCCAGCCCGGAACTTTTTTAGCCCCGGCCGTACTAGGCGGTGAACCGGGGCGAGTCGGATTTGGCGACCGATTGGGAGGCCCTTCCGACTGGGACCATCGCTCGGGGTTGCTTAGTTAAGCAGCCAGAGAAAACTGAGCTTCGGCAATTGAAGCTTGGTCGACTTTTAACGTGGCCAGCCGACCAACCACGACACGCAATCCGGGCCTCTTGCCATCCGGTCGATACCGGTACGCCCCCGTCTGGTTTGTGAATCCCAGCAGTCTGAAAGACTGCCGGCAGGTGTCCACCACCCGGACGGCCTCACGGCCGCCACCGTCGAGCGTGGACGAAACCATTGTACGAAACCTCAAGGGCTGTATCGGTCGTGCCGAACGGCGGCCTTCATTTCCTTGAAAAAATGGGGTCCATGGCCCGAACCGACACCCCTCCGGGTGAATACTGGAAGGAGACGACCGTCGGGCTCCGGCCCGGACGTGGCGGCTGGCCGGCCCCCTTTTCATCCTCTCGTTGACGCTCCTCCCATGGCACTCGTACTCTTCTCTTGGCCGTTGCGGACCGCGTGTTCCACGGTCGCCGCCCCCTCTTCTTCAGGCCTTCCCATGTTTCGTTCGCCAGTTGGTTTCGGCCGCGCGGTTGCGTGTGGCATCGCGGTGGTTGTCGCGTGCTGCGGCTCGACGGCTTCGGCCCAAGAGTGGGCCAAAAAGATGTTCACGGTGACGAGCCACAACTTCGGCACCGTGGCCAAGGGAGCCAAGACGGAGTATCGGTTCGTCTTCCGTAACATCTACAAGGAAGACCTGCACGTCGTCGGCGTGCGGACGAGCTGCGGCTGCACCTCGCCCGAGATCACGCGGCACGACCTCAAGACTCACGAGACGGGGGAGGTCGTCGCGAAGTTCAACACCCGGACCTTCCTCGGCCAGCATGGCGCCACGCTGACGGTCACCTTCGACAAGCCGTTTCACGCGGAGATTCAGCTCCGGGTCGCGGGCAACATCCGCGGCGACGTAACCTTCGAGCCGCCGTTCGTCGATCTCGGCAACGTCGATCTCGGCGCGGGGGCCGAGCGGCAGGTGCGGGTCACCCGGGTCGGCAGCGCCGCCTGGGACATCAGTGATGTCCGCAGTGCCAACCCAAGTTTCGAAGTCAGCCTGTCGAAGCCGACGCGGACGCCGTCGCAGACCTCCTACGACCTGACGATGCGGCTCAAGCCCGAATCGCCGGCGGGCTACGTGAAGGGCCAACTGATCCTGATCACAACCGACCCCCGGGCCACGCAGATCCCGATGGACGTCGAGGGCCGCGTGGTGGCCGCGGTGACCGTGAGCCCGCAGTTGCTCTCGATGGGCGCCGTGAAGTGCGGCGGCACGATCACCAAGAACGTGGTCGTTCGAGCGAACCGTGATTTCTGCATCACCGGCGTTGCCTGCGAGGATGGCTGCCTGACCTGCGAGCCGCGGACGACGCCGGCCAAGGTGCACATCCTCCCGGTGACGTTTCAGGCCGGAAACGCGGCCGGCCGCGTCGAGCAGCAGCTCAGGATCTCGACCGACCTTGGCGAGGGCGCCGTGCCCAATGTCACCGTGCAGGCCGAGGTGGAGGCCGCGGCGGCTGCAGCGGCCGCTGAGCAGTCGGTGAGCGTGCGGTAGGGGCTGTCAGCCGCGGGTCGCCAGCGGTAGGTAGTCGCGAGCCGCCGCTCCGGAGTAGACCGACAGCGGCCTGATGATCCGGTTGTCGCCGATCTGTTCGATCACGTGGGCGGTCCAGCCGCTCATGCGGGCGACCACGAAGATCGGCGTGAACACCTTCACGGGCAGGCCAAGAGCGTGGTAGACGCGGGCCGCCGGCCAGTCGAGATTGGGCTTGAGGGCCTTCTTGTCGAGCATGATCCGCTCGACACGATCGGCGAGTTCCTCGAGCCGTTCGGCATCGGTGCCACGGACCATGGTCCGGCACATGCGGCCGAGCAGCTTCGCCCGCACGTCGCCGTCCTTGTAGACGCGGTGGCCGAATCCCATCACCACGCGCTTGGCGGCGAACTGCTCGTGCACCCAGGCATCGGCCCGGTCGGCGGAGCCGATCTCGCCGAGCACCTCGAGCACCTTCTCGTTGGCCCCGCCGTGGAGCGGCCCCTTGAGGGCGCCGATGGCTGCGGTGACGGCGGAGTGCATGTCGGATCCGGTCGAAGCGACGGTGCGGGCCGCGAACGTGGAGGCGTTGAACTCGTGCTCCGCGTAGAGCACGAGCGTCGTGCCGAAGATCGCCACCTGGGCCGGCGAGGGCTCGCGGCCGGTGAGCCGCTGGAGCAGAGCTCGGGCGATCGGGCCCTCGGGCCAAGGCTGCGGCGGGCGACCGCTCGTCAGATCGATCCAGGCGGCAAGGATCGCTGGTGTAAGCCCGAGGAGTCGCTCCGCCTGGGCGATCAGGGCCGTCCGGGGGCCGGGCGTGTCGTCCCGCTCGACGAGGCCGAGCATGCTGATGCCTGTTCGCAGCGCGTCCATCACCGAAGCCTGGGGGCTGGCCGAGGCGAGGCGATGAAGGGCGTCGAGAACCGTGGGATCGAGTGACCGGGCGGCCAGCGAGAGCCGCTCGGAGAAGGCGGCGTGCTCGGCGCAGGTCGGCAGATCCCCGTGGAGCAGCAGCCAGGCCACCTCCTCGAAATCGCCGGCCATCGCCAGGGGTTCGATGTCGTAGCCACGGTAGCGGAGCGTGCCGTCGAGCGAGCAGATTGAAGTCTGCCCAGCGATTACGCCAGCGAGTCCCTTGGCGAACTCGGTCGCGGCTCTGGCCGGGGGTGGACTCGCAGGCTGCGGGGCTGCCATTACGTGGGCTCCTGTGGAGTCAGAGACCGGGCGAAGCGATGCCGCTCCGGGTGCTTGGGGTCGTAGTCGAGGAGATCGTAGAGTTCCTCCCGCGACTGCATCAGGTCGAGCAGGCTCTCCTGCGTGCCCTCCTCGGCGATCATCGCGAGGCCGGCCTCCATGGCCTTCATCGACAGCCGCATGAGTGTCACGGGGTAGAGCACGGCGGTGAAGCCGAGACCGGCAAGGTCGGGGATCGAAAGCAGGGGGCTCGTGCCGAACTCGGTCATGTTGGCGAGCAGCGGAATCGAGCCAGCAAAGTCGCGGCCCACCCGGCCGAACTCGTCTCGTGACTGGAGAGCCTCCGGGAAGAGCCAGTCGGCGCCGGCGGCTCGGTAGGCGTGGAGCCGCGCGAGGCAGTCGTCGAGGCCGTGCACGCTCCGCGAGTCGCAGCGGCCGATGATCACCGTGCCGGGATCGCGGCGGCCGGCAGCGGCGGCGGCGAGCTTCTCCGTCATCTCGGCCACCTCGATCACCTGCTTTCCGGCGAGATGGCCGCACCGCTTGTCGGCTCCGCGTTGGTCCTCGAGCTGGATCGCGGCGGCGCCGGCCGCCTCCAGCAAACGAATGGTCTCCTCAACCTCCCGTGGCCCCCCGAAGCCGGTGTCGGCATCGACGACCAGCGGGATCGAGACCGCACGGGCGAGGATGCGGGTCTGTTCCACGAGTTGGTCGCGGGTGAACAGGCCGATGTCGGGGACGCCAAGGGACCCGGCGGAAAACGCAGCTCCGGAGAGGTAGATCGCATCGAATCCGGCCGACTCCACGAGTTTGGCGGCGAGGGCGGAAGGGGCGCCGACGATGCCGAGCGTCTCGGTGGTGGCGGCCCGGCGGAGGGCTGCTCCCCCGGGAGCGGTCGCGGGGCCGTCAGGAGCTGGGCTGAGAACTGCAGGTACTGGGGCGGCCATCGGTATCCTTGAGAGGCGAACGAGTCAGTCGGCGAGGCGTTTATAGATGCACGGTGCGACGGGTGAAAGCGGCGGCGATGGTACGGCGGGCTGGGCCCGCGCGGCCGCCGAATGCCTTCTCATCGCGGCGGTCTTCGCGGCGGCGGGCGCGTGGCCCGTGCCCGACATCAACGAGGCCGTCTACCTGACGAAAGCGCGGCACGCCGCCGATCCGCAGTGGGGCCGCGGCGACTTTTTCCTCGAGACGCCCGACGCCCATGGCATCTTCTATGTGGTCGCTGGACCAATCGCTGCGGCCATGTCGCTCGAGCAGACCGCATGGATCGGCCGCATCGCCGGATGGGCGTTGCTGGCGGCTGGTTTCCGGCATGCGGCTGCGGCCCTCCTCTCGTGTGGCTGGGCTCGTGTCGTGGCGGCGTGTGCGTTCTCGTTTGCCCTCCGCAACACGACGGCGGCGGGTGAGTGGGTGATCGGTGGATGCGAGGCCAAGGTGTTTGCCTGGGCGTTTGTGCTTGGCGGCCTCGGCGAGGTTGCCGCGGGGAGGTTCCCCGCAGCGTTGTGCCTCGCGGGCATCGGCACGGCGTTTCACCCCATCGTCGGCGGCTGGGCCCTGGTCGCAACGGCTGTGACGTGGATCGTGAGCGGCATGTGGACGGCACGGTTCGAAGCAGGCGGCCACCGCTCACGCGGATGGGCTTTCTGGTGGCATGCCGCGCTCGTGGCGGGGGGCGTTGCTGCGGCGGCGACCGGCGTGGTGCCGGCCCTTGGACTCACCGCGGGTGTTGATGCGGTCACGCGGGCCGCGGCCGCGAAGGTGTATGTCGTCGACAGGCTTTCGCATCACCTGCTGCCGCGGACGTTCGCGGATGGGATGATCGCAAGGCACCTGCTCGCGGTCGTGGCGTGGTGGCTGCTCACGCGGCTCCTGCCGCCGTCGGTGCCGCGTTGGCGGATCGCGACATTCACCCTGGCGTCCCTGGGGATCTCCGCGGCCGGAATCGGCATGTCACTGCTCGAGCCATGGGCTCCGGGTGCAACCTATTCGCTCCTCCGCTACTACTGGTTTCGGCTTGCCGATGTGGCCGTGCCGTTTGCCCTGGCGACGACCCTCGCTGCGGTGTTGGAAGACGGCGGGGCCTGCTCGCGTGTGGCCTCATGCAGGCCACAATGGCTGCGGGCGGTGGCGATCAGCCTGCTGGCAATCGATCTCGGCCTGCAGACCCTTCACTGGCCGCTGACCGGCCGCGACGTGGTCGTGCCGAGGGCTGACGCGAAACTCGCGGCGGCAGCCTGGGCCGACATCTGCGATTGGGTGGCCGATCACACGCCCCCGGAAGCCTGCTTCCTCACGCCCCGCGGATCGGCGAGCTTCACCTGGCGGACGGGCCGCCGTGAGGTGGTGTCGTGGAAAAACAGCCCGCAGGACGCTGCATCGCTCGTCGAGTGGCGGAAGCGGATCATCGATTGTTTCTCGCGATCCGGCTCGCTCACGGAGATGGAGCGATCCACTATCTCACTCGGCCCTGATCGGCTCCGCGACGTGGCGATGCGATACGGCGCAGACCACGCCATCGTGCCGCTCGACGCCCCGCTCGTCGAGTCGTTTCCCGGCGAGCGGCTCCACGCCAATAGCACGTACGCGGTCTACCGGTTGGCCGGAGAACGTCCGGCAAAGTAGCGCAGGTTTTCAACCTGCGACAAGCATCCCCAGGTTGGAAGCCTGCGGTCCGAGGAGCGGCGCTTACTCCAGTGGCACGCCGAGTTTCTCAGCCTGGAGACGAATCACATGCTCAAACGCGGGGAAGGGGTACTTCTTCCCGCGGCGCACGGCCCACAGGTAGGTGGAGTCAACGAGTTTCTCGGGAAGGCGTCCGTCCCGGACCTTGCTGGCCACGGTCTCGATGAACTTCACATCCCGCGGGGCCTGGACCCGGAGGCCGGTCTTGAGGCGATCCTCGAGTGCGGCGATGCCACCGCGCTCCATTGCCGGCGACTCAGCATGGCCGAGGCCAGCGGGGCTGATCAGGCACAGAGCGGCCATGACCATCGCGATACGGCGAACCATATGCGAGAGCTCCTGTGGAGGGATCAGACAAATCGGGCAATAGCGTACGACTTTTTTCCCGAGCGGAGTACGAGCGTCGATGACCCAACGAGGTCACCGACGGTGAGTCGGTGGGCCGGGTCGGTGACTCGGCGGTTGTTCACGTAGCCGCCTCCCTGCTCGATCGTGCGGCGGGCGGCGCTTGCAGTCTGGGCAAGACCCGTAGCCTTCAGGGCCTCGACGAGCGGTAGGCCCTCGCCGTCGAGTGAGGCACGCGGAAATTCGTGGCTGGGCACGTCGGCGAAGATCTCGGAGAGGGCCGCGTCATCGAGGCTGGCGATCTCCGCACCGAAGAAGATCTCCGTGGCCTGCCTGGCCGATGCCAAGCCCGCCTCACCGTGCACGAGCCGCGTGAGTTCCTCGGCAAGCCGCTTTTGGGTGTCGCGGGCAGCCGGATTGGCGGCTCGTCGGGTATCGAGGTCGGTGATCTCTCCAAGCGGGACTTCCGTCAGCCGCAGGAGGCAGCGGCCCGCGTCGGCATCGTCGAGGTTGATCCAGTATTGGTAGAAGCGGTACGGGCTGGTCCGCTTCGGGTCGAGCCAGATGGCGCCCGACGCCGTCTTCCCCATCTTCGTGCCGTCCGATTTCGTCAGCAGCGGGCAGGTGATCCCGTGGAGGTCGCGGGATCGGAGTCGGCGGCCGAGTTCGATCCCGGCGGTGATGTTGCCCCACTGGTCGCTGCCACCGATCTGGACCCGGCAGTCGAGCGCGTCGGAGAGGTGCACGAAGTCCCACGCCTGGAGCAGCATGTAGCTGAACTCGGTGTAGGAGATGCCGCCGTCTCGCTCGAGGCGGCTCTTCACGGAGTCCTTGGCAAGCATCTGCGAGAGCGGGAAGTGTTTGCCGACGTCGCGGAGGAACTCGAGGTAGCCCACGCCCCGCATCCAGTCGGCGTTGTTGACGACGTGCACGCGGTCGCCGGCCGAGGCGAGCACGGCCCGAATCTGCCGACCCACGCCAGCGATGTTGGCCTCGAGTTCCGCCGGCGAGAGAAGATTCCGTTCGTCGCTGCGGCCGCTCGGGTCGCCGATCATTCCCGTGGCACCACCGACAAGGGCGACCGGTTCGTGGCCGGCACGGGCAACGCGGCGCAGGAGCACGAGGGCCACGAGGTGGCCCACATGGAGGCTATCGGCCGTGGGGTCGAACCCGGCATAGACGCGGCGACTGGGTGTGGCGAGCCACTCCCGCAGGGCGGCGGCATCGGTTGACTGGTGAACGAGGCCGCGGGCCTCGAACTCGGTGACAAGGTCGTAAGACATACGCTACCGCCAGAGGTCGCCGTCAGCGAAGGGGTGTGAGGGGCCGCCAAGCTTCGGCTTGGGGAGGGCCTTGAGCGCCTGCTCGGCTAGTTTCAGGTCTTCGCGGCAGGTGATCTTGAGGTTGATCGGCGAGCCGGGCACGACGGTGACCGGGTGCCCGATCCGCTCGATGAGCGAGGCCTCGTCGGTCGCCTCGCCATCGCGGTGGGCGGCGAAGGCCTTCACGAGCAGTTCGCGGGAGAACACCTGAGGGGTCTGCGCTTCCCAGAGGCCAGTCCGGTCGACGGTCTCGGTGATCACGTTGCCAGGCCCGACACGCTTGAGCGTGCCCACTACCGGGATCGCGAGGATCGCCGCGCCGGTGCGGCTGCCGGCCGCGAATACCTTGTCGATCCAGGCCGGGGCGATGCAGGGTCGGGCGGCGTCGTGGATCGCGACCACGTCGATATCGTCGGCGAGTTTCTCCAGACCGTTGCGGACCGATTCCGCCCTCGTGGCGCCTCCTTCGGCGAGCGTGATGCCCATGAAGGCGAGGTTCGCGCCGAACTTTTCAACGAAGGCCTGCCGATCGTCGGGCGAGACCACGACGACGACCTGCTTGACGTCGTCGCGGTCGGTGAACTTCTCGGCCGAGTGCAACCAGACCGGCCGGCCAGCCAGCGGCGCGAAGGGCTTCTTGTAGTTGGCGTCCTCAAAGCGGCTGCTCTGCCCGGCGGCCGCCAGAATCACTCCGAAGCGGGGCATGGCACCTCCGCCTCGGCGATCGCGCGGTCCATGAGGACGCGGAGCACGGCCTTGGTGGCCGGCTTGTTGTGGATCCAGAACGCGAAGGACTCACCGTGGGCGGCGTAGAGATCGTGGAGCCACTGCGGCGCGTCGGTGCGGAGCCAGGAGCGAAACTGCAGCCATTTGGGGTTCGACTCGCCGTAGACCTCGCGAGCAACCCAGCACATGCCCATGCCTCCGCCACCCATACCACCGCCACCCATACCACCGCCCATGCCGCCGCCGCCCATGCCGCCGCCGCCC
>CAMBSN010000014.1:0-45780 GCA_945870505.1 Candidatus Kuenenia stuttgartensis | reverse complement strand
TGCTCGTCGACGGGCAGACGGGCTGCATCGTCGGGCTCAACGTGGTCGGCTTGCGGCGAAGTGGGCATACGCCCGAAGACATCGCCGAACTGAAGGCGGCCTATCGCGTTGTCTACCGTCGCGGCTTGCCGTGGAAGGACGTGCTCGACGTGCTGGACCAGGAGTTTGCGAGCGGCCCGGTGCGGCACCTGCGGCAGTTCCTCGCAGGAGGCAGCCGCGGCTTCGCCCAGGAGCGCCGCGTGCCGCCGTCCACGACCCTGCGGCTGCGGGTGCCCGAGGAAGAGGCCGCTGTCATCCGCGCCCGCGCCGGCTGACCGTCACTCCGCCAAGCCCGAAGGACCTTCGGCTTCTTCGAGGCCATACCGCTCCAGTTTGCGGCGCAGCACCGAACGGTCGATGCCCAGCAACTTGGCCGCAAGCGACTTGTTTTGCATGGTGGCAGCGAGCGTCTTTTCGAGGTGCATTCGCTCCACATCCGCGAGCGTCGGCCACGAGTCGCTCGAGGCTTCAGCAGCGGCCGGCTGGCCCGGAGCGGTGGCGGCCCCTGAGGCAAGTTTCGGCTCCACTCGGTAGACACCCGGCAGCGGCGTGGCCGAGACGATACCGCAGGTGGCGGCCATCGCCATCTGGGCGCTGCTGCCCAGCGACGGTGGCTCGCCCGGGGCGCCGCCCACCATCAGGCCCGATAGGGAATCGGGGTCGATCTGGTCGCCTGACGAGAACATCACCGCCCGCTCGAGCACGTTCTCGAGTTCGCGGACGTTGCCTGGCCACGAATACTGCTGGAGGATTTCGGTGGATTCCGGCGACAGGGCGCACATCGGCATCCCGTGACGGGCGGAAAGCTCAGCCAAGTAGCGGGTGGCGAGCACCGGCACATCCTCGATCCTCTCTCGAAGCGGGATCGTGCGAATGGCCACCACGTTCAGACGGTAGAAGAGATCCTCGCGGAAGCGACCGGCCTGCACCTCGGAGGCGAGGTCGCGGTTGGTGGCCGCCAGCACCCGCACATCGACCGGAAGTTCTGAGTGGCTACCGACCGGCACGACCACCCGCTGCTGCAGAACTCGGAGCAGTTTCGCCTGAAGCTCCAGTTCCATCTCCCCGATCTCGTCGAGAAAGATGGTGCCTGAGTCGGCCGCGCGGAAGCAGCCCAGGGTGGACGACGTGGCCCCAGTAAACGAGCCCTTCACGTGCCCGAACATGTGGCTCGCAAAGAGCGTGCCCGTCGTCACCGCGCAGTCGACCGGGATGAAGGCCTTCTTCGACCGCATGCTGCAGGAATGAATCGCCCGCGCGATCAGCTCCTTGCCCGTCCCGCTGGGACCGAGGATCAGCACGCTCGACTGGTGCACTGCCACCAGTTCGATCGATCGCCGGACCTGTTCGGCCCACGGAGACACCCCAATGATTCGCTCGATGGCGTCATGCTCGGGCGACGTGCTGGTGACCGGATCCATGCGGCGGTTTTCCGGAGATCGTCGGACCGTGCAGGGCGAACAAACAGGCGGGATAGGCTGCGGTGCCAGACGGCCCTCGCGACACTGTTTCTATACCCCATTGGCGATGGACGGGCCAGCAATCGAACCAAGCGAGGCGTCCGGCTGGAGGGGTGCTAACGGTTGCATCACCGGAACGTGTCGGGAAAACGAGGCAAAAACTCGGGACAAACAGGGTTTTTTTGCCCGCGAGTCGCCCGGTCAGGAAAGATGGACAAAGATTGCAGGAGGCTTCCCGGCAATCCGCCGGCCCCTTTCCGCCACGTCGCACCATGGCTTCCACGACAGCGCCCCGCCACCTCGCCCGCTGGCTCGCGATCCTCGCGTCGATCGTCGCTCTCGCGCTCGGCTGGCTGCTCCTCGACCGGCTGCTCGTGAACCGGCGGCCGATCGTCGTCGGCCTGCTCCACTCGCAGACCGGAGCGATGGCTGTCAGCGAACGGTCGATGATCGATGCCGAGTTGCTGGCCATCGAGGAGATCAACCGCCAAGGGGGCCTGCTGGGGCGGCCGGTGAAGGCGGTGGTCGCCGACGGCGAGTCGAAATGGCCGACTTTTGCCCAGCGGGCCGAGGAACTGATCCGCGAGCACCGCGTGAACGTCATCTTCGGCTGCTGGACCAGTGCGTCACGGAAGAGCGTGCTGCCGGTCGTCGAGGCGCACGACCACCTCCTCGTCTACCCGATGGCCTACGAAGGGCTTGAGCAGTCGCCGAACATCATCTACACGGGAGCCGCACCGAACCAGCAGATCACCCCAGCTGTGCAGTGGTGCCACGACACCCTGCGGGCCCGGCGGTTCTTCCTGGTAGGGTCCGATTACATCTGGCCGCACTGTGTCAACGCGATTATCACCGACCAGCTCAAGGGTCTCGACGCAGAGCTCGTCGGCGAAGCCTATCTCGACTTCGGCAGCACCGACGTGGACGAATTGGTGGCGCAGATCGCGGCCGCCAAGCCCGACGTGATCCTGAGCACCGTGGTGGGAGATTCGGCGATCCCGTTTGCCAGGGCCGTGCGGGCCGCCGGCATGATGCCCGAGACGACGCCGATCGTGACGTTCGCCGTGGGCGAGAACGAACTGCGGCAGCAGGCTGCCGACATGGCCGGGAACTACGCCTCGTGGAACTACTTCCAGAGCATCGACCGGCCCGAGAACCTCGCCTTCGTACGCGCCTTCAAGGCCCGCTACGGCGTGGACCGCACCACCTCCGATACAATGGTGGCGGCCTACGACAGTGTGATGCTCTGGGCACAGGCGGTTCGGGAGGCGGAGACGGCGGACGTCCGCCCCGTCCGCAACGCCATGCGGCACCAGAGCATGAACGCCCCCGAGGGAATCATCGCCGTTGACCCCGAGACGCAGCACACCTGGCGGCCCGTGTTCATCGGCCAGATCCGCAGCGACGGCCAGTTCGACATCCGCTGGCAGAGCCGCACGGCCGTCCGTCCGGTGCCCTTCCCAATCTCCCGTTCGCGTCCGGAGTGGGAGGCCTTTGTCAGCGACCTGCAGCGGTCCTGGGGTGGCCAGTGGGGCAAGCCGGTCGGACCAACAGCCGGGGGGGCGACACCATGACAGCGAGCGAAGGGAGCGGTGCCCTGCGGCGATCGATCGCTGGACGGCTGCTGTTCTGGTTCCTGGTGATCGCACTGATCCCGTGCGCCATCCTCACCGCGATCACGGCGCGGATTGCGGCGACGGCACTCCAGAAGGCGGTCCGCGACAACCTCGTGCAGATCGCCGCTGGCAAAGCCAACGAACTCGAGGCCTACGCCGCCGAGCGAGTCCGCGACGGCGCGGCATTCGCCCGTGGCCCCACGTTTACCGCCGCCGTCCGCGACCTCACCGCAACCGCCGCCTCGGGCGGGGATCTGCGGCAGGCCGGGGGCAGCTCCCGCGACTATTTTCTCTATGTCGCGAAGGCGTTCGGCTACGCCGATCTGCTGCTGATCGACCTCGAAGGCCGCGTGCTCTTCTCGCTCGCCGAGTCGATTCCTTGCGGCTCGTTCGTGACCAGCGGCTCCCTCGCGTCTTCGGAACTCGCCAGCGGCTTCGACCGGGCCCGCACGCTGCTGCAGTCGGATCTCTGCGGATTCCAACCGTACGGCAAGTCCGCTGAGCCGCTCGCGTTCGTCACGTGCCCAGTGTTCGACGAAGGTCGGGTGACCGGCGTGCTCGCGCTGGGCATCGGACCCCAGCGGATCTGGAAGATCCTGTCCGACCTGACTGGGCTGGGCGACACCGGTGAGATCGTGACCGGGGAGTTGTCCGGAAATGCCGTGCTGATCACCACCCCGCTGCGGCATGCGACCAATGCCGCTTTTCGCATGAAGATTCCGCTGGCGTCGGCGCAGGCCACGGCAACCCAGAAGGCGGCCACTGGCGACCGTGGCTACGGCGAGGCGGTCGACTACCGCGGCAAGGACGTGGCCGCTGCCTGGTGCTACGTGCCGAGCTTCCGCTGGGGGCTGGTGGTCAAGCAGGACGCCGACGAGGCCTATGGTCTGGTGCGATTCCAACGGCTCGCCGTGATCGGCCTGTCGCTGGCCACGATCCTCGGGGTGACCGCGGCGGCCCTGGCGGTGGCCCGGTCGATCTCGACGCCGATCCGCACCGCGGTGTCCATGGCCAACCAGGTGGCGGGCGGCGACCTCCGGGCAGATGTCGGCGACACGGCAGACGACGAGACGGGCGCGCTGCTCGGCGCGATCCAGACGATGACCAACGACCTCCGCGGCCTGATCGGGCGAATTCAGCACTCGTCCGTCGCCCTGATCTCCACGGCAACCGCGATCCAGGCGACGGCCAGCGAGCAGCAGCAGGTGATCACCGACTACGGTGCCTCGACGAGCCAGGCGGTCGCGGCCGTCAAGGAAATCTCGGTCACCAGTCAGGAACTCCTCCGCACCATGACGGAGGTCAACGACATGGCCGGGCACACTGGGAAGATGGCCGCCGACGGCCGCGTGAGCCTCGCGGGCATGGATGGCACCATGCGACAACTCGCCGAGAGCACCTCCTCGTTCGGCTCGAAACTCGCTGTCATCAGCGAGCGGGCTGCCAACATCAACCTCGCCGTGACCACGATCACCAAGGTGGCCGACCAGACCAACCTGCTCTCCATCAACGCCGCGATCGAGGCTGAGAAGGCGGGCGAGTACGGCCTCGGGTTCTTGGTGGTGGCCCGCGAGATCCGCCGCCTCGCCGACCAGACCGCCGTCGCCTCACTCGACATCGAGCGAATGGTGAAGGAGATGCAGTACAGCGTGTCGGCCGGCGTGATGGAGATGGACAAGTTCGCCGAACAGGTGCGGACCGGCGTTCGGGAGATCGGCGATGTGTCGTCCAAGCTTGCCGAGATCATCACCGCCGTCCAAGGCATCTCCGGGCGGTTCGGGCAGGTGACCGAGGGCATGCGGGCGCAGTCGCAGGGTGCCGAGCAGATCCGCGAGGCGATGATCCGCCTCGCGGAGGGCGCCACCCGCACCGCCTCGTCGCTCAACGACTTCAACGGCGCTACAGTCCACCTCCGCGAAGCCGTCGGTGATCTGAAGGAGGAGGTCTCCCGCTTCACCATCTGACCATCAACCAACCTTGCAACTCCTCACCTTCACCGTCGCAGGACAGACGTACGCGATCGAATCGCGGCGGGTGATCGAGGTCTTGCCCCTCGTGCCCGCGCGGCCGATCCCGCACATGCCCGGCTTCATCCGCGGAATCTTCACCTACCGCGGGAGGCTTGTGCCGCTCGTTGACCTCGCCCTGCTCTTGGCCGTGGGCCAACTCCAGGAGCGGCTGAGCACCCGCGTGATCGTCGTCGAATATGCCGCCGCGGGCCGCGCGTCGCAGCAACTCGGCCTCGTCGCGGAGAACGTGATTTCAGTCTGCTCCGCCGAGGACGCGGAGGCATCGCTCCCCTCCCTCGAGTTTGGCAGCGCCCCGTTTCTGGGCCGCATCCTCCGCATCGGCGGTCGCACGATCCAGTTGCTCGAGGTCGAGAAACTCCTGCCCGGAGACGTCTCCTCCGGCCTATTTCCCTCGATCTCGACCGTGGTGCCGCAATGAACATCGACGCCACCGTGGAACTGCTGCGGAACTGGATCGGGCTGGATGCCACCACGATCGGAACGCCGTCGCTCGCCCGCGCGATCCGCGGCCGCATGGACGCTCTGGGAATCGGCGACCCCGAGGCCTACGCCGCCGCCGTGCGATCCGACTCCGCCGAACGCGACCGACTGGTCGAGGACGTGATCGTTGCCGAGAGCTGGTTCTTCCGCGATCGGCAGGTCTTCAACTTCGTGGCCGATGTCGCCGTCACGCTCACCCCGCTTCCCGGGCGGTCACCGGTGCGGATCCTGTGCGCCCCATGCGCGTCGGGAGAGGAGCCCTACTCTGTCGCGATGGCGCTCCTCGACGCCGGCCTCCAGCCGGCGCAGTTCTCCATCGATGCCGTCGACGTGAGCCGGGCCGCCCTGGAGCGTGCCCAGCGCGGACGGTATTCCGCCAATGCGTTCCGGAATGCTGACTGCACGTTTCGCGACCGCTGGTTCCGCACCGAGGGCTCGACGGCCGTGCTCGACGACCGGGTCCGCGGCTGCGTGAGGTTCGACTGGGCAAACCTGCTCGACGACCGATCCATGGCGGAGCGTGGCCCATACGACGTCGTCTTCTGCCGCAACCTGCTGATCTACCTCACCACGGAGGCCCGGGGGCGGATGGAGCGGACGCTCGACCGCCTACTCCGAAACGATGGCATCCTGGTGTTGGGCGCGGCCGAGCCGCCGATCCTCCGGGGCGACTGGATCCCCGCCGGCGCGGCCTCGCTGTTCGCACTCCGCCGTGGCGTTCATCTTCACTGCGGCACTGGGGCCGCCGACGCCCGGCCGACGACTCCCCCTGCGGCCACCGTGAAGCCCCGTGCCCCGTCGCGGCCCACGACACCGCCCGTCGTTGCCCCGACTCCGACTCCCTCCGGCCGCCCGGTCGAACAGCCGCCGACGCTCCGCGACGTGCTCGAGCAGGCGGGCTCGCTCGCCAACGAGCGTCGGCACCTCGATGCCCTCGAACTCTGCGAGCGGCACCGCACTGCCCTGCCCCCGTCGCCTGAGCTGTTCTTCCTGATGGGCATGCTGCACCAGTCACTCGGCGACCTCGATCGCGCCGAGGGCTGCCTCCACAAGACCCTCTACCTCGACGCCGCCAACGAGGAGGCGCTCCTCGCCCTCGCCCTGCTCGCCCGGCAACGCGGTGACACTCGCATGGCCGAAACGTACCGGCAGTCTGCCGCCCGCGCCTTCGCCAGGAAGTCGTCGTCATGATCGACCGCGCACGCCATGAGACGCCGGCCGTGACCGCACCGATGCCCGAGTGCTGGAGGGTGATCGGCGTCGCCGGCGACCGCAGCTGTCCCGAGTTGCAGGCCTTTGTGCACTGCCGGAACTGCCCGGTGTTGGCCGACGCCGCCAGGTCGTTCTTCGACCGGCCCGCCCCGGAGGGCTACCTCGACGCCTGGCAGGCAATCCTGGAGGAGCCGGCCGAGACGGCTGGGGCGGCGGACACCAGCGTGCTTGTGTTCCGTGTCGACCATGAGTGGCTGTCGCTGCCATCCGCGGCACTCGTCGAGGTGACGCCGTCTCGCATGCTCCATTCGGTACCGCACCGCGCCGGAACGGCGCTGGCGGGCATCGTAAACGTCCGCGGACAACTCCAGCTCTGCGTGTCTCTTCATGCGGTGCTCGGACTACCGGGTGGCCCGCAGGCGGCACCGCCTCAGGCCGATAGCCCCGCGGACGGCGTCGGCCGACTGATTGTGCTCGAGCGTGCGTCGGGCCAAGCGACAGAGCGGTTGGTCGTGGGCGTCGACGAGGTCGCGGGCGTGCACCGCGTCGGCAAGGCCGATCTCCGGCCCGTGCCGTCGACGGTGAGTCAGGCGGCGGCCCGCTGCTCCTCGGCGCTCTTCGAGTGGCAGGATCGCACGGTCGCGCTCCTTGACGAGGTTCGCCTCTTCGAGGCTTTGCGCGAGGCGGTGTCGTCATGAGCGGAGGCTGCCGTGGCTGACGACCTGAGCGGATTCTCGATGCTCGAGCTATTCCGGCTGGAGGCTGAGAGCCAGACAGCCGTGCTCTCCGCCGGCGTCCTCGCCATCGAGGAACTGGAGCGGTCACCCGAGACCGTTGAGTCGATGATGCGGGCGGCGCACTCGCTCAAGGGCGCGGCCCGCATCGTGGGGCTTGACCCCGCCGTTCGCGTCGCCCACGCGCTCGAAGACGTGTTCGTTGCCGCGGGGAAGGGAACCTTCCGCGTGAAGCCGGAGCACGCCGACCGCATCCTGGCCGGCATCGATTTCCTGTCAGCGATCGCCAAGTCAGATGACGCACTCGCGCCGGTGAGCGAGTGGCCGATTCGGGCTGAGCGGCTCGTCGACGAACTCGGGGCGATGGTCGCCGATCAAGCCGCAGTGCCAGCACCGATGCCACCATCCAGGCCGGCCGAGACGCCGCCCGACATGCCGGGCGGGACATCCGCCGCCGCTTCGGCCCCGGCCCCGGCGACGGGCGTGAAACCAGCCGAGACGCCACCTGCGGCCCCGCGGCCGGCCGAACAGGCCGATCGCGTGGTCCGAGTATCGGCCGATAGCCTGACGCGTCTCGTCGGGCTGGCAGGCGAGTCACTGGTGGAAACACGGCAACTGCGGCCGTTCGTCGACTCGCTCCTGCAGCTCCGCGCGTCCGAAGTGGATATCTGTGATGCCATCGCCGCCCTCGACGAGAAGCTCAAGGCCGGCGACATCGCCGTCCCGGGCACGATCACCGCGATGCTGACGACCATCCGCGAGCGTTCCGATGCCGGCCTCGCATCGCTCACGCGGCACGTCGAGGACTTCGAGAGCTTTGCCCGCCGCAACGAGGACCTGTCAAATCGGCTCCACCACGAGGTGATCGTCAGTCGCATGCGGCCGCTCGCCGACGGGATCCGCGGCTTCCCCCGGCTCGTCCGCGACGTGGCCCGCACACTCGGCAAGCAGGTCAAGTTCGAGGTCCGCGGTGAACAGACGGGCGTCGACCGCGACATCCTCGACAAGCTCGAGGCCCCCCTCTCTCACCTGATCCGCAACTCGCTCGACCACGGCATCGAGCTTCCAGCCGACCGTGAGGCGGCGGGCAAGCCACCGACCGGCACGATCCGGCTCGAGGCCCGTCACCGAGCCGGCATGCTCCAGATCACACTCACCGACGACGGCCGGGGCATCGACGTCGAGCACCTCCGTGCCAAGGCGGTGGCCCGCGGCCTCGTCGCCCGACAGGTCGCCGATCAGCTCACCGAACTCGAGCTCCTCGAGTTTCTTTTCCTCCCTGGCTTCTCCACCAAGGATCAGGTCACCGAGATCTCGGGCCGCGGCGTGGGGCTGGACGTCGTGCAGAGCATGGTCAAGAACGTGGGGGGCAGCGTCCGTGTGGCCACGCAGACCGGCCGCCAGACCATGTTCACGCTTCAGCTTCCGATCACGATGTCGGTGATCCGGGCGCTCCTCGTGCAGATTGGCGGCGAGCCCTACGCCTTTCCGTTGACGCGAATCGACCAGATCCTGTTCTGCCCGGCTGCCAGCATCCGCACGGTCGAGGGCCGCCAGTACTTCGACCGCGATGGCGTCTCCATCGGGCTGGTGATGGCCGCCCAGATCCTCGAGACGGCAGGGCAGCCTCCGGCCGATCCGATGCCCGTGGTGGTGATCAGCGACCGCGGGCAGCAGTTCGGGATGATCGTAGAATCGTTTCTGGGCGAGCGTGACCTTGAGGTACGGCCGCTCGACCCGAGGCTCGGCAAGGTGCCCGACGTCAACAGTGCCTCGCTCCTGGAGAACGGCGACCCCGTGCTGATCGTCGACGTCGAGGATCTCGTCCGCTCGATCGACAACGTGCTGATGGGCCGCCGACTCTCGCGGGTCGAGTTCGAGCGGATGGCGGAACAGGCCCGCCAGCGAAAGCGGATCCTCGTGGTGGACGACTCGATCACGGTCCGCGAACTCGAGCGGCAACTGCTCCAAGCCCGCGGCTTCACGGTCGACGTCGCTGTCGACGGCATGGACGGCTGGAACGCGATCCGCGGCACCCATTACGACCTGGTCGTGACCGATGTCGACATGCCTCGAATGGATGGGATCGGGCTCGTTTCGCTCATCAAGGCCGACCCGGCCCGCCGGGAAACGCCGGTCGTGATTGTGTCCTACAAGGACCGGGAGGAAGACCGGCTCCGCGGGCTCGACGCCGGGGCGAACCGCTATCTCACGAAAAGCAGTTTCCACGATGAGACCTTCGTCGATACGATCATCGATCTGATCGGCGAGGCAACTGCGTAGGAACAGCCCATGCGAATCGGGATCGTCAACGACCTGAAGGCGGCGTGCGAAGCGCTGCGACGCGTGGTCGACAGCCTGCCCGACCACGAGGTGGTCTGGACGGCGAGCGACGGCGTCGAAGCGATCGCGATGGCAAAGCGCGACCGCCCCGACCTGATCCTGATGGACCTGCTGATGCCGCACATGGACGGCGCCCAGGCCACCCGCCAGATCATGACCGCCGCCCCGTGCGCGATCCTGGTGGTGACGGCGACCGTGAGCGGGAACATCTCCCTCGTGTACGACGCAATGGGCTACGGAGCCCTCGATGCGGTCGATACCCCGATGCTCGGTCCTGGCGGCGAGGTATCTGGGGCGGGCGCGCTCGTGGAGAAGATCGGCACGATCGCCAAACTCGTCGGGGCGACCGCCGACCCGCGGCGGGCCCGCCGGGCCGCGGCCTCGACGTCTCCTCCACGACTGCTCGTCGTGGGGGCTTCCACCGGGGGACCCAAGGCGATCTCCGACCTGCTGTTCCCACTGCCCCACGACTGGAACGCCGCGGTCGTTATCGTGCAGCATGTCGATGTCGCCTTCGCGCCGGGGCTGGCGAAGTGGCTCGGCGACCGCACGGGCCGAGCGGTCCGCGTGGCGGAGCACGGCCAGCAACCGCTCGCTGGCGATGTGCTGCTCGCCGGGACCAACGACCACCTCGTGCTCACCAAGGCCCGTACCCTGGAGTACCGTCAGGAGCCCCGCGACGTCTTCTTCCGCCCGAGCGTCGACGTGTTCTTCGAGAGCGTCGCGGACTACTGGCCGCAGACCGGCACCGCCGTCCTGCTGACGGGAATGGGCCGCGACGGAGCCCGGGGCCTCATGAAGCTCCGAACCCGCGGCTGGCATACGATCGCCCAGAACGAGGCGACGAGTGTCGTGTTCAGCATGCCCAAGGCGGCGATTGATGCGGGCGCGGCCTGCGAGGTGCTCGCCATCGACAGGATGTCGAGCGTGATCGCGGCCCGCATGAACGCGTAGGCCGCGTGCGGGCCTGCCGCAGCGGCAGGCATGCTCCTTCACGGCGTGGCTGAGCAGGGCTCAGCTCGGGCGGGCGGACTCGATCAGCCGCATGACGTGGAGCACGGTGGCCTCGTCGCGTCCCGGGCAGCCGACCACCTGCACGCCGACGGGAAGGCCGGCGCTGTCGCGATCGGTGGCGGCGGCGGCGCGGAGCACCGGATCGAGGCTCCAGGGCCGGCACCGTTCTTCTTCAGTCCGGACGGTTGTCACCGGCACAGCTCCGGCCGGCAGGTCAAACAGGTTGGCCAGCAGGCATGGCGCAGCGGCAAGCACGAGCCGCGCCGCGCTCCCCTGACGCAGCGCCGGCACCGCCGACACGGGGCAGACCACCGCATCGCAGCCGACCACGGCCGCGGAGAATCGTGTCACCAGGGCATCGCGGGCGGCCATCAGGCCGGCGAGTTCCGCCGGCGTGCGTCGGCCTGTCCGCAGCACGCCTTCCGCCTCGCTCCTGTTGCCCGTGAGACGGAGCACAGCCGCCACGAGTGGCCGCCAGCGACGTGGCAGGCGGGCGATGGCGAGAAGTTTCCCGACGCCCCGCGTGGGGCGACTTCCAGCGAACAGCCTCCGCACGTCGTCGCCACCGTCGGCGGCCACGATCCCGAGCAGCAGCCAGGCCGCCTCGGCAGCGATGTCGCCGGTCACGCGAACGACGTCGAGCCCGTGAGACTCGAGCCGTGCCACAGCCTCATGCACGGCGCGACGCACGGCGGGCGACGGTGGGATTGGGCCAGTGTCATCCCACCACGCGACCCGCCGCGGCGCTGAAGGGACCGCGGCCGCCGGACGAGCGGCGCCGATCGCGGTAACAGCAAGGCCGAGGTCGTCGACGGTCCTGGCGAGAAAGCCGGCACGGGGGCGGACTGCCTTCAGACCAGGGAGCGTGTCGAATCCTCCCCCCTCGCCGAGCGCGGCGGTCCGCGGCATGATCGCGGCGATGCCGCAGGCGTTGGCAGGCTGCCGCAGGCTGCCGGCGAGATCGTTGCCGATACCGAGCGGCACCACCCCGGCCGCCACGAGGGCGGCATCGCCACCGCTCGATCCGCCAGGACCACGCGACTCGTCGAGCGGATGCCGCGTCAGACCCCACACGGGGTTGTCGGTCTCGTGGAGATACATGGCCTGCGGCACGTTGGCCTTGCCGATCACGACGGCCCCAGCTGCCCGCACCCGGCGAACGATGTCGGCGTCGTCGCTGTCCACGAGACCGCGCCGGCCCGGAATGCCGAGCGTCGTCGCGAGCCCACGGACGGCGAAGCACTCCTTAACGCTCACCGGCACGCCCGCCAGAGGCCCGGCGATCGACGCCCCCTCCGCGATCCCGTCGTCGATCGCTGTCGCCTCGGCTTCCGCTTCTCGCCGCCGCGACTGTACGAGACCGTTGAGCCGCGGCGCACGCTTGTCGTGCATCCGCAGGGATGCCGCCAGCACATCGGCCGCCAGCAATCCTCCCGCAGCCACGTGCCGCGCGATGTCGACTGCGGAGGTCGGCTGTTCCGGTGCCGGAGGGACGGACGGGTTCACAGGCCAGGTTGATTGAACGGATCAGACTCGGCGGCCGCAGCCGGCGCGGAGGCCGCCGCTGCTGACAGCAATTCCGACGCCCAGAGCACGCCGCCGTCCATCACGAGGCCCATGACGATGACCGCGTCGCCCGGTAGGGCGGTCGGCTCGATCCGCGAGATCACGGAAAGTTCGCGAGACGCGCCCCCCGCCTCTGCGATCGACACGCGGGAACACCAATAGGGCCCCACGCGACGCGAGCCGGAGAACGTGGCCGGCATCACGACACCGTCACCGTCACGGCGGGAGTAGGTGAGCCAGTTCCTCGCCAGCCGTGCGAGGTCATCGGCGAGATCGGGCGCTGCGAGAATGCGACCCCCGAGGCCGGCCGCCATGGCGGGAGTCGCCGTGAGGGGCCGCCCCGAATCGACCGCGCGATGCTCGAGCGTGGCGAGTTCCTCGGCGACCCGCGCAAGCCGCTTGTACCAGTCAACGAGTAGTGTCTTCCGGACCGGGTCGGTGGGATCGGCCACCGCCTCCACGGCATCGAGCGCGGCCGTCGCCTCCGCAACCGTGGCCTCGAGGCCGCCGAGATCGAGCGGCTCCGGTTCTGGCACGACGGGGATGATGGCAGCGGGCGGCGCAACGTCCTTCGCTGGAGCGAGAGCGTCGGTCGCGGGCGGCGCGATCACGGCCACGTCGTCGAGCGCCGGCTCAGTGACAACGGCGGCGGGCGGAGCCGCGACTGGCGGCGGTTCGTTGTTCACCGCAGCACCATCTGCGACCAACTCCGCGGGCTCGTCTGTCATCGGCGGAGCGGCGGGCACCGCGGCGAGCGAATCCAACACTGGCGCCGTCTCCGTCGCGGCAGACTCCTCGGTCACGACCGCGTCGGCGGCGGGTGCCGCGTCCGGCGAAGGCGTCGAGGCCTCTTCAGCGACAGCCACAGCGTCATCGGACGCCGAAAGCTCGTTGAGCGTGGGCGCCGCACCGAGGTCCGGCCCGCTGGTCGTGCCCACCGCAACGGCGTTTTTCGCCTGGGGCAGAAGGAAGGAGAGTTGCTCAGGCAGCAACCTGCGGATTCCAACCGTGTCATTCCATCCCATCCACATCAGGCCGATCAGAATGCCGAGTACGATCGGGATCGCCAGGAAGCCACCCAGCACCACGCCGAGGAGTTGCCCCAGCAGCCCGCGCTTCCGCGGCTTGCCCTGGTCTGCCGAACCAACCTTCGCGTTCACCGGCACGGTTTCGCCGTCCGCGGCCGCGGCGGCCTGCGTGATAGCCCCGGCGGCGGTGCCAAAGTCGATAATGTCTTCCTCGGCCTGCTCGTCCTCGCGTTCCACAGATGCAAAGGCGATGGCCTCAACAGCCTCGGGCTCGGTGCCGTCCACCGATGCCGTGCCGAAAACGGGCTCCTCGCCAGTGGCTTCCTCAAGGACAGCGTCGTCACCTCCGAGCCCCAGCGCGTCGATGTCGCTCGCCGACGTCACGCCCGATTGCCCGGTGCCGATTTCGATCGCCTCCGGATCGCCAGGCCAGTCTGATTCAGCCGCATCACCGTCGACCGTCTCACCGACATCCGCGAGATCATCGGGGGCGAACACGGAAAGCGGAGTCCCTGGGGATGCCTCGTCGGTCGGCTCGTTGAGCCAGGCGTTCACGAAGGCATCGTCGGCCGTGACGCCCTCTCCTACCGGTTCGTCGGCTGGCGCGTCGAGTCCCGCATCCAGCGAGACATCGTCCACCGAGAATGAAAACCCTTCACCCAAATCTGTCGACCCCTCCGCCTCAAGATCGGCCCAGGGATCAAAGCCTTCGTCCTTCGTGTCGTCGTCGCCGTGGTCCTTGCCGTCGTCAGCCATCGCTCTCGCTCCAGGATCTCGCTTCAGAGGAATCGCACGCCAGAAAGGAGGGGCCTCCCACTCCACGGCGACGATTGTACCAGCGGGATTTCCGCGGGGCGCCGCCCGCGGGAAGGCAGCGGTCAGAGGCCGTAGGCGGGCCCATAGCGGTCGCGGAGGCTTCGCACGAGCCAGTCCCCCGAAACGCTGCCACCGGTCGCCTGCTCCACCAGAGGCTCGGATTCCAGGGTGCGGCCGAACGCGTGGACTTCCCGCCGGAGCCACCCTAGCAGATCGACAAACCGGCCGGCGGCCACCTGGTCATCGAGGTCGGGAACCGCTCGCCGGGCCGCCTCCATGAGCTGTGCGGCAAAAATGTTCCCGAGCGTATAGGTGGGAAAGTAGCCGATCAGGCCCGCGCTCCAGTGGATGTCCTGGAGCACGCCGTGCGCATCATCCGGCGGCCGCATGCCGAAGTCTCGTTCGAACCGATCGTTCCATGCAGCCGGCAGGTCGTCCACTGCAAGGTCGCCATGCACGATGGCGCGTTCGAGATCGAACCGCAGCATCACGTGCAGGTTGTAGGTGACCTCGTCGGCTTCCACCCGAATGAACGACGGCCGCACTGTCAGAAGTGCCTCGCGAAACCGGGCGGCATCGATGTCGCCAAGCACAGCCGGAAATGCCTTGCGGGCCAGCGGAAAGCACCACTCCCAGAACGGTCGCGACCGTCCCACGAGGTTCTCCCAGAGCCGCGACTGCGACTCGTGGATGCCGAGCGAGGCGGCCTCGCCGGGAGGCAGCCCATACCACTCGCGGGACAGGCCCTGCTCGTAGAGCCCATGCCCTGCCTCGTGAAGCACGCCGAACAGGGCAGTCGGCAGCGACCGCTCGTTCCACCGCGTGGTGATCCGGCAGTCGTCAGGGCCGAGCGTCGTGCAGAATGGATGCTCGGTCGTGTCGAGCCGGCCGCGCTCGAAATCAAAACCGATCCGCCCCGCCACCTCGCGGACGAAATCCCGCTGGGCTCCCACCGGATAGAGTCGCTCCGTGAGGATCGAGTCGTCCGGCCGGCGGATGGCGCCGCCGCATGCTCCTACGAGATCCACGACGGCGGCGCGGAGCGGCGCAAACCGATCCGCCAGCCGCCGCCAGCGGGCTCCGGGCTCATAGTCGTCGAGTAGGGCATCGTACGGATCGAGGTCGGGCCGTTGGCAGGCCGCCTGCTCCCGCTTGAGGGCGAACATCCGCACGAGATGCGGGCGGAGCGTTGACCACGTCGATGAGGACCGCGCCTCGACCCAGGCCTGCTGGGCCTCGACGGCAGCCCTGGCCAACTCCTCGACGAGCCGCAGCGGCAGACGCGACTGTTTGTCGGCGTCGTGCTTGAGCAGACGGATCGCGGCTCGCTCCTGCGGCGTTCCCCCGGTCGCCAGCGGTGAAACGGCCAGGGCCGCGAGCCGCTCGGCCTGGGCGGGGTCGGTCCGCAGCCCATGGACGACCGCCGCCATGGCGGTGGCCTGGTCGGCTCGATGAGGACCGCCGGCCCTGGGGAGCATGGTCTGCTCGTCCCAGCCAAGCAGCGACTCGACGCTGGCGAGCACGGCGGTGCGCCGCGCGTGCCCGCAGGCGGCCGCGAACAGGTCGGCCGTTGTGGAGGAGGCGGGGGATCGGTGTGGGAGCGCAGTCATCGGCGGCGAAAGTATGATCATGCGTCCGATTCGCCCGCAAGGTTTGCGACCACACCGACACGGAACCCTGGCATGCTCGACGCCCTCGTGATCGCCCCGCATCCCGACGACGCCGAACTCGGCATGGGAGGCACCATCTCGCTCATGCTCCGCGCGGGCATGTCGGTCGGCATCCTGGACCTGACCGACGGAGAGCCAACGCCGCGGGGGTCGATCGACATTCGGGCCCGCGAGACGGCCGCGGCGTCGGCAGCCCTCGGGGTGACGTGGCGGGAGAACCTGGGACTGCCAAACCGCCGACTGCGGGCCACGCTCGCCGCCCGCGGACGGCTGGCGGGGGTGATCCGTATGGCACGGCCACGCTGGCTGTTCGCCCCGCATTGGATCGACGCGCACCCAGACCACGTCGCCGCCACCAGGCTGGTGGAGGCTGCGCGATTCTGGGCAAAGCTCACCAAGTGCGAACTCCCCGGCGAGCCATGGCACCCTGAGCGGGTCTATCACTACGGCTGCGTGCACCTCAAGGCGGTGCGACAGCCGTCTTTCGTGGTCGACATCTCGGCCACGTGGGACAGCAAGTGCCGGAGTCTCGACTGCTACGCGAGCCAGTTTCCTCCGCGTGGCGACGGTCTCGGCACGCTCGACCGCGTGGCAGCCGCCGATGCCTGGTGGGGCAGCATGATTGGCACCCGCCACGGCGAGCCCTTCTGGAGCCGGGAACCAGTCGCGCTCAAAAACTTCGCCAGCTTGTTTTGAGGTCGAGGGCCCCGGCAGATCCTGCGGCCCTCACATCCTTCCCAGAGTCGTGCCGAGAAGCCCCACATCGCCCCGTTTTTGGGGGTGGTTGGCCTGATCGCGGAGACTTGGGGATCGCGCCACGGAACCCTGCGGTCACTGCGAGGCACCGACCGATACTCCAACAGGTGGCCATTCGTCCGGCCACGGCGTTCGCCCGGGGACTCGCATGGCCTCCCGTGACATCAATGTGATCGCACTCGTCAAGGGGGGCGAACGCTACGTCTTCCTGTACGACGATGACAGCCGCGACCAGGCCCTCGAGGCCCTGGCACGGCATGCCGCCAACCCTGACCTGAGTTTCTCGTGGTACGACGCCGCGGTGCTCGGGCAGAAGGTGCGGCAAAACACACCGCGTCCGACCCGGCTGCCGTTCGGTCGGCGGGCCGACCGGCTGGCCTGAGCCGACGGGCCCGATCGCCATGGCCAGTGCCGCACCGAACCGCACGGCCTTCGGCGACTCGGCCGAGCGTTTCCTCCGGCACATCGTGGCGGAACGCGGCGGCTCGCCCCTCACGGTGAAGAGCTACCGCGAGGACCTCCTCCAACTCGAGGAGTTTCTCGCTTCGGCCGGCTGCCGGGCACCCGGCGATGCCTCCAGCGTGATCCTGCGGCGATTCGCCGCCGGTCTGCATGCCGCCGGCTACGCCCCGACCACCGTGGCCCGCAAGCTCGCCAGCATGCGAAGCTTCTACGCGTTCGGACAGCGTGAAGGCTGGGTGCGGGGCAATCCCGCCAAGCCGCTCCGCAGCCCGCGGAAGCCTCGTAAGCTCCCCAAGTTCCTCACCGGCGACGAGATCTCTCAACTCCTCGCGGCTCCTCGCCCCGGTCAGGCAGGGGGCCTTCGAGATCGGGCGATCCTCGAACTGATGTATTCGTCGGGATGCCGTGTCCGCGAGCTCGTCAGCCTCGACGACGGCGACCTCGATCTTCGCAACGCCACGGTGCGCATCCGGGGAAAGGGACGACGGGAGCGACTGGGAATCGTGGGGTCACACGCCCAGGCGGCCCTGCGAAACTGGCTCGCCGCACGGCCCACCGCCACCGGAGGCCGCACCGCCAGCCGCCCGCTGTTCACCAACAAGTTCGGCGGACGGCTATCCGTGCGGGGCGTCGCCCGGCTGCTGGAAAAGCATCTGGCCGCAGCGGGTCTGGCGGGGAAGGCGAGCCCGCACACGCTACGGCACAGCTTTGCGACCCACCTGCTCGACGCCGGCGCCGACATTCGCAGCGTGCAGGAACTGCTCGGACACAAGAGCCTCGTGACCACGCAGATCTACACCCACGTGACGACCAGCCGCCTCCTCGACGCCTTCGACAAGGCCCACCCTCGCGCTCGTTGAGGCCTCCGCCGGGGCAGGGCGGAGCGAGCAGCCTGTCAGACGGTTCACACGTGACCCTCGCGCGTTGGAGGGCCACCGCAGCCGGCCGGCGACATGCTCGAAGCCGGCGGGACGTGTGAGTTCTCTGCTCAAACGCTCCGGAGCGACCGCCGCGGGGCACACGTCTCACCGGCTTCTGCGCGTGCCTCCGATCCGGCTGCTCCCCCTTCCGGAATCACATGTGAGGGAAGATGGTGCGAGCCCAATTCGAACCGGGAAAACACGCAGGTTGAAAACCTGTGCTACGAGAAGAGGGAGCGAGGGGCTGCCCGTGCCCGGGAGCCGGCGTTGCTGACAAGCGCAGCCATGGATGGCGGAGCGAAGTCAGCATCGAGCGAGCGAAGGCCTGGAAGGCCTTAGCGAGTGTCCGGCGACGGGCATGGGCAGCCCCGAGCGTCGTGAAACGCGCGAGGTTCAAAGGTGAGTCGTATCAGACAAGGCCGCGCCGCACCGCCCAGACGGCGGCCTGCGTGCGGTCGCTCACCGCGATCTTGCGGAGGATGTTCTGCACGTGCTCCTTGACCGTCTCGACGCTGATCGTCAGCGACTGCGCGATCTCCTTGTTGGAGAGCCCGAGCGCCATGTGCCGGAGGACCTGGGTTTCTCGCTGCGTCAGCGGAATATCGGGGTCGGCCGTGGCCAAGCGGTTGGCCATCGTGGTGGCGACCCGCCGCAGTTCGCCCGCCTTCATCGGCAACTGACCGGCCGCGGCGCCGGTGATCGAGTTGATCAGCTCACTTCGAGTGCAGCCCTTGAGCATGTAGTCGTGCGCCCCGGAGGCCACGGCGCGGGCCACGTAGGTGGGGTTGTCGAATGTGGAGAGCATCACGCAGCGCACACTCGGCATGTCGGCACGGATCTTCTCGAGAGCCGTGAGGCCATCTTTGCCCTGCATGCGGATGTCGAGCAGCACGACGTCTGGCTTGGTCTTCTTGGTGAGCTTCACAGCCTCGTCGCCCGTCGTCGCCTCGCCGACGATCTTGATCTCCGAGCCGGCCAGCAGACTGGCGAGTCCGCGCCGCACCATCTCGTGGTCGTCCGCAATCACTATCTTGATCGCCATAAGCTCCAAACCTTCTGCCGAAAGCCATTGCTTCGCGTGCACAACAACACAACACCGTCACACCGCGTACGCGAGCGGCTTGTCTTCTTGACACAACGCCCTAGCTGGGGAGCCACTGAAGCCCCTCGGGACCACCAGGGCGGTCGCCACCGCAGATTCTATGCCGGTCCGTACGGCCTCATACCCTCCACCTGAGCGGTGCCGGACAGCCATCGAAAGCAGGCCGTTGCGGTGCCAGTCAGGCAATCCTCGTCCGCATGCGGGCCAGCATGGCATCAGCCCCTTGGGCGATGAGCCGCTGCGCCACGGCCGCGCCGAGCGCCTCTGCCTCGGTTCGCACCGCACCCCGTGGCGCCGACTCCTCGGCGATAATCCTGGACACCGCCCCGCTCGTTGCATCGAAGTCGAGCACGCACCCGCCGAGCGTGAGATCGCCATGGTCGCCAAGCCGCGCCCAACCTCCGATCGGCGCGAGACAGCCCCCCGCAAGTGCGCCGAGCATGCTTCGCTCGGCCAGTGCGGCGGCGTGCGTCGCGACATCGTCGATGATGGCGACGCGGGCGATCGTGAGGGCATCGGCGGCCCTCACCTGCACGGCCAGCGCTCCCTGCGCGACCGCCGGCCAGAACATCGGGGGCTCGAGTAGTTGCGTGATTCGCTGCTCGAAACCTAGTCGCTCGAGTCCGGCGGCGGCGAGAATCAGGGCGTCGTACTCGCCCGAATCAAGTTTCCGTAACCGCGTGTCGACGTTGCCGCGAAGGGGGACCGCCTCGACGTCGGGCCGCACCGCCTTGAGCTGCACCACCCGCCGGATGCTCGACGTGCCGATGCGGGCGCCGGCTGGCAGGTCCTCGAGGCGGCCGGCGGTGCGACCGACCAAGGCGTCGAACGGCGTCGCACGGACTGGGATCCCGGCCAGCGTCAGCCCCGCGGTCTCTGCCGTGGGCATGTCCTTGAGACTGTGCACCGCCGCCTCGATTCTACCATCGAGGAGTGCCTGTTCGAGTTCGCGAACGAACACGCCGTCGCCGCCGATCGCGGCGATCGGCACGTCACGACGTTCATCACCGCGAGTGCCAATGACCTCGATGCTCACCTCGATGCCGTGCGCCCGAAGCCGTTCGGCGACCCAGCCGGTCTGGGTGCGGGCGAGCAGACTGGCCCTCGTGCCGATGCGAAGGGGAACACTGGTAGTCATCGAAGCTGGGGCCTGGCGGCCTCCCTCAGGAACGTCAAACGTGATGGATGTCAGAGCTGTCTGGCGGGGCGGCTCCGGGATCCTCGGCGGCGGGTCCTTCAAGGCCGCCCACCTTCGGCGCTGCCACGATCAGCCCGGGCCACCACCGCAGCGTAGACGGCGGAGGCTCCCGCCTCCACCAGGGCCCGCCGACACTCGGCCAGCGTGGCCCCCGTGGTGGTGACATCGTCGACGAGAAGGACCCGGCGGCCGGCTGCACGGCGGGACGCCACAAAGGCGCCGCGGACGTTACCGTGACGGTCATCGAAGGGAAGTTCGTTCTGCATCGGGGTGGCACGCCGGCGCCGGAGCAGATGGCGGTGAGGGAGCCCCAGGCGGCGGGCGATTCCAGCCGCCAGCAGATCGGCAGCGCTCGTGCCCCGGGCCAGTCGCCTCCTCCAGTGCATCGGCACGGGAACGACCACGTCGATTCGCCAGACGGTGAACGTCTCACGGTGCTTCGCGACCAGGAGTCCCGCGAGTGCGGCAGCCACGGACTCACCAGCAGGACGCTTCGCCCGCAGCACCTGACCGCGGACAGCGTCGCCGTACGACGCGAGCACGACGATGCCGTCCCAGTCGCTGCACCGCCCCCGGCACCTACACTCCGACGACGGCACGGGCTCACCGCAGGATCCGCAGCGAACCGAGTCGATCGAGATCGCATCCGCGCACGATGCGCATGCCATCGGCCCGCCGGCGGCCGTCACGGGCAGGTCAGCGCCGCAGAAGGCACACCGCGGCGGGCAAACGAGGTCGATGAACGGTGCCAGTCCAGGCAGGTTCCACCAGGCCATCCGCGAAGTTTCCCAGATTGACGGCGCCGCCCGCGCTCCCTACTCTCCGCGGCCCGCCCTCGGCCGGCCCCGGACGAACGTCCATCGTCCGCAGGCCGGCGGTCCAGTCAAGCACCCATGCTGATCGACCGCTATCTCACCCGCGCCCAACTGCACGCGTTTGTCGTCGTGTTTGTGAGCCTCGCCGGGCTGTACTTCGTGTTCGACGCGTTCACGAACATGGAGGAGTTCATCTCGCACGCTGCAGAGACTGGCGGGCTGGCGAAGGTACTGGCATCCTACTACGGCTGCCGGCTTCTCTGGTTCTTTGATGCCACAAGCCCAGTGATCTCCCTGGCGAGCGCGATGTTCGCCCTCTCCTGGCTTGAGCGGCACAACGAACTCACCGCGCTCCTCGCGGCCGGCACCACCCGCTGGCGGATCGCCCGGCCGGTGCTCGTCTTCTCGGCTGTGGTGGCACTCCTCGCCGCCACCAATCGCGAGGTCGTGTTACCTCGCATCCGGCAGGCGTTCGCTCGCAACGCCCAGGATCTCAAGGGCGAGTTCGCCACCCCGTTCGAGCCGCGATACGACAACCGTACGGACATCCTCTTCCGGGGCCGCGGTGCGCAGGCGATGAAGGTGCGGATCGATCAGCCGAGCCTACTGATGCCGCCACAACTCAGTGGCTACGGCCCGCAGATCACGGCCGCGGAGGCGTTCTGGAAGCCGGCAGAGGGTGACCGGCCAGCCGGCTATCTGCTCCGGGGCATCCGCGAGCCGGCCGACATCGACCGGCTGCCGGCGCTCGAATGCGGCGGCGCCCCAGTGGTGTTGTCGCGGGCTGCGGCGTCCTGGCTTGAGCCACGGGAATGCTTTGTGATCAGCGAAGTCACGTTCGAGCAGCTCGTCGGCTCGACCAACTGGAGCCAGTATTCCTCGACCCTCGACCTCCTGCGGGCGATCCGCAATCCCAGCCTGGGGGTCGCGGCCGAAATCCCGCTTCGGATCCACTCGAGGTTCGTGGCACCGGCACTCGACATGGCCCTGGTGCTGCTGGGAATCCCGCTCGTGCTCGGGCCCAGCCGACGGGGCGTATTCGTCGCGGTGGGCTTGTGCGTGGGCATGACCGTCGTCTTCTTCCTGACGGTCATGGGCTCGCACTCGCTGGTCACCGGCGATGCCTTCAGCCCGTCCATCGGGGCCTGGATGCCGCTGCTCGTGCTCGCCCCGCTTGCCGCCTGGCGGGCCCAGCCGATGTGGCAGTAACCGGAGGAGTTACTTTGCCGGCGGCTCGGCTGGCGGCTCCTCCGCTGGAGCGGCCACGGGCTCAACCGTGCGGGCCACCAGCTCGATCATCTCCGACACCGGCACTTGCAGTTGGTTGGCCACGTCATCGGGCACGCGGAGGGCGAGCACGGTGCAGGCTTCCTGCTTCGGATCTGCCGACACCCAGATCTCGCACCGACCTGCCCACTTCTTGTAGTCGGGATTGCCGGCGACAGTGCTCTCGAACTCCTGCTGGCCACTCAGCGAGAGCACGTCCCAGATGGCAGGGCCACCCGCCACCGGCTCGACGGCCTTGCCCCGCTCCCAATCCACCTTCGGGAACGCTTCGTCGCGGCGCACCTGCTCCACAATCGACCGTTCCACGTCGCCATGCCGCCGCTCGGCAGCAGGCACGACGCCCACCGTGAGCACCACGGGCAGTTGCACGTTGTTCGCCGTGAGTAGCTTCTCGTACGCGGCGGCGTATCCGGGAAAATCAAGCACGAACGGCGGACGCGCCCGAATCTTGGTGCCATCGTCCTCTTGGGGCAGCCCCAGGATCGATGGCAGCCGAAGCTTCAGCCGGCCGTTGGCAAACTCCGTCGGATCAGTCGCGAGCGTGGCAAAGACCGCTTGGCCACGAAAGTCCGCGACTCGCTGCTGGTAGTCCTGCTCGTACGGCCGCGACGCACAGCCGGCAAAGTGGATCACCAGGCCGACGACCGCAACGCCCATCCCTGCTGTCTGACGCATGATGCTTCCCGTGGAACCCTAGGCCGTTCGAACCATTGCTTCGATTGTGAGGAGTTTAGGGGCGGGTCAAGCCGGCGGCAAAAAGCCCGCGACCACCCGGAAACCCGCTGCCGTCATCCCCTGCTGCACCGGCTTCTCTTCGCCAGACCTTTTTTCTTAACCCCAACTACCCTTCCTGCCGATCTCCATGGGGGCGAACGGGAGTTCGACCAACCCCCGGCGGATAACCGTCGAGAATCGGCCATTTCCTCGTCGGAGCCCCGCCCTTGAGGGCGAATCCGACCGGAACGGATCGGGCAAGGAGTGCCAGGACCATGCGAATCACCACCACACGATTTGGTTGTATCGACGTCGAGGCAAGCGACCTCATCCGGTTCCCCAGCGGGATGCCGGGCCTCGAGGATTGCCGCGAATGGGCCCTGCTCGCCGACGCCTCGAACGACGCCCTCGGCTGGCTGCAGAGCACGACGCGGGGCGACGTCGCCTTAGCCGTCGTGAGCCCGAGGCGGTTCGTGCCCGAATACCAGGTACGGATCCCCCGGAGCGAGCTAAGCCCTCTGGCACTGGCCGACATGCGTCTGGCTCAGGTCGTTGTCGTCGTCGGACAAAACGGCACAGGCCTCACACTCAATCTCAAAGCGCCGATCGTCATCAACCTCGAAGCCCGCACCGGCCGTCAAGTCGTTGCGAGCGGCGACCTCCCACTGCAATACGAACTTTCCCACGAACGACCTGCACTCAAAAAGAGTGCATAATCAACAGTGGCTGGCGGCAGCGGAGCGCCGCCTCCACGACGGATCAGGAAGGAATCAGCCATGCTCGTACTCTCCAGACAACGCGACGAAAGCATCATGATCGGCGACAACATCGTTGTCACGATCGTGGACATCCGGGGAGACAAGGTCCGGCTGGGTATCAACGCCCCTTCCGAGATCCCGGTCCACCGTCAGGAGGTCTACGAGGCCATCCAACGGGAAAATCTCCGCGCCTCGCGGCTCGAACCGGGCGACACGCAGGACATCGGCACGTTTGCCAACCGCAACGCCGCGCGACCCGGTGGCGACAAGCCTCGGTGACGTGGGCGGCCAGCGTCATCAGGGGCTGAAGTAGGGTGGGTGGTTGCCCGGCTTCCACTTGATGTTGCAACCGAGGCTGGGAATCTGCGCTGCGACCGGCGGCTTCCCGGCGAGAAGTGTGTCGAGGGCGGCACGCAGATCGTGACCGCTCACCGGCACATCGCTCCCTGGCCGACTGGGATCAAGCTGCCCGCGGTAGACGAGCTTCCGATCGGCGTCGAAGACGTAAAAGTCGGGTGTGCAGGCTGCGTGATAGGCCTTTGCCACCTCCTGCGTTTCGTCGTAGAGATACGGAAACACGTACCCCCGGTCCTCGGCCTCGCGCACCATCTGCTCTGGTGAATCCGCCGGGTGGGCAGAGACGTCGTTGGAACTGATGGCGGCGAAGCCGACGCCCCTGGGCAGGTACTCGCGGCCGAGCGCGCCGAGCTGGTCCGCCACGTGCTTCACGAACGGGCAGTGGTTACAGATGAACATCACCACCGTGCCCTTCGGACCGGCGGCGGCGGCGTAATCCACCATCTGGCCGTCCACGTTCGGCAGATCGAAGTCGGGAGCGGTCGTGCCGAGCGGCAGCATCGTACTGGGGGTGCGGACCATGGGCTGGCTCTCCTGGGATTGGGAGACGCCATCTTATCCGCTCGGGGCGCGCCTGCGGGAGGCTCGGGGCTCCCACGTAGGTGCAGGTTGTCAACCTGCACAGGCATTCCACATTGGGTCGGGTTCCCGCGGCGGCTCAGAGCTGCCCATGCCCCTTCGCCACGTGGCATAGGTTTTCAACCTGTGCGCCGCGCCGCCCGGGGTCGCCCATGCCCCGTCGCCGGACGTTCGGGGATGCCATCGTGGCATCCGCTCACTCCGCGCTGGCCTCGCTTCGCCATCCTGGCTGCGCTTGGCCAGCGAGGCCGGCTCCCGGGGCATGGGCGACCCCGAGCTGGGTGGGTGGCTCCTTGGTCATCATCCTCAGGGCGTAGGCGATGAGGGCGAGGCAGATGAGGTGAAAGAGGTTCAGCGGGCCGAGTACCGGGGCATAGGGCTTGAAGAACTCCCAGCAAAACCGCTGCGCCGCATACCAGAGCACCATCAGGTAGAAGCCGTTGCGGAGGAAGAAGGGGTCGCGGCGGGCGAGCATCGTGAGGGCGGAGACGAGAAACGCGGCCATCGCGGCCGACTCGTAGAGTTGCACCGGGTGCCGGAGCACGCCGTCACCGAAGTCGTGGCCCCAGGCGACCGCCGTTGCCGCGCCGTGGGTGTGGTCGGTGAGACCAGAATAGAAACAGCCCCAGCGGCCGATGGCCACGCTCGTGCAGAAGGCCGGCACGAAGATGATGCCCGTCGAGCCGGTGATGCCGCGGGCCTGCTTGAAGAGTTCGATCGCGGTGATTCCGCCGGCGAGCGCCCCCACGATGCTGCGGGCCACGCCCGGCTCGCCGGAGAGCCAGAGGTTGGCCGTGCCGGCTGCGTAGCCGCCAGCGGCCGCGCCGGCCACAAGGGCGAAGGCGTAGCCGAAGCCCGCCTGGTCGATCCGCGCGGCTGCGTCCTTGAGCCGCCAGAAGAAGCAGGCGACCGTCATGCCGGCCGCCGCCGTGGCCGAGGCGATGTCGAACGCGGTGTGCACGTTCATCGTGAGGCGGGCGGTTCGAAAGAACCCGCTTGCGGTGCCGAGGCGGCCCAGAGGAGGCTCAACAGACCCTTGGCCGCGAAGGCGGCGAACACGACGACTCCAAGGAGCCCCGACACCTCTCCCAAGCCCCCCAACAGTCCTACCAAGCCGAGACTCAGGAGAGCAGCCCCGAGATCGACGAGTGCCAGCATCAGTACGACGCCCTTGCTCAGCGACCTTCCTCGCGGAACCCGCCCGCCAAGCAAGGATCGAAGGACCCAGATGTTCGCCACCAGCACGGCCACGGCCGCCAGCCCCACCCCCGCCGTGATCCAGGCAGCAGTCTCGTCGAAATACTGCCAGGGGCCATCAAAGAGGAACTTGCCGACCGTAAGCACGGAACAGCCTCCGCAGAACAACGCCGCCAGAATCACGGTCAGCGTCAGCAGGATCAGCACGGCTCTCATGATGGGGTCACTCCCGACCGGGCCCCGCCGGCGGCGGGTGTGGCGGCTTCGCCGGGAGCCGGAGCGTGAGTACGCCTTTCGCCACGAGCGCGACCGGGAGCAGCAGGGACTCAAAACCCGGGACGCCTCTCGCCCCCGCCAGGGTGAACATCCAACAGGCGGCCAGAAGGTCGATCACGGCCAGCGTCACGAACCAGCCGCTGCGTCGCGGGGCGCGGTTCTGACGGATCGCGGCGACCAAGGCGGTGTTGGCACCAATCACGACGGCGGCGACGAGGAGCACTGGGAGCGTGATGACGAGCATCGCCACAAAGTCGTCCTTATTCGGATCCACGGCGGCCGCCAAACCCGTGAACAGAAAGGCGCACCCTCCGGCCAGGACCGCCGCCAAGGTGGCCAGCGAGCAGAGCACGATCAACAGGCCTCTCATGAACCCTCCAGCGAGCGCTGCATCCGGGCCCTCGCGGCCGCGTCGCGGTAGAAGAGGTTGTAGGTCTCGAACGGGATGATCTTCCCGTCCGGCGTCACGAAGTGGATGCAGGAGCGCTTCACACGGCCGAGGCAGAAGTTGTGGGCATCCATGAACTCCACCATCACCACGCGGAACGTGTCCTCGTAGCCCAGGCCCGCCGGCAGCGGCACCTCGGGCAGGCAGCAGAGGAGTTCGGCGAGCCGGGCTTCGTTGTTGCACTCGGTGGTGGCGAGCGAGAAGAAATTGAGCACCTGCTTGTGGAGGTCGGGATACTTCTCGAACGTGATCGCGTTGGGCAGGGCCTCTACGAGCAGCTCCCGCGGAAAGAACGCCGTCACCGGGGCGATCGTCGATCCCTTCCGCAGGGCGTAGCCGATGGCGATGCTCTCGGGATTGCACGGCAGCGGGATGATGTCCCCCTCCCCGAAGGGTCCGCCCGCATCGATGAGCCGCCGGCGGATGGCCGAGAGCGGAAACCGGTCGGTCGCGGCGTCGAACCCGTCGTTGCGGCCGGCATCCTGCACGGGCTGGAAGACGACGCCGCGAACGCACCGCCACTCCAGCGCGTGATCGACGATGGCCTGGAGCTCGTCGTCGTTCACGCCCTGCTTCACCACGACAACGAGCGTCGTGGAGATCCCGGCCCGTTCCAGGTTCTCGAGGGCCGTCCGGCGGATGCGGGTGAGGTCGGCTCCGCGGAGGTTCACGAGGGCCGCGGGGCGGAGCGAGTCGAACTGCAGATAGACCTCGAAGCCCGGCCGCAGCTCCGCGAGCCGGGCCACGAACTCGGCGTCTTCGGCGATCCGGATGCCGTTCGTGTTGAGCATCACGTGGCGGATCGGCCGCCGCTTGGCCGCGGCGAGGATCTCCAGGATCTCCGGGTGGATCGTCGGCTCGCCCCCGGAGATCTGCAGGAGGTCGGGCTCGCCTTCGCTCGCCACGAGCACGTCCATCATCCGCTCGATCTCGGCCAGGGGCCGGTGCAGCGGCCGCTGGGGCGAGGAGTCGGAGAAGCAGACGGGGCAGGTGAGATTGCAGGCCTCGTTGACGTCAATGAGCGCGAGGCAGGAGTGCTGCTCGTGGTCGGGGCAGAGGCCGCAGTCGTAGGGGCAGCCCCGCTCGGTGTGCGTCTGGAGGGCGAGCGGTCGGTCGCCGGGCTTGAGGTAGTCGTGACAGAGCCGCCAGTAGGCCGCGTCGGTGGACACGAGCACCCGCCGGGTCCCATGGACACGGCAGCGCTTCTGGTAGAAGACCTGCCCGTCCTCGATCAGGATCTTCGCCGGCACCAGCGCCAGGCACTCGTCGCACAGCGACGTGGTCTGACCGTGAAACACGTACGGTGTCTGGCGGCGGATCGAGGCGGTCATGCGGTCTCCCCGCACCAAGAGTATCACACCCCTGGACGTCCTGGAGCCACACCAACGCTCGGGTCAGACCGCTCCGAATACGCGGCGGGCGTTGGCGGTGGTGGCGGCGGCAAAGGCCTCCAGCGGCTCGCCGCGGGCCAGCGCCAGGCAGCGGGCGGTGTGGACCACGTTGGCCGGTTCGTTTCGCTTCCCGCGAAGCGGCTCCGGGGAGAGGAACGGGCTGTCGGTCTCGACAAGGATCCGGTCGAGCGGCACCGCCTTGGCCACCTCGCGGAGCGCGGCCGAGGATCGAAACGTCACCATGCCGGCAAAGCCGAGATGGCAGCCCATCTCGATCGCTTCGGTAGCCTCGGCGGCCGTGCCGGTGAACGAATGGAGGATCGGCTTGAGCGGACCGCGGCCGAGCGCCTCGCGAAGCATGTCGAGCGTGTCGCGGATGCTCTCCCGGGTGTGGATCACGACGGGCAGCGACAGCCGCTGGGAGAGCCGGAGATGACGATCAAACCACTCCCGCTGCATCTCCTGCGGCGCCGTGGTCCGATACCAGTCGAGCCCCGTCTCGCCGACGGCCGCCACCCGGCCCGACTCGGCAAGCCGCACGATCCGGTCCCATTCGTCCGGCTCAGCCTCCGCGACGTCGTTGGGGTGGATGCCCGCCGCCGCCACGATGCCCGGCTCACGGCTGGCCAGATCGGCGGCCGCTTCGCTGTCGAGTGCCCGGGTGCCGATCACCGTCAGCCTCTTCACACCGGCCGCGCGGGCCCGCGCCAGCACGTCTGGCAGTTCCGCACCGAACCGCATCGGGTCGAGGTGGCAGTGGCTGTCGTAGAGTTCCATCAGCCCGCGGTCGGCGGCACTCCGGCCAGGCCCGCCTTGAGCTTGACGGCCAGCTGCTCGAGGGCATCGAGGTGCTGGCGAGTGGACTGTTTCGCGTCAGTCACGAGATCGGCCGCGGCCGCGTCGGTGCCGGCCGGGCCCGTCAGGCCGTCGAGGTCCGCGAACTGACGCTTCAGCCCGTCGATCACCCGTGGCAGCAGGCTCGAGAGGTCGATGTCGTGCAGGGCGGTGAAGGAGAGCGGGTAGGCGGCTCTCTGGGGCACCGCGGTCTCACGATCATCAAGAATCGTCGTGGCTCTCTCGACGACGTTCTTGAGATCATCCACCGCGTCGGCCAGCGCGAGTTTCAACGACTCGGCTCCCGGGTATGACCAGATGCCGGAGTCGCCGAGATACATCAGCATCGACGGCTGGATCGAGGCGACGAGGCGACAGAGCGGGTCAATGGCCATGGCGGTGTCTCTGATTGCTACGACGCGAACGTGCCGGCGAGCTGGGCGACGGCGAGGAGCCCGCCCCAGAAGATGCCGAGCAGCACCACCGGCACCACCACCGCGGTGACCAGCGCACCCGGCAGCCAGACCGGCGCCGCCGCGGCTACCCGGGCGTCGTTCGGCGGGTCGAACGTCATCACCTTCAGCACGCGGAGGTAGTAGAACAGGCTGAGCACGGTGTTCATGCCGCCGACGACCAGCAGCACGAGCATCAGGGGCCGCTCGATGCCCTTGGTGATCGCGTTGGCGAGCGCCGCGAACACCTGGAGTTTGGCGACGAACCCGGCGAACGGCGGCAGGCCGACGAGGCTCACGAGCACCACCACCGCGGCCACGACGAGCCCCGGGTTCGTGTGCACTAGACCGGCGTAGGAGGCGATCTCCTCGCTCCGCAGCCGGTTCCGCAGCACCGCCACGATCGCGAAGGCCCCGAGGTTCATGAACAGGTAGGTGGCCAGGTAGAAGGCCAGCGCAGCCACCGCCGCGCGACACCCCTCAGGGTCGACGCCGAGCATGGCCACCGCCGCCGCCACGCCCATCAGCAGGTAGCCGGCATGGGCGATCGTCGAGTAGGCGAGCAGCCGCTTCATGTTGGTCTGGCCGTAGGCGGCGAGATTGCCGAGCGTGCATGTCACCGCCGCCATCAGGCCGATGAGGTACACGGAGAAGTGCCGGACGTCGGCCAGGCCCGTCGCGGTGACGCCCGTGGCGTCGCCCAGCCAGCCGAGTGAAAACGCCACGCGGATCGCGAGGGCCACCGCCGCCGCCTTGCTCGCCACCGAGAGGAACGCTCCTACCTCCGCTGCCGCCCCCTCGAACACGTCGGGACACCAGAAGTGGAAGGGCACGGCCGAGAGTTTGAACGCCAGGCCGGCCGCGAGCATCAGGCCGCCCAGAGCCAGCACCATGATCGAACCAGTGTCGGCCCCTTCACCCACAATCCTGCCAAGCTCGGCCGCCATGCTCGGCAGATGGCAGGTGCCGAGCACGCCTGCCAACAGGCTGATGCCGTAGAGCATGACGCCTGCGGCTCCGGCCCCGTAGACGGCGTACTTCAGAGCCGCCTCGGAGCTCGCCTTGCGGCCCTTGAGCAAGCCCGCGAGGACGTAGGACGGCACGCTCGCCATCTCCACCGCCATGAAGAGCATCAGCAGGTGATTGGCCGAAGCCATCAGGCACATCCCCAGCGACGAACCGAGCACGAGCGTGTAAAAGTCGGCGCCGTCCTCGCGGTCGGGGATGCCGGAGACCTTCGTGAAGAGGATGTAGAGGACGAGGAAGCCACACAGCAGGAGGCGGATGTAGGCGGTCAGCGAGTCAAACACGAGCAGGCCACCGAAGAGCTCCACGGAGCCGGGCTGCGAAGCGGCGATCGTCGCCCACGGCGAGCCGGGCAGGCCGCGGAAATCACACCAGGCATACCAGAGGGCAAACGCGACGCCGCCCATGGCCACGAACCCCGAGTCGAGCCAGCGGAGCACGGGCAGCATCCGGCAGAGCAGGACGAGCACGATCGTGGCCGAGAGAGCCAGTTCCGTGCGGAAGTGCGGCAGCGACACGTCGAGCGTGTCGGTCAGGTTGCTCGTGAGGAGTGTTCCGAGATCCATGGGGCTTGGGTCCGTTACCTGGTGCGGTGAAATGGTGCCTTGTCGTGCTTACCGCACCGTCGTCATATCCGCCGCCGCCGGGCCTCCGGCCACGGGCTGCACGGCCTTGCCGCCAACGTCGCGGGTCCAGTCGGCGAGCGTCTCCACCTGGCGGTTCACCGACGGCGTGACGTAGTTGAAGATCAGCTGGGGCGCGACGCCGAACAGGATCGCGAAGAACACCAGCGGCGCGGCGATCGCCAACTCGCGGCCGGTGATCGGCGTGAGGTGGTCGCCGTGCGGGCCCTTGTATTCCGCACCCAGGTAGACCCGCTGGATTGCCCAGAGGATGTAGGCCGCGGTGAGAATCACGGTAAACGCGGAGATCACCGCCAGCGTGCGGCTGTAGTTCCAACTCGAGAGCGTCACCAGCACCTCACCGATGAAGCCGCAGAGACCCGGCAGACCGAGGCCGGCGAAGAACACGGCAATCGCCAGGCCGCTGTAGACCGGCATGCGATTGAAGATCCCGCCAAACTCCTCGAGGTTGCGGTGGTGGACCCGGTCATAGAGCACGCCGACCATGAAGAACATGCCAGCCGAGGAGATGCCGTGGGCGAGCATCTGGAACATCGCGCCGTTCACGCCCTGAGCCCAGGCGTCCCAGCGGAACTGGTTGCCCGCAACGGCGCTCCACACACCCAACCCCAGCATCACGTAGCCCATGTGGCTCACCGAGCTATAGGCCACCATCCGCTTGAAGTCCTTCTGGGCCAGCGCCGCAAAGGCCCCGTAGACCATGGAGACCACGCCGACGCCGCAGACAAGCCAGGCGAGCGACAGGCCAGCTCCCGGGCAGATCGGATAGCAGATCCGCAGGATGCCATAGCCGCCGAGCTTCAGGAGCACGCCGGCCAGGATCATCGAAATCGGCGTCGGAGCCTCCACGTGGGCGTCTGGCAGCCAGGTGTGAACCGGAACCACCGGCACCTTGATCACGAAGCCGATCAGCAGGAGCAGGAAGGCCCACGTCTCGAGGCTCATGCCCCAGACGGCTGCCGCGGCGAACGGCGAATTCGGCAGCTGGCCAAGTTCCGCGAGGGCGAGAATGTTGAAGGTGTGGACCGGGCTCTTGGCCCCGCGGATCGTGGCGATCGCGTCGGCCTGCAAAGCACCGTCAGCCGCCGGGCTGACGACGTGGGCCCCCACGAGTTGGGCGTCGGAGAGCATCCGCACGTCGCTCGTGAAGTAGAGCATGAGAACAGCGATCAGCATCAGGACCGAGCCGAACAGCGTGTACAGGAAGAACTTGATCGCCGCATACTCCCGCCGCGGACCGCCCCAGATGCCGATCAGGAAGTACATCGGCAGGAGCATCACCTCCCAGAACACGTAAAACAGGAAGAAGTCGAGCGACACGAACACGCCGAGCATGCCGGTCTCGAGGAGCAGGAAGAGCACGTGGTAGGCCTTCACGTGCTTGGTGATCGGCCAACTCGCCGCACAGGCGAGCACCGACAAGAACGTCGTGAGCACGACCAGCGGCATGCTGATGCCATCGACACCGAGGAGGTACTCGATGTTGAACGCCGGGATCCACGGCCGCTTCACCACCCCCTGCATCGCGGCCTCGCCCACCGTGAACTGCGCTGGCCCGGCCGCTCCGAAGAGCGATGGCCACGCCATCCAAAGCGAGAGCACGAAGACGACGATCGTGGTGGCCAAGGTCACCCAGCGGATCAGCTCCTCACGGGCCTTGGGGATGATTGGCAACGACAGCACCGCGGCGACGAGCGCCGGCAGGAACACGATCATCGACAGGGGCCAGAGGGCGGGCTGTGTCAGGGTGTCGGCGGGAGACATCGGAGGATCCGTCTGGGGTTCCGGGAAATGCAGATAGGTGGTGGTCGGCTGGTCAGCCCGCGAGGGCCTGCCGGAAGAACAGGCTGGCGATCACGAACAGGGCCACGGTGCCGACGACGATGAAGGTGACGTATTGCCGGAGGCTGCCGGTCTGCAGTCTCTTGAGCTCGTTGCCGAGCGTCCAGGTGGCATTGGCGGTAGCGTTCACCAACCCGTCGACGAACGTGCGGTCAATCCAGGCGTCGATGCCGGCGACCTGCCGCGTCGTCCAGGCGAGAAAGTTGATGAACGGATCGATCAGCCCCTGATCGATTCCGCTGGCGACCGCCGCGAGGCCGTGGGCCGGCACCACGAACAGGGCGTGGTAGAGCTCGTCGAAGTACCAGCGATTGGCGAGGAAGGAATACACTGGTCGGAACATCGCGGCGACAGCCGCGGGTGAAATCACCCGCCAGACGTACATGGCCGCCGCGAGCAAGACTCCGCCGAGGGCCGTCGCGAAGGCAGTCCAGGTCGCCGTCGAGTGAAACGGCTCGCCGTGACTGAGGTGCTCCGCGGGAATCGTCAGCGTCTGCCCAAAGGCGAAGCCGCCCACGGCTGTCTCCACGGTCCCGGCGGGCCGTGACTGCTCGAGCAGATTGGCGATCCCGAAGCCACCCGGAAGCGTCCAGCCGGCGACGACGGCGAGCACCGCCAGGACCAACAGCGGCATCACCATCACCTGAGGCGACTCGTGGGCGTGCTCGGCCACGTGGTGGTCACGGGGCTCCCCGGCAAACGTCATGAACCAGAGCCGGAACATGTAGAAGGCCGTCAGGGCGGCACCACCGGCGACCGCATAGAAGAGGATCGTGTGCCGAGGGTTGGCCTGCGCGAACGACAGGGCCTGGGCGAGAATCGAGTCCTTCGAGTAGTAGCCAGACAGCCCGATCACGAACGGGATCCCGGCGCCAATGATCGCCAGGCAGCCCACGAGCATCGTGCCCGCCGTGTAAGGCATCACTCTGGCGAGTCCGCCCATCTTCCGCATGTCGTTGGTATGGCAGGCGTGGATCACCGAGCCTGAGCAGAGGAAGAGGAGGCTCTTGAAGAACGCGTGGGTCACGAGATGGAACAGCCCGGCCGCCCAGCCGCCCACGCCAAGGGCGAGCATCATGTAGCCGAGTTGGCTCACGGTGGAGTAGGCGAGCACGCGCTTGATGTCGTTGGCGACCAGCGCGATCGTGGCCGCAATGAAGAGCGTGATCGCCCCCACATAGGCGATCACGAGAAGCACGTCGGGCGTGAGCACCGGAAAGAACCGCCCCACGAGATAGACGCCTGCCGCGACCATCGTCGCCGAGTGGACGAGCGCCGAGACCGGCGTGGGGCCTTCCATCGCGTCCGGCAGCCAGACGAACAGGGGAAACTGAGCGCTCTTGCCGACGCAACCGCAGAAGATCCCGACGCCGGCGATGAACAGGAGCCAGCGGCCGAAGCCCTCGGCTCGCCAGGCATCGACCTTCCCCGCCACTTCGGCCGGAGGCGTATGGGCGACTTTCTCCGCGGCGGCGAACTCAACCATCCCATCTGGCACGCGAAGCGCGTGGCCGTGGTCGGCGGGCCGCACGAGGCTGAAGAGGCCCGGCTTCGTCACCGCATGACCGTCGGCACCAGGCACGGACGAATCGGCGAACTGGAGCGTGCCCAGGGCGCCCCAGAGGGCCATCAGGCCGATCAGCATCCCGAAGTCACCGACGCGGTTGACGATGAAGGCCTTGTTGGCGGCGTTCGAAGCACTCTTCCGCTCGTAGTAGAACCCGATCAGAAACCACGAGCAGATGCCGACGAGCTCCCAGAAAATGAACACCATCGCCAGGTTGCCGGCGATCACGATGCCAAGCATCGAGAAGCAGAACAACGACAGCGCCTGAAAGAAACGCGGGAAGCGACCTGGGCGGTGGAGATGATGGCCGTCGGTGAGCGTCACCTCGTGATCGGTGACGTCGTGAAGTTCGTCGTGCATATAGCCCGACGCATAGACGTGGATGCAGGTGGCTATGAAGGTGACCACCACGAACATCAGGATCGTCAGCGAGTCGATGTACCAGCCGATCGAGAGCCGGAGCCGGCCGCCCTCGTAGAGCGTGTACCAGTCACCGGAATAGGCGATCGGGCCGTGCCCTGCGGCAGCATGGCCGCCGGCAGCGTGCCACGCGTCGCTGCCGTGCTCGCCTGCCACGTGGCCGGCCGCGTCGGCATGGTCTTCGGCATGAGCGGCCCCATGATCCCCACCGTGATGCCCGGCCGACACCGGGTGCGCCCCGAGCCACGACACGAACGCCACCAGCGAGAGCACAAGCGACGTGACGATCGCGGCCGTCGCCACCCAGGCGGCGTTGCGGCCATGATGCCCCATCTTCGGGCCAAAAAAGAGGATCAGCACGAACGAGGCCAGCGGCATGAGCCAGGCCAGGCCGAGGAGCTGCGGGAGTTGGGTGGAGAGATCCATGATGCGATGGTTGAGTGCGTGGACAGGCGAGGCGTCAGCCCTTGAGGTCGTCCGCCCGATCAACGTCGACGGTCGCGTGGTTGTTGTAGAAGTTGAGCGTGATCGCGAGCGCCACCGCAGCCTCGGCGGCTGCCAGCAGAATCACGAACAGGGCGATCACCTGGCCATCGAGGCCGAGCGACCGCGAGCCCTCACCCTGTAGGTAGGGCGATGCAAAGGCGACAAAGTTGACGTTGGCGCCGTTGAGCACCAGTTCGATGCCCATCAGCACGCCGAGGGCATTCCGCTTCATCGCCATGCAGACGATGCCGCAGACGAACATGATCGCCCCGACGACGAGATAGTGGGCGACGCTCACCGGTTGCGTGATCAGTCCGAACACCGGCGTGGCGACTGCAAGACCCAACGTCATCACCGACCTCCTGCGAGCACGGAACCACTCCGCTGCCGGTCACGGCCGATCGCCGCATGCTCCGCAACCGATGCCGGCGGCTCGGCTGACGCGGCCACGTCGATCGCCCGCGGAATCTTCCGCCGCTTCGCTCGAGCTAGGTAGGCGGCACCGACGAGCACCACCAGCAGGTGGATCGACACGATTTCGAACGGCAGCAGGTAGCCGGGGCGAACGTTCCTGGCCGGAGCGCCGACGCCCGGCTCATCCACGCGAACCCCGACAAGCGCCATGCCGATCGGCGTGGCTGCGGGATCCGCGACGACACCCGCCGCCGGGGCCCGCCACGCCTTCACCGACAGGGCGGCCTGGAGCAGCACCGCCAGCAGCACCGCCCCCACAACGCCGGCCACAACCTTGTCGCGACCACTCCCCTTAATGGAAACGAACGGCGCCTGCGCCGTAAGCATCACGCCGAATACGAGCAGCACCAGGGTGCCGCCGACGTAGATCATGAGTTGCATCGCCCCCACGAACTCGGCGCCAGCGAGGAAGAACAGGCCCGCGGTGGCCCCCAGCGAGAGCACGAGGTAGAGGGCCATCCGCACGACGTTCTCGGCAGCCACGACCGCCACCGCAAACCCGCAGGCGAGCGCGGCGAAGAGCACGAAGAAGAAGGAATGCCAGTTGATCGCGGCCAGCGGCAGCGGGGCGGCGAGGACCGCGTCGGCGAATGTGGCGATGCCGGGCATCATGACCCCACCTGAGCGACCTTGGCGGCGACGGCATCCCCGGTACTGACCGCATCCCCGGTGCTGACCGCATCTCTGGCGCGGACCTCGCCGCCAGGCCCTGGCAGCCAGCCTTCGCGGATCTCTGCGGCCGGGCGATGAAGCACCGGCACCAGGCCTCCGGGGAGCGCGATCTGCCAGAGCATGGCGCCCAGAAACATGGCGGCAGCCAGCGGCGTGCAGTACTTCAGACAGGTGGTCATCACCTGGTCGATGCGGAGGCGGGGCAGGGTCCAGCGGATCCACATCATCATGAGCACGCCGAGCGTGGCCTTGCCGATGAGATTCGCCAAGCCGACGAGCCTGACCAAGTAGTGAGCCGTGTCGCCCGTGCCCTCGGAAAGCCCGAGCAGCGTGGCCACCGGGATCGGGCCGTTCCAGCCCCCCATGAAGAGCAAGGCCGCCAACGCTGAAACGAGAAACATCGAGCCGTATTCCGCCATGAAGAAGAAACTCCACCGCAGCCCCGAGTATTCGGTGTGGAAGCCGGCGACCAGTTCGCTTTCGGCCTCCGCAAGGTCGAATGGCGCGCGATTGACGCTGGCCACGGCGCAGGTGACGTAGATCCAGAACACCACGAAGGTGAACGGGTCGTGGAACAGGAACCAGTTGGTGAACCAGCCCGCCTGCTTTTCGGCGATCGTCACGAGGTCCATGCTTCCGGCCAGCATCACCGGCACCACGACGCACATGCCGAGCGGCACTTCATAACTGACGACCTGAGCCGCCTCGCGCATCGCCCCGAACAGCGACCACTTCGAGGCCGAGGCATACCCGGCGAGGATCACGCCGAAGACCTCCAGCCCAAGCACGGCGATCACGAAGAACACGCCGACGTTGAGCCGTTGCCCGACGACGTCGAACGCGAAGGGCAGGCAGATGAAGGCACAGAACGAGGCGCAGAAACTCACGTAGGGCGCGATCCGGAAGAGCATGCCGTCGGCCCCATCGGGCATCAGGTCTTCCTTGGCCAGGAGTTTGATGCCGTCGGCGAGCGACTGGAGCCAGCCGAACTTCCCGCCCGTTCGAGTGGGGCCAAGACGGTCCTGGATGCGGCCGGCAATCTTTCGCTCCGCCCAGATGAAAACGAGCGCGCCACCGGCGATCACGTGAAGGATCAGCACGGCCGCGACGACGGCCGCGACCGTCCACGCCAGCCACGCCGGCAGGCCCAAAGTGTTGATCAGAAAGTCAGCCATCAGTCAGCGTTTCGGCGCCTCGAAAGCCCTGCGGTTCGCGGATTTCCCGAGCGGAAACCCACTTCGTGAAAATTCTCACGAAGTGTGCCGTACCCCACTCCTTTTCACAAGTCCCGGCAGCAAATCGGCCCGACCACCTCCACCAGTGAGGCGACGGGATCGGCGGTTGCTCGAGGAGCCTTGGGCCGCCCCGGCCCACCGCGACGAGACAACTGCCGGCCCGTCGCCGGCGCGCACGATTCGTGGTGAGCGGGCGCGGCGATTCGCCTACCTGTCAATCTCACCCATCACGATATCGAGGCTGCCCACGATCGCCGGCACGTCGGCGATCAGGCACCCGCGACAGAGTTCGTGGGCAACGGCGAGGTTCGAGAAGGAACTGGAGCGGGCCCGAGCCCGCCACGGGATCGCCGAGCCGTCGCTGACGATGTAGAAGCCCATCTGGCCCTTGGGGCACTCTGTCTCAAGGTAGGCGTCGCCAGCGGGCATCTTCTCGGTCAGTTTGAGCGGTTCACCGAGCGGCCCATTGCAGGCCGAGTAGCGGTCCATCGCCTGGCGGACGAGGTCCATCGACTGCACGACTTCGAGCATCCGCACGAAGAACCGGTGCCAGCAGTCGCCGAGCACGGCATCGGCCGGCACAGCCGGGTATTCGCGGTCGCGGGGATACTGGCCGTCCTTCATCACGGCCACCTCGAAAGCGTAGCCCTCGTACATGGCGGTGTAGATCGCCTCGCCGTCCCGCCGCATGTCTTGATCGACGCCGCTGCCACGGAGCACGGGACCGGAGCAACCGTATTCGATCGCGAGGTCCGGCGACATGACGCCGATGTTCGCCGTCCGCTTCACGAAAATCGCATTCGTGGTGAGGAGTGCGTGATACTCCTTGATGATCGGTTCGAACTGGCCAAGGAAGGCCTCGCACCTCTGCAGCCAGCCCGGCGGCAGGTCGGCCGTCAGGCCGCCGACCGTGATGTAGCTGTAGGTGAGCCGGGCACCGCAAGCTTCCTCGAAGAGATCGAGGATCTTCTCACGCTCGCGGAACGCGTAGAGGAAGGGGCTGAAGGTGCCGAGATCGAGGCCGTACGCCCCCATGCCCACGAGGTGACTGCCGATCCGATTGAGTTCGGTGATCAGGACCCGCAGGTGGCGGGCTTTCTCGCTCACCTGATACTTCATGAGCTTCTCGACTACGAGGGCCCAGCCGAGGTTCATGTTCATCGCCGCCAGGTAGTCCATCCGGTCGGTGTACGGGATGAACTGGCGATGCGTGAGATTTTCGCCAATCTTCTCAGCGCAGCGGTGGAGGTAGCCAATGTGCGGCTCCACTTCCGACACCACCTCGCCATCGGTACGAAGCACGAGCCGGAGCACGCCGTGAGTGCTCGGGTGCTGCGGACCCATGTTGACAAGCATCTCGTCCGTGCGGACGTCAAACTCGATGATCCGGGGATCGTCGTCAACCATCGAAGCCATCGCTACTTCCCCCTAATACCGTGATAGTCGAGCGGCATCTCGTAGTCCTTGCGGAGCGGGAAGCCCTCCCAGTCCTCCGGACAGAGGATCCGCCGCAGGTCGGGATGCCCGGTGAACCACACGCCCGAGAGGTCGTAGACCTCTCGCTCGTGCCAGTTGGCTCCGCGCCACACGCCGCAGACGCTCGGAATCTCCGGCGGCTGACCAGGCACGTCGGCCTTCCAACGGGGCAGGTTCGTCTTGACCACAAGGCTCACGCGGGTCGGCGTGCTCCACAGGTGGTAGACCATCTCGAGGTGCGGTTGCCAGGAAACCTTGGCGGCCTTCTTGGGGTCGGGTTCACACCAATCGACGGCGGTGATGCATTGCAGCGAGTCAAACCGCACCGGGCTCGACGTCGCCAGCCAGCGGCAGACGTCGTCGATCCGCTCGGAGGCGACTTCGACCCACGGGTCGATCGCCTCGAGGTTCCTGCCGACGACAGCGCCGGGCAGGGCCTCCTCCAACTGCTCCAGAAAACCGGGGCCTCGCATGGTATTCCGTTCGTGAATCGGGATGGTGGGGTGATGGGCCGTCGTCGTCAGCGGGTGGAGACGCGGCCCGCCGAACCGGCTCGTTCGGCCGACACCGCCCGGACCCAGTCGAGGTCGCCGCGGTACCAGACGTAGGCGAATCCTGTGAGCAGCACGGCGAAGAATGCTGCCATGTCGACGAGGGCTGTTCGGGCGAGCAGCGACCCGGCACGCGCGAGCGACCACTGGGCCGAGGCCTGCGCAGGCGTCATCTCGCCGCGCGTCGCCTCAACGTGCCGGACCTCGGGGAGCGTGGGCGTGAAGAACGGCCCCGCCTGCTGCGGAACGGATGGATCATGCACACCGAGTTCGCGAAGTAGGCCGTTGCTGGCCGGGCTCACGCCTCCATCAGCCGTCGCCGAGACAAGGGCGGGATCGGTGAGTTGGGTCGCCTTGCCAAACACCGTCGCCCATGGAAAGAAAAGCGCGACTTCCACGTCGAAGATGATGAACAACAACGCGACCACGTAAAACCGCAGATCGAACTGCACGAAACTCGAACCGATGGTCGGTTCACCGCACTCGTACACCTCGAGTTTCTCAGCGTTTGGCATCCGTGGCCGCACCAGCCGGCCGACGAGCAGATTGACGGCAAGGAAGGCGCCGCCAACTGCGACAAACAGGGCGACGAAGCCGGCGATGAGAGTGGGGTGCATGACGGTGGCGTTTGAAAGATGTGTTCGGCTACTGGTTGGGCCCGCCATGGACGGGCTCCACGATCACCTTCGCGGCAGCGACGGCCGTGGGATTGATGGTGGATCGCCCCCAGGCCACCTCGACCGGCAGGCGGGCGAAGTCGACGATCGTTCCGTCACGGCTGTAGCACGAGAGATCGAGTGTCGAGCCCATGAAGATGCAGTCGACCGGACAGGGCTCCACACAGAGTGCACAGAACATGCACTTCGAGTAGTCGATCGTGAATCCGCTCACCTGAAAGCCCTTGCCGTTCTCGACCCGCTCCTTGCCGATGTAGATGCAGTCGACCGGACAGGCCTTCGCGCACTGGTCGCAGGCGATGCAGGTGGTGAGGTCGTAGCGGTGGAAGCCCCGGTACCGTGCGGCCACCGGCGCCGGCAGTTCCGGGTACTCAAAGTGCTCCGTGAACGTCCGACGCTTCTGGTCGTAGGTGCTGCTGAAGACCCGCAGCGTCACGAGCATGCCCTCGAGCACCGTGCCCACGGCCGTGAACAGGTTGCGAAGCCACTCTCTCATGCGGGAGGCCCGTGGATGGTGTCAGGCGAAGGGCGGAGGGAAGTCGCGCGAAAGTATAGGTGTGGCTTCCGTCCCAACAAGCGGCGACCGTGTTGTGGGGGCAGCCCGCGGTTTGGCGAACTTGCCCCACCGCAGACCGTCTCGCCTCCTGGCGAACGGCCGCGGTTCCAGGTGTCCGCAACGACCGCCCCCCCAGAATCTGTCCAAATCAGGGCCCCGGACGTCCCGTCACCCGGCGAAACGGCTGAAAAACCACCCCCCAGCTCCGAGCAGACCCGCCGAAAATGCTTGACTGACAACTGGAAACCTTTACAGTTGAGGAGTTTACGGAGTCCGTAGGCGACGGATCCGCTTCGCCAAGGATTGGCCCTATGCTCGTACTGTCGCGGAAGAAAGACGAGAGCATCGTCATCAACAACGACATCACGATCGTTGTGGTGGAGATCCGTGGTGATAAGGTCCGGCTCGGCGTCGAGGCGCCGAAGGAAGTGCCTGTGCACCGCCGCGAAGTCTTCGAGGCGATCGCCCGGGGCGAACCGGTCGATGCTGCGTCCGTCGTGGCGCCGGCGGTCGGAGCGACCGGAGTTGATCCAGAGGCCGCGCGTGCGGCTGAGCAACCTGCTCCGCCGCGGGACTGATTTTTTCCCGATGGTGCGGTGTCGGGCGTAGGAACGGACGGAGTGCCGTTCGGCACTTACGCCGCCGGCCGTTAGCGGGTACGCTTTGGGTCGGTTTCCGCCCGTAGCCGAGGGTCAATCCGATCCGGCACGGCCCCATCGTCTAGTGGTTAGGACACCGCCCTTTCACGGCGGTAACCGGGGTTCGAATCCCCGTGGGGTCAATCTCTGTCGCCCGCGCGGCGGATCGCACCGCAGACCCGCACCCGCACCCGCACCACGCTCATGGCAGACCCGCTCCACGCCGAGAACTCCACGAGCGAGCCGCAGTCGAACTACGACGCCGTGCTGCTCGTCTCGTTCGGCGGCCCCGACGGCCCCGACGATGTGATTCCATTTCTGGAAAACGTGCTCCGCGGACGCAACGTGCCTCGAGAGCGCATGCTTGAAGTGGCCGAGCACTACTACCACTTCGGCGGCAAGAGCCCGATCAACGAGCAGAACATCGCCCTGCTGGCAGCGATCCGGGATGAACTCGATCGTCGCGGTCCCCACCTGCCCGTCTACTGGGGCAATCGCAACTGGCATCCGCTGCTCACCGACACGCTCCGCGAGATGGCCGATGCGGGCGTGAAGCGGGCGATCGCGTTTGTGACCAGCGCCTTTTCAAGCTATTCCGGCTGCCGGCAGTACCGTGAAAACATCGCCGCGGCGTGCGGTTCGCTCGGCGAAAGAGCCCCGCAGGTCGATAAGATTCGCGTGTTCTTCAACCATCCGGGCTTCGTCGGGCCGATGGCGGCCAACGTGCAGCGGGCGCTTGAGCGATTTCCGGCGACGGACAGGGCTGGCGTTCCCGTGCTCTTCACGGCCCACAGCATCCCGACCTCGATGGCGGACGGCTGCCGCTACGTTCCGCAACTCCAGGAATCGTGCCGGCTCGTCGCCGCGGAGGCGGGTGTCGTCGACTGGAAACTCGTCTATCAGAGCCGCAGCGGCCCACCCACGCAGTCGTGGCTCGAGCCCGACGTCTGCGACGCGATCCGCGACCTGCACGCTCGCGGCGGCCGACAGGTGGTGATCGCCCCCATCGGCTTCATCTCCGACCACATGGAGGTGCTGTACGACCTCGACACCGAGGCGGCCGACCTCTGCCGGGAACTCGGCATCGAGATGGCCCGGGCGGCGACCGTCGGCACTGACCCGGCGTTCGTGTCGATGGTCTGCGACCTCATCGCGGAGCGGGCTTGGGCGTTGCCAGAACGAGTCGCCATCGGCAACCTGCCCGCCAACCACGACGTCTGCCCTCTCGACTGCTGTCCGGCGCCGCAGCGGCCTGCGTCGCCCGCGGGCCGGCCGACGTAGCCAGCCCATGCCATCGGTCCGCTTCACGCCGGGTTCGCCCCCTGATCACCCGCGTGAATGCGTGGCGCTCGTCCATGGCTTCATGGCGAACAAGTACATGCTCGCGGTGCTGAGCCGCCGGCTGCAAGCCCACGGCTATTCGACGACCGCGTGGGGATACTGGAACATGGGCTGCTCGCTGCTCGTCCACGCGGAGCGGTTCGCCCGTGAACTGGAACTGCTTGACCGTGAAGCGCGTATCGACACGCTTCACGTGGTCGGCCACAGCATGGGTTGCATCATCAGCCGGGCGGCCCTCGACCGCTACCGACCGCGGAAGATGGGGCGGTTCGTCATGCTCGCCCCGCCCAACCGCGGCTCATTCGTAGCCACAGCCACGGCTCGCACGCTTGGCCGGTTCCTCACACCTGTGGCCGAACTCTCCACGGCGGAAAATAGCCTCGTGAACTCACTGCCGACACCGCAGGGGATCGACATCGGCGTGATCGCGGCGAAGCACGACGCCCTGGTGGCCGAAGAGAGCACGCGGCCCGACGCCCCACACGCCCACATCACGCTGCCAACGTGGCACACGGGCCTGCTCTTCAGCCGCGAGACCGCTGACCTCGTGGCTGGATTCCTCGCCACGGGCGAGTTCCCGGCGACTGCCGCCACAGCCCCGCGGAACCCCTGACTCCTATCCAGATGGACCTCGCGCCCCGCTCCCTTGGCTCGTCAACCGTTGCCGTTGGCCCGCTCGGCCTCGGCTGCTGGCCCCTCGCCGGTATGACCCGCGACGGAGTCACCCGAGAAGCGGCGGTCGCCACGGTGCGGGCCGCGATCGACTCTGGTGTCACCCACCTCGACACGGCGTACTGCTACGGCGAGCACGGCGAGAGCGAGAGGGCGATCCGGGAGGCGTTGCCGGGCCGCCGCCGCGAAGATGTCGTGATTGCCGGCAAGTGTGGCATCCACTGGGAGCCCGATCAGGCAAAAGACCCGCCACGGAGGCAAGTGGTCGATGGCCGGCCTGAGCGAATCCGAATGCAGGTCGATGAGACTCTCGACCGCCTCGGCACCGACCGGCTCGATCTCCTCTACCTCCACGCCCCCGACCCGACCGTGCCAATCGAGGAATCGGCTGGGGAGTTAAAGCGACTGCTCGAAGCCGGCAAGGCCCGGGCGATCGGGCTGTCGAACGCATCAGCGGCGAATCTCTCGCGGTTCGCGACGGCGTGCCCGCTGGTCGCCTGCCAGATGCAGTTCAACATGCTCCAGCGGGAGATCGAGGCGGAGGTGCTCCCCTGGTGCCTCGCCCACGGCGTGGCGATGGTGGTCTACTGGCCGCTGATGAAGGGGCTGCTCGCAGGCCGGATGCGTCGCGGCCAGACGTTCCCGACGAGCGATAGCCGCCACAAGTATCCGATCTTCAACGGACCTGAGTTTGACCGGAACCTCGACTTCGTGGATGCCCTCCGGCCCGTGGCGGCTCGGCTCGGCTGCGAGTTGCCCGACCTGGTGCTCGCCTGGACGGCCGAGCAGCCCGGAATCACGAGTGTGCTTTTTGGGGCCACATCCCCGGAGCAGGTCTGGGAGAATGCTGCCGCACTGCGGTGCGAGCTTGACGCCGAGGCCCGTCAGGCGATCCACGCCGCCATTCGGGCCCGCGGCCCCGTCGCCGGCCGCCAACCCATCTGATCCGGATCACCCGTGATCCGCAGGCCCCGTTCCCGGTGCTCGTGCAGGCCGAAGGCCGTAAGGCCTCGGGCACGGTCAAAGTGGACGCCGCACCACCCGCCCTTCCTCTCCGTCGCCCCCTTGGCCACCCGCTTGGCCCTCCCCGCCCTTGGCCCTCGAAGTTGGTCCTCCCCGTGCCGGCCCGACATTTTAGGCCGTTTGACCAGCCCCTCCCGCGAAACTAGCGTCGGAGGGGTATTCGGTCTCCCCCTCAAACCCTCGTGGAATCCGGCCATGTCCTTGAACTGCCGCTTCGTCCTTGCGGTCGCCGCCGCTGTTCTTGTTTCCTCCACCGCCGCCACCATGCAGTCCGCGAGTGCTGGACCGCTGAGTCCCGCAGCAGGTGACCGGGTCGCTCAAAACGCATCGTTCGTGGCGTCCGAGATTCAGGACGCGATCGCGGACGGTGAGACCGATGCCGCCGAGAACCTCCGCCGTTTCATCGACACCGACGACGCGTTTCGCGTCTACCACCGCGATCACCAGGTGCTCGTGGCGATGACAACCCGGCGAAACCTCTTCGTCGGTGACAAGCGGACTGGGGAGCGGCAGGCCGCGGAGGTGGTCCGGGCTGTCCTTCAGGAGAAGTTCACACACCTGCTGGAGACCGAGGACGGCTTCCTGGGGCTTGATCCCAACGCCGTGCGGGTCGTGTTCATCGAGCCTGACGCCTTCGAAGACTGCCCCGGCCGCCGGCCGAGCCGCGTTGGTGCCACCACCCCAGGGAAGGCTCCAGTGCCATTCGCCGGCAACGGACTCTGGTCGAACGGTTGGGCCACGCCGGCCCCGTGCACCAACTGCCAGTAGCAGGCCATGGGGAACCGAGCCCAAGGCGAGCCGAGAAGACACACAGGTTGAAAAACCTGTGCTACGGGGTGGCAGCGAGGGGCTGCCCGTGCCCGGGAGCCGGCGTTGCTGACAAGCGCAGCCATGGATGGCGGAGCGAAGTCAGCATCGAGCGAGCG
>CAMBSN010000013.1 GCA_945870505.1 Candidatus Kuenenia stuttgartensis | reverse complement strand
GGACCATGTTGATCTCTTCGTGCTTCATCAGGCCAACGCCCGGATCGTCGAAGGCGTTCGCGACTCGCTCGGGCTGCCGGCCGAAAAGGTGTTCATGAATCTCGACCGCTATGGCAACACCTCCAGCGGGTCGATCCCGCTGGCGCTTGAGGAGGCCTGGCGGACGGGCCGCGTCGGTCCGGGTAGTACGGTGGTGATCTGTGGCTTCGGCGGTGGCCTCGCCTGGGGCACCGCTGTGTGGAGGCTGTGACCGATGAGTGACGGCGAGGTGAAGACACTCCCGGCGCGGAAGGACGTGGCCCTCGGTGACACCTGGGATCTCGCGAGCCTCTGCCGATCCGACGCCGACTGGGAGGAGGCGCTCAAAGGCTGGGAGTCGCGGATTCCGGAGTTCGCCCCCTATGCCGGCACCCTCGGCGCGTCGGCCGAGCGGCTTGCGGAGTGCCTCGCGCACGACCTCGCCTTCGACCGCGAGGGAGACCGGATCGGCACCTACGCCCAACTGCGGGCCAGCGAAGACCTCGCCTCGGCCGATGCTCAGCGGATGGTCGGCCGCTTCCAGCACGTGGCGACCCGGGCCAGTGAGGCGGCAAGTTTCCTCCGGCCCGAGATCATGGCGATTCCCCCCGCGACCCTCGCGGCCTGGATGGACCTGCCGGTTCTCGCTCCGTACCGTCTCCTGCTCGAAAGGCTCGTTCGTACCCGGGCCCACACGCTCTCCGAAGGCGAGGAGAAGCTGCTGGCGATGCAGGGCACGTTTGCCGGCACGGCGGGCAAGGTGTTTCGGCAGCTCACCGACGCCGACCTGAAGTTCGGTAGTGTGGCGACCCACACCGGCGAGCGGATCGAGCTCTCGAACGCCACCTTCACAACGCTCCTCCACGACCCGGCACCCGAGGTCCGCCGCACCGCGTTTCACCAGTACTATGCTCAGTACGAGGCCCATGCCAACACGCTTGCGGCCACACTCTCTGGCTCCAACGAACGCGACATCTACGCGGCCCGGGTGCGGAACTATCCCAGTGCCGTCGAAGCCGCGCTCTACGCCGACAACGTGCCCTTGGCCGTCTACGACCAGCTGATCGCGGCGGTCCGGTCGAATCTGCCGGCGGTCCATCGCTACTACGACCTGCGGAAGCGGGTGCTCGGCCTCGACGAGATCCACCACTACGACTGCTACGTGCCGCTCGTGCCGGAGCTCGAGCAGCGGCACACGTGGGATCAGGCCGTGGCGGTGATTCTCGAGTCACTCGCGCCGCTCGGTGCCGACTACGGCATGAGGCTCGAGCGGGGCCTCCGCGGCCGCTGGTGCGACCGCTACCCCAATGCGGGCAAGCGGTCTGGCGCCTTTAGCTCCGGCACCTTCGACTCCGAGCCGTACATCCTCATGAATTTCCAGGAAGACGTGATCGAGCACGTCTTCACGCTCACCCACGAGGCCGGCCACTCGATGCACACGCGGTTTTCCGCGGAGGCCCAGCCCTACCAGTATTCCGGATACACGATCTTCGTGGCCGAGGTGGCGAGCACGTTCAACGAGCAGCTGCTGACGCGGCTTCTTCTGAAGCGGGCGACGTCGCCGAAGGAGCGGGCCGCGATCATCGCCCGCGAGATCGACTCGATCCGAGCCACGATCGTCCGGCAGACGATGTTCGCGGAGTTTGAACGAAAGAGCCATGCATCGGCCGAGGCGGGCGAGCCACTCACGCTCGAACGGATCCGCGGGCTCTACCGCGAACTCCTCGACGCCTACTTTGGGCCAGGCTTCGCGGTCGATTCACAACTCGAGCTTGAGTGCCTCCGGATCCCGCACTTCTACAACGCTTTTTACGTCTACAAATACGCGACGGGCCTCGCCGCCGCGATCACGCTGGCGAAGAAGGTGGCCGAGGGCGAATCAGGCGCGCTCGACCGCTATCTCGGGTTTCTCCGGGGCGGCTCGTCGAAGTGGCCGCTCGATCTGCTCCGCGATGCGGGCGTGGACCTCGAGAAGCCCGAGCCGGTCGCCATCGCCCTGGCCCGCTTCTCCGAACTCGTGGACGAGCTCGCCACGCTGCTCTGAGCGAGATGATGGAGCTTGCTGAGTTGCGGCACAGGTTGAAAACCTGTGCTACGGGAAATCAGCGAGGGGCTGCCCGTGCCCCGGGAGCCGGCGTTGCTCGCCAGCGCAGGCAGGATGCCGGAGCGCCGCGAGCATCGAGCGAGCGGAGGGCCGGAGCCCGCAGCGAGCGTCCGGCAACGGGGCACGGGCAGCCCCTCGCGGCCACGCGACGGGCATCCTACCCGCCGGCGCGGGCGAGTTCGACGAGCGGCCTCACCATTGAGCCCGACGCGCCGCCGTCGGTCCACGGCCTACTCTTCTCGGAGAAGGCCGGGCCGGCGATGTCCACGTGGGTCCAGGGGATGCCACCCACGAACCGCTCGAGAAACTTGGCGGCCGTGATCGCGCCCCCCCAGCGACCGTCGCCTACGTTCTTGATGTCGGCGACCTCGCTCTTGATCTGCTCGTCGTAGTCGGGATACATCGGCAGCTGCCAGACCTGCTCGCCCACCTCGCGGGCGGCGGCGGCCACGGCGTCGCAGCAGGCCTGGTCGTTGGTGAACAGGCCCGCCACGTCCTGGCCGAGAGCCACGACACAGGCGCCGGTGAGCGTGGCCAGATCGACAATCCGCCGCGGCTTTTCGCCGCGGATCACGTCGAGCACGTCGGCCAGCACCACCCGCCCCTCGGCGTCTGTGTTATGGATCTCGATCGTCGTGCCGTTGCGGGCCGTGATCACATCGCCGAGCTTGTAGGCGGCGGGGCCCGTCATGTTCTCGACGAGGCCGATGCCCACCACCACGTCGATCGGCAGCTTGAGCGCGGCGATCGTCGCGGCGGCGGAGAGCACGGCGGCGGCGCCAGACATGTCGCACTTCATCGTCAGCATGCCCTCCGAGGGCTTGAGTGACAGCCCGCCGGAGTCGAAGGTCACGCCCTTTCCGACCAGCGCGAGCTGGGGCACGGCGTCAGTCGCCGCGCGGCCCTGGCCGGTGCGGCCGGCGCCGCGGTAGCGGAGGATCACCAACCGCGGCGGTCGCGAGCTGCCGCGACCCACGGCGAGGATCGCGTTGCACCGTTCGCGGACGAGGCGGTCTTCGTCCCAGATTTCAATGTCGAGCCCGGTGCGGCCGGCGATCGTGGCACACTCATCGGCGAACGACTGCGGGTAGATGTCGTCTGGGGCCATGTTAATGAGCCGCCGGGCGAGGTTGACGCCGTCGGCGATCACCGCCCCCCGCTCGACCGCCTCCACGGGCGCCGAGATCCAGATCGTGGTGCCAAACCGGTTTCGTTTCGGCTCCGCGCGATAGAGATCCTGACCCACCATGCCCACGGCGGCACCGGCGACGGCCTGCTCCACCTGCTTGGTGGTCCACGCACCGTCGGCGACGAAGGCGACGCGGCCGCGGGGTTTGGCGGCGAGGTGTCGCGACGCCGTGGCCGCTGCGCGGTAGAGCACGCCCGCGGTCACGTCTTCCCGCTTGCCGACGCCGACGACGACCAACTGGCCCGCCCGTAGCCCCGGGGCGGCGAGCAGGGGCACGCACTCGTAGCGACGGCCGGTGAGCTCGCCGGCGGCGGCGAGCCTGCCGAGCAGCCCGCTGGTGGCGGCATCAAGTTCGGCGGCCGAGCCGATACCCACGCCCCCCTCGGCCATGAAGACGACGACGGCCTCGGCATCGACGGAGTCTGGGCGGGTGGAGGGCTCGCAGGTGATAGGGCCGGAACCAGCGATCGGCAGGAACTCGCGGGACATGGTCTCTCTCTCCGGGAAACATCGCGGCGATTCCAGGGGCCACGACGACGACGTGTTGTACACGTTTTCAGGCGGCGGGCGAGCCGCCGCGGAGCCACGGGGATGCCAGGGCGAGGAGCACCGGTAGGACCACGAGATTGCCCACGAGCCCGCCGAGGAGTGTGAGCGCCGATAGCCAGCCAAATGACACGGTGGGCATGAATCCGCTTGTGGTCAGAGCGAGAAAGCCGATCGTGAGGGCGAGCGTGGAGAAGATCATCGCTCGCCCGGCCGTCTGGTGGGCCGTCTCCAGGGCGGCGGCGTGCGTTCCGTCAGCGAGCCTACGACGGAAGGCGGCGATGTAGTGGATCGAACTGTCGACAGAGAGCCCCATCGACACGGCGGCGATCATGGCTGTGCCCATGTTGATCGGCTCGCCAACCCAGCCGAGCAGTCCGAGCACGACGAAGATCGGCAGGCTGTTCGGCACGAGGGCGATCGCGGCGAGCAGCAGGCTGCGGAAGGCGACGGCCAGGAGCAGGAAGATGCCCGCCGCTGCGATCAGGAAGGTGAGCCACTGGTCGGCGAGCAGCCGGTCGACGAGCTGCGAGAGGAGGACGAAAAACCCAGTCACCTCGGCGCCACCCCGGCGGCCAGCGGCTGGATACTCCTCCGCCGCGATCTGTCGCACCTGGTCGATGATCGCCCGCTTGGCCGCCGCGGGCTGCCGCTCGTGCGCCCGGAGCATGACCCGCAGCCAGGTTCCGCCGTCCTGGCGATCGCGGCCGACGAGCGACCGCACGAAAGCCGGCTGTCGGTCATTTTCCTGCCGGAGCATCGCATTGACAGCCAGTGCCTGCCCTATTCGCGGCAGCAGCGGAGCCGCTGAGACCACATCCACGACGCTCATCACCTTCGTGAGTGCCGGCGTTATGGCGCCGTCCGGACCCGGCGCGGTGACCTCGCGACGGAGCCGATCGGCGAGATGGTCGAGTGCGTCGAGTTGGTTGCCATCGATCGGCTCGGTTGCCGGAACGAGTATGTCCCACACCCCGGCGCCACCGAGCCGCGACTCCACCATGTCGTACGCCTTCACCGTGGCGCTCGAATCGCGGAAGTTCTTCGTAAAATCGGTTTCCACCGTCAGCCACCGCATGCCGGTCATGGCGGCGATCGTGACGGCCGCCGCCGCGGCGAGGATCGGCAGCGGATACCGGATGATCCGCCGCACCAGGGCGTCGAGCCCGCGGTCGAGCGCCCCTTCGCCCCAGGCCATGCGTGGATCGGGATCGAAACGGCCCGCGAGTGCCAGAAAGGGAACGACCAGGCCCATCGCCACGAGCACCGTCATGGCGCCGATCGACGTCATGATGCCGAAGTCGTGCACCGGGCCCACGTTGCTCGCGGTGAGAGAGCCGAACCCGATCACGTCGGTGGCGATGGCGCCGGCCACGGGCCAGAAGAGCGTGGTGAAGGCTGTTCGCAGGGCCTCGATCGCCGGCATCCCCAGAGAGCGGAGTCGCCTGAACTCCACGATCACGTGGGTGACGGTGCCGATCCCAACCACCGTGACCATCGCCGAGAGCATCGTCGAGACCATCGTCAGCTTGAGACCGGCCAGGGCGAGCAGGCCACGGGTCGTCCAGAGCGAGAACAGCACCACCGCCAGCGGTACCACCAGCCAGCGGATGCTCCGGAAGCAGGCGAGCAGCACGGCGCCTGCGAGCAGGCCGCTACCGGTGCCGAGGAGGTTGCCGTCGCGCTGGAGCATCTCGAATCCATCCAACAGCATCACCGGCTCGCCAGCGATCGTGCCCGCTGGCATGTCTTGCATCCGCTTGCGAAGCTCGGTGATCGTCTGTTTACGGGTCGGTCCCTTGCCTGGCTGCGCGGCAGCGCCGTCACGTGGCTCGAGCGTGCAGGCGATGCCCGCCGTGCGGTGATCGGCGCCGACGAGATAGCCCTCCAGAAGTGACACGAGCCGCCGCGCCCAGCCGGCGGCGAGCCCGCGGTCGAGATCGACGATGGCGTCGCCCAGTGGCGTACTGGCCAGGCTCGTGGTCGAGGCCACGCCGGGCACCGATCCCAGTTCGGCCGCGAGCTGACGGAGCCGGGCGATTCCTTCAGACGTGAAGAGGTGCGGATCGTCGTAGGCGGCGAGCACGGTCTCGTTGGAGCCGAACGTCCTCGTCATCCGCGCGTAGGGCACGAGGGCCGGGTCGGAACGATCGAACATCGCGTCGATCGACCGCGAGAACTCGAGCCGCTTTGACAGGAGCACCGCCCCCGCCGTGATCGCAACGGCGAGGATGGCGAAGCCCAGCCGCTGATCGATCAGGAAAGCTGAGAGTCGTGACGCGACGGAGGCCCCCGGGGCAGTCTGGGGAAGAGCGCTTGGGTGCGACGGAGCGGACAAGGGCGGCGACTCGCGCGGACGGCGGGGGCTACGCCGAGCCATGGCGCGGCAGGAATCCATCTTACCGAGCCTCCCAGAGTACCTCGGCAGATTGCCCCCGCCGCCGCCTCGTGGATTCGCAAGCCGTCGCCGTTCGCCCCAACTCGCGCGGCCGCGGGGCCGGCAGAGCGACTCCTGACGGTGGGGCGGAGGCCAGGATGCGGTCGGCGATAACCCCCCACGCCGCCGCGACTTGCGGGCGATTGATGGCGGCTGCGATGCCTTGACCCACGTGCGCGGCCACTCCTATAAACCCGCGATTTTCCCGGCCCCCAGCTCTGTTTTCGAACCCCAGCGAACGTCCCGAGTGCAGCACCGCCACTTGCCGCCGGCGCCCGTCGACTGCGCCCTCCGCCTGCGCGCGGGGGCCGGCCTGCGGTCCGCGCTCGCGATGCTCATGGCGATTGCAGCGGCCTGCTCCGAATCCGGCGCGGTCGCGGCCGACACGACGATGACTCCCGAGGCCAGCGCCGGCGCGCTGGCCTCGTTACCAGCCAAGGGCCTCGCCGCCGCGATTGCCGAAGCGGGCCGGATCGAGGTGCCATCGGCAGATCCCGCCGAGCCACTCGCCGTCAAAGCGACGCAGGCTGCGCGATGGACCGAGGGCGCCTACGACGTCTGGCATCTGACGGGCGGCGTGCAGATCACGCAGGGAGCGACTGAGGCGGCGGCGCACGAGGCCGTCATCTGGATCGAGCAGGATGCCGCGTATGCACCGGATGACGATGGCCAGGCGGCGGAACCACGTGTGCGGAGCGTGCTCGTCCGCATGGCGGGTGACGTGAAGGTGACCTCGACGGCCGGCGGCGATGGCGGACCTGCAACCGTCCGCGGACCGCGTTGGACAGGCCGCTTCTGGACGCTCCGCGAACCGCGACTCGACTTTGCCAGCGTCGTTGGCAGCACCGCGCCACCGCCGCTCTACGAGCAGCCGGCCGAGCCGACAGTGATCACGGCTGAGGGTGGCGGTGACGACGGTTCGGCGGTCCGGCTCGCCTCGGCAGAGGAGTCGCCGATCGAGCAGACGCAGTTCAGCGAGTTTGGGGCGCCCGCGGTGCCGAAGGTGGCCGCCGCGGCACCGGCCCGTCGGTTGCGCGCGTTCCCGCGCTCAAGCGTGCCACTGGCGATCAAGTGGCTGCCGAGCCCGTCGGGCAACGAGTGGATCGCCGTGATCACGTCCGGGGTGAATCTCGTGATCGATGGCGTTGATCCGGCGGGCCCGCTCGACATCTCCGCCGACCGCCTCGTGATCTGGACCCGTGGCTCGGCGCAGCCCGACCTCGATGGGGCCTCTGCCGAGGCTACCGACGCGCCACTGGAGCTCTACATGGAGGGCAACGTCGTCTTCCGTCAGGGCCAGCGGGTCGTCGAGGCGGAGAACATGTTCTACGACGTGCCGCGGTCGAGTGGCGTGATCACCGGGGCGACGGTGCTGACGCCGGTCGACAACTACTCCGGTGCCGTGCGACTACGGGCCGACGTGCTGCGGCAGGTGGACCGCAGCCGGTTCGTTGCCCAGCAGACGGGCCTCACCTCGAGTCGGCTGGGTGTGCCCACCTGGGAGTTCCGCTCTCGGGAGCTCGAGTTCACCGACGAGCAGGTGCCGCTGGCCGGCCCGTATGGTCAGGCTGCGATCGACCCGGCCACCGGCGAGCCCGCGGTCGAGCACCAGCAGTTCATTACCAGCCGCGGCAACACCGTGACCGTCGGCGGCGTACCCGTGCTCTGGTGGCCCATCCTGGCGACCAACGCGAAGAAGCCGACCTTCTACATCAACGACCTGCAGATCAAGAACGACCAGATCTTTGGGACGCAGCTCCTCACCGGCTGGGATGCCTTCCAGGTGTTCGGCTGGCGGCGGCCGCCCGACGGTGTCGACTGGGACTTCGACGTCGACTACCTGAGCCTGCGTGGCCCCGGTGGCGGCACATCGCTGCTCTACAACCGGCCGTCGTTCCTCGGCCTACAGACGCCCGCGAGCGGCGACCTCGACGCCTGGTTCATCGGCGACGTGGGCAAAGACAACGTCGGTCTCTACCGCCGCGACCTCACGTACCCGGGCTATCCGGACCGGACGTTCCGCGGCCGGACGTTCTGGCGGCACCGCCAGGATCTCGGTGGCACGACCGACAGCTTTTTCGGCGGCTGGCAGGCGCGCGGCACTGCCGGGTGGATCAGCGACATGAACTTCCTCGAGGAGTACTACGAGGCCGAGTGGGAGGAGGGCTACGAGCAACGGACGTGGTTCGACCTGCGGCGACCCGTGGAAAACCGCGAACTCCGCCTGCTGACGAGCGTCCGCCTCGATCCGTTCTTCACGCAGACGGAGTGGTGGCCGCGGCTCGACCATTACTACATGGGCCAGCCGCTGCTCTATGACGCTGTGAGCTGGTACGAGCACTCAGGCATCGCCTACGCGAAGCAGAGCACGCCGCAGACGCCGACGGTCGGTCAGGGCCGAGACATCTGGACGCTGCTCCCCTATGAGAGCAACGTGCTTGGCGAGCGGGTGTCGACACGACAAGAGCTCGATCTCCCGTTCCAGGCGGGGGCGGTGAAGCTCGTACCGTATGCCCTCGGCGAACTCGCCCACTGGGGCGAGGCGCTTGACGGGTCGCCGCTCGACCGCGCCTACGGGCAGGTGGGCATCCGCTCCAGCCTGCCGATGTGGACGGCTGACAACACCGTCGAGAGCCAGCTCTGGAACCTCCACGGCCTCGCCCACAAGGTGGTGTTTGAGGGGGAGTTTTCCTACGCGAATGCCACGCAGAACATCGACCAGCTCCCGCTCTACGACCAGATCGATGACGACACGATCAACCAGTACCGCCGCAACATTCCCTACTGGGATTTCAACGCCCCGCAGGGATCGGGCTACCCGACGCCGCTCGGGGCGCCCTACATCTTCGGGCCCGACAACAAATACGACCCGCGGAGCTACGCCGTCCGTCGCGGCATGGGCAGCTGGGTCACTGGCCCCACGGAGATCGTCAACGACCTCACTGCCTTCCGCGTGGCGGCCCGGCAGCGGTGGCAGACGAAGCGGGGCCCGATCGGCAACCGGCGGATCATCGACTGGATCACGTTTGACGTGGATGGCGAGTTCTTCCCGACGACGAGCCAGAACTTCGGCCAGGTGATGGGGCTCTGGCAGTACGACTTCCGCTGGCACGTGGGCGACCGCACGGCGGTGCTCTCGACGGCCGACGTCGACTTCTTTGGCGGCGGGCAGCAGCTCTACACCGTGGGCGTGCTCTTGAACCGCACTCCCCGCGGTAGCTTCTACATCGGCTTCAACCAGTTTGGCGGGCCGATCAGCGCCTCGGTGCTTGCCGGCTCGTACACCTACCGGATGAGCCCCAAGTGGGCGAGTTCGTTCGGCTCGGCGATCGACCTCACGGGCAACAACATCGGTCAGAACTTCCAGCTCGTGCGGATCGGCGAGTCGTTCCTGATGACGTTCGGCTTCAACGTCGACTACAGCCGCAACAACGTGGGCGTGACGTTCAACCTCGAGCCGCGGTTCCTCTCGCGGACGCAGTTCGCGAGCCGCTCGGGCATCGACATCCCGACAGCTGGTGCCTACGGGCTGGAGTAGTGGTGGGCGATGGGTCGCCGCGGTCGGCTGAAGCTCTGCGGGCCATTTCTCTCGCTGTGCTACGATCCGCCCAGGGGAGTCGCAGCCATGCAACCAGAAACACAGCGTGACGGCCGGCCTGCTCGGACGGTTACGGCCGCTCCGGGCGTGCTCGTGATCGTGGGCGCATCGGGCGACCTGACGAAGCGGCTGCTGATCCCGGCGGTCTACAACCTCGCCTGTGACGGACTCTTGCCCGAGGCCTTCGCCATCGTCGGCATGGGCCGTGAGCCGATCACGACCCCCGAGTTTCGCAGCCAGCAGCGAGCCGAGATCGGCCGTTTCAACACGCGGGCGACGCTCGACGAGGGCTGCTGGCAGTGGCTGGAATCGCGGCTGCACTACACCGGCGGCGAGTTCGACGATCCGGCCGCCTTCACGCGGCTCAAGTCGCTCGTCGATGAGGTGGCGGCGTCGAGCGGCGCCGCCGGTAACACGCTGCTCTACCTGGCGATCTCGCCTGACTTTTTCGGGCTCGTGAACCGGCAGCTCGATGCCGCCGGGTTCACCCGGCTCGCGGGGCAGAAGCGGATTATCGTCGAGAAGCCGTTCGGGAAGGATCTGGCCTCGGCCCGGGCGCTCAATCAGACGCTGCTTGATCACTGGCGCGAGGACGAGATCTATCGGATCGACCATTACCTCGGCAAGGAAACCGTGCAGAACCTGCTGGCGTTCCGGCTCGCCAACAGCATGTTCGCGCCCCTCTGGGACGCCCGTCACATCGACCACATCCAGATCTCGGCGACGGAGACCGTGGGTGTCGAGACCCGCGGGGGCTACTACGACAAGACGGGCGTGGTTCGCGACATGCTCCAGAATCATCTCCTGCAGATGCTGGCCTATGTCTGCATGGAACCGCCGTCGTCGCTCGATCCGGGCGTCATTCGCGACGCCAAGTCGACCCTGCTCCGCTCTGTGAGGCTGTTGAATCGTGACGACGTCGACCGTGACTGCGTTCGGGGTCAGTATGGCGCCGGCGTTCGGGCCGACGGAGAGACTGCCGTTGGCTACCGAGAGGAGCCGGCCGTCGATCCCGACTCGAACACCGAGACCTACGCCGCCGTCAAACTCCACGTCGATAACGACCGCTGGGCCGGCATGCCGGTCTACCTGAGGTCGGGTAAGGCACTGTGGAAACGGGGCACCGAGATCGTCGTCCAGTTCAAACCGTCCGCACCGTTGTGCGGCCTGGGCAACCAACTGATCTTCCACATCCAGCCCTTCCAGGCCGTCGAGATCCGCATGCAGGCCAAGCGGCCGGGGCCGACCTTCGTGCTGCAATCGGCTGGTATGCGATTCGACTATGCCGAAACGTTTGAAGCCGCCCGTGGCACCGGCTACGAGGTGCTGCTGTTCAGCGCGCTCAACGGGGATCCGACGCTCTTCTCGCGGACCGATTTCGTGGAGACGTCCTGGCAGATCGTGCAACCGGTGCTCGACGCGTGGCGAGAATCACGCGCCGGCGACTATCCCAACTACGCTGCCGGTACGTGGGGGCCGCTGGCCGCCGGCACGCTCCTCTCCCGCGACAGCCGCCGCTGGCACGAGAGCCTCAACCGCGCGGTGCTGGCACGGTCGCCGTTCTTCACCGCGGCCCCGGTCGTGCTGCTCAACAACCTCCTGCTTGCCTTTCAGCCGCTGGTCGTTGAGGCAGGGACCGCGGTGGTGGAGTGTGGCGACCTGAAATCGGAGATGTATTTCGTCTGCCGTGGTGAACTCGAGGCGGTTGGCGAGGCGGGGGAGGTGCTTGGCCGCATCGGCGAGGGTGAGTTCTTCGGTGAGATGGCGGTCCTCTTCGACCGGCCGCGAAGCGCGACGGTGCGGGCGACACGGCCGTGCGATCTGCTGGTGCTCGAGGGGAGCGATTTTCGGCGGATCATCCAGGATTTTCCGGAGGCCGATGCCGAGTTTCGTCGCCTCGCGGCCGAGCGGCAGGCGGCCCGTCGCGAAGCCTGAAACGGCTTGGTACGGGTCACGCCTTCTGCCTCTCGGCGGCCGCTTGTACAAGCCCAACGCCGTGAGGCGTGGGGTGAGGCACCACCAGAACTCGCATCCAGCGTGGTTCGCCCGCGGCCTTACGGCCGGTCGGCTTGAAGTGGGCTCCAGCGTGAGGGGATGCCCGCGGCCTTACGGCCGGTCGGCTTTCTAAGGCATGAGGCCGCGAGGGGTTGCCCGTGCCCGGGAGCCGGCGTTGCTGACGAGCGCAGCCAGGGATGGCGAAGCGAAGTCAGCATCGAGCGAGCGAAGGGCAGGATGCCCGTAGCGAGCGTCCGGCGACGGGCACGGGCAGCCCCGAGCCTCAGATCACGTGTGACCACCTATGAAACGCCCGTCAGTGGTGTTCGTCGGTGGCATCCGGCAGCGGCGTGGCTGGCTGGATCACCGACCAGGCGATGTACAGGGCCGCGAGCAGGCCATAGGCCATGGCAAGTTCCAGCGGGCCTCGGCCGGCCGCCTCGGCGGGAAGTTCCCCGATGGCCCACGGGAGGAACAGTCGGCCATCCTTGAAGGGCGAATGGATCACGCCGCACGCCGTAAACGCCGCCGCCGCGAGGCACCAGCCAGCGGCTCGTGGCAGCCGGCGATCCAAGAGCGCCGTCAGCATCCCGGCCCAGAGCACGCTCGTGACGATGAAGCCGGCGGAGATGATCTGCAGAGAGAAGAGTTCCCGCGCGAGGAGAGCATCGGGATGGGCACCCGCGGCCATCACCTTGTCGGTTTCGATCTTGGCCAGCGCTGCCAGCGCCGGCACGCAGGCGAGGGCGACCGCCGGATAGTGCCTCTGAGGCGTGGCGTGGAAACTCTGGGCCGTGATCTCAAGGCCGACGAACACCAGGATCGGCACAAGGGCCGGTCCGGGCAGGATCTGGTAGAGGTAGGCGAATGTGCCGGTCAGGCCGGCGAGTCCGATGAAAGCGGCCGTCATGAGCGTGTAGGCCGCGCGGCCTCCCATCGCCTTGTAGGCCGGGTGGCCGATGTAGGGCGTGGTCTGAATCACGCCGCCGCAGGCGCCGGCGATGACCGTGGCGATGGCCTCAACGCCGATGACCTGGCCGGTGTCATACTCGTCGCCGGCGGCCGCAGCGCTCTCCGTGCAGTCGATGCCCCCCACCACCGTGGCCAGCGCGAAAGGGATCACGACCGGCAGATACTTCACGGTGTATGGCCAGGCCTCGAGCCACTCGCACCGGAAGGCGGCCAGCCATTCCGTCGGCCAGAGCGCGGCGGCAGGGTCGATCGCCATGTGGCCGACATCGGGAATCCAGCCGGCCCGCTGGCCGGCGAACTGGATCAGCCCGCCCACGACGAGCGCCGCCAGCGCGCCGGGAATCTTGAAGGGGAATGGGACGTGGGCCGTAAGGCTCGCGAGAATGATGCCCAGCGCCACAAGCCCGGCCAGCGGCGATGCGAAGATCTCGAGGAGTGGCAGGAACGTGATCAACGCCAGGGCGATCGCCGTCAGGCTGCCGAGCAGCGCCGCCCGTGGCACGAGCCGGCGAACGGGACCGGCGACGAAGGCGCAGGCCATCTTGAACACGCCGCTGGCGACGATCGAGCACATGCCGATATGCCAGGCCCGGCGGGCGGCGGCCTCCTGATCCATGCCCCCGGCCACCGCCTCTGCGAAGGCGGGGCCGATCACGAAGAACACCATCCCGAACGTGCTCGGCGTGTCGAGGCCGAGCGGCATGGCTGTGATGTCGCTACGGCCGGTTCGGCGGGCCAGGCGGAAGGCCATCCAGGTAAAGATCAGGTCGCCCACCACCACGCCCACGGCCGTGCCCGGCACGAGGTGTGAGAGGGCAAACTGGGCTGGATAGCCGAAGACGGTCGCCAGCAGGGAGACCGTCAGCACCAGGACGGCGAGGTTGTCGATCGACAGGCCAAAAAAGGCGTTGAGGTCGCCCGGAGAGGCCCAGCGGTAGGGGGCTTTACGGTTCATGGATGACGGCGAATGTCGAGGTTTGACCGCAAAAAGTCAAACCGCCACGGGTCCTGCCTGGCCTGCTCGCCCGGGCAGGCCGGACGGGTCTCGGGCTATACTCAGCAGACGGGGTGATCGACCGCCGCCTCGCCCGCGAACCACGTGCGTTACGGGCCCAACGCGGAACCCCAAAAACCAAACTCTTTCAGGCCCGCGAACCCTTCCCCTGCCGGCACCGTAGCAGTGATGGATTTGCATGATTCACGTTCGGGCGGTGGCCACAGCGTGCCGACTCCGGCTTCCGGGGCAGGCGGTGTGGTCGGCGGGCTTTCCGATGAGGAACTGCTCAGCCGCTGCCGCCGAAACGAGGATGCGGCGGCCTTTGAGTCGCTCGTGCAACGGTATGAGCAGGAGTTGTTCAGTTACCTCCGTCGCTACCTCGGCAACGCCGAGATGGCGGAGGACGTGTTTCAGGCGACGTTTCTCCAGGTCCACCTCAAGAGGGAGCAGTTCGAGGAAGGCCGCAGGTTCCGGCCCTGGCTCTACACGATCGCGACCAACCAGGCCATCGATTGCCAGCGGCGCAACCGTCGGCATCGAATGGTCAGCCTCGACAACCGCACCGGTGGCGAGGATGACGTTGGCACGCTCGTGGAAATGCTAGCGGGAAATGGGCAGACGGCCGACAAGCAGATGGAGGTCGAGGAAGCCCGTGAATGGGTTCGCTCGGCCGTTGACGACCTTCCCGAATCGCTCAAGAGTGCACTGATGCTGGTCTACCACCAAGGCATGAAATACCGCGAGGCTGCCGACGTGCTCGGCATTCCCGTGGGCACGGTGAAGAGCCGGTTGCATTCAGCGCTCCTCAAACTCAACGAGTCGTGGCAGCGGAGCGGACGCGCCGTGCCGGAAGCCATGGAGGATGGAGCATGATCCCCGCACTGTCTTGGACCGAGAACGCCGACGCGAGGCCAAGCCATGCGTGAAGACGAACTCGTTGGCTATTGTCTTGGCGCCCTCGAGGAGGGCGAGTCTCGACAGGTGGAACTCGCGCTGGCCGATCCGGTGCGGGGCCCCGACCTACGGCGGAATCTGGACTTGATTCGCAAGGCCCTGCGGCCGTTGGACCGTGATCGCGGGCCGCTGGCCCCGCCGGCCGGCTTGGCGAAGCGGACTGTGGCCTTCGTGGCCTCGCAGGCTGCCCCAGCAACCGTTCCGATGCGGCCGATGACCCGGCCCGCCGTGCCGACGCGTGACGATGCCGAGTGGCAGGGAACGTCGGGCCGCCAGTGGCTCGACCGGATGATCATCGCCGCCTCGGCGCTCGCTGCGTGCGTGCTGGTCGCCCCGCTTCTGCTGGAATCGATCGCCGATGCGCGTGCCCGCCGCGCCCAACGCAACCTCCAGTCGCTCGCGGGTTCGCTGCAGGGCTACGCTGGCGCCCATCGCCAGTACCCTTCGCCTCCAGGCGAGGGCCCGCTGTCCCGTGCCGGCCTCTACGCTCCCACACTTGTCTCGGAGCACCGCCTTGTGGCCGACGACGGCACGGTCCTTGTCCCCGATTCGGAGTCATCGCGGCGGGGCAACTTCCGGATCCCATCGATGGACGAACTTCGAGCCGCCATCGGCACGCCCGAGTTCGATGAACTCGTGCGGTCGATGGGGGGAGACTATGGCTACACCATGGGGCATCGCGACGCCTCTGGTGAGCTGCTGCCGATCGTCGACGGCCACCGCCGGCATCACCCGCTGATGGCCGACGCGCCGAACGAGGGTGGCGAGCGGAGTGATAACCATCCCGAGGGAGTGCACTTCATCCTTTTCGAGGACGGCCACGTCGAAAGGGCGCAGTCCGACGCGCTACACCGCGACGATCACCTCTACCGTAACCACGACGGCGAGCACCGCGCCGGCAAGGATGCCGAGGACGCCTCCATCGGCGACTCGCACCACCAGCCCTGACGCAGGCCGCGGCCCGCGGGCGAGTTACCCTGCCGCTAGCGACCGCTTGGCGGCCGCCGCAACGCCGTCTGATGTGATTCCGAAGTGCTTGTAGAGCACCGGGGCGGGCGCCGAGGCACCGAAGCTCTTCATGCCCACAAACTCGCCCCGCGTGCCGAGCCAACGCTCCCAGCCAAAGCCGCAGGCGGCCTCGCAGGCCACGCGGGCCGTAATCGCCTTCGGCAAGACGCTCTCTCGATAGGCCGAGTCTTGCTGCTCGAAGAGATCCCAGCTCGGCATGCTCACCACTCGGGCCTTGACGCCCTCAGAGGCGAGCTTGTCGGCGGCCTCGAGGCAGATCTGCACCTCGCTGCCGGTGCCGATCAGGATGCAGTCAGGCTTGCCGCCGTCGGCCTCCTTGAGCACGTAGGCCCCCTTGGCTGTGCCCGCCGCGGAGCCCAGGCCGGCGGAGCGGTCGAGCGTGGGAAGGTTCTGCCGTGAGAGCACGATCACCGCGGGGCGGTCTGCCCGCTCCATGACCACGCGATATGTTTCGGCCACCTCGTTGGCGTCGGCTGGGCGGAAGACTGAAAGGCCAGGGACCGCGCGGGCGGTGGCAAGCTGCTCGATCGGTTGGTGCGTGGGCCCGTCCTCGCCAAGGCCGATCGAGTCGTGTGTGAGCACGTAGATCACACCGAGATTGCCGATCGCCGAGAGCCGCAGCGAGGGCTTCAGGTAGTCGAGGAACACGAAGAAGGTGGCGCAGTAGGGGCGGAGGCCTGAGAGCGCCATGCCGTTGCAGGCCGCGGCCATGCCGTGCTCGCGGATGCCGAAGTGGAAGTTGCGGCCCGCGTAGCTGTCGTGGCCGAAGTCACCGGCGCCCGGCACGAGCGTCATGGTCGAGGGGGCGAGGTCGGCGGAGCCGCCGAGGAACCAGGGCACAGCGGCGCTCAGGGCCTGGATCACCTTGCCGCTCGAGACGCGGCTGGCGAGCCCCTTTGCATCGGCCGGGAAGCAGGGGATTGCCTTCTCCCAGCCGGCCGGCAGCCGGCCCGCGAGGAAGTCGGCCAGTTCGGCTCCACAGGCGGAGTCGAGCCCCGTCACCGTCTTCTTCCAGGCCGTGTTGGCCGCGGCGCCACGGGCGCCGAGTGTGCCCGCGAAGTGCGCGGGCACTTCGGCCGGAACCCGGAATGACTCGTCGGTGGGCCAGCCGTATGCGGCCTTGGCCCCCTTGATCTCCTCGGCACCGAGCGGCGCACCGTGCGATTCGTGCGAGCCGGCCTTTTTCGGGGCGCCGTAGCCGATCACGCTCTTGACGATCACGATCGTCGGCTTGTGCTGCTCGGCTTTGAACGCCGTGAGGGCCTTCTTCAGGGCGGCAGTGTCGTTGGCATCGGCCACCCGCTCGACCCGCCAGCCGAGTCCCTCGAACTTCTTCCCCACGTCTTCGGTGAACGCGAGATGTGTCTCACCCTCGATCGTGATCTGGTTGTCGTCGTAGAGCCAGCAGAGGTTTGCGAGGCCGAGGTGGCCGGCGATCGACGCCGCTTCGCAGGCCACGCCCTCCATCAGGTCGCCGTCGCTGCAGAGCACGTAGGTGTCGTAGTCGAACACCGAGTGGCCGGGCTGGTTGTAATGAGCGCCCAGCCACTTGGAGGCGATCGCCATGCCGACGGAATTGCCGCAGCCCTGGCCGAGCGGGCCGGTGGTTGTCTCGATGCCGGCGGTCATGTGGTGCTCAGGGTGGCCGGCGCAGACGCTGTCGAGTTGCCGGAACTTCTTGATCTCATCGAGCGACACGGCCGGTGCGCCGTTTGGACGGCGGATGCCGGCGAGATGGATCAACGAATAGAGGAGCATCGAGGCGTGGCCGCAGGAGAGCACGAACCGATCGCGGTTGGGCCAGGCGGGGTCGGCTGGGTCGTACCGCAGAAAATCCTTCCACACGGTGAACGCGACCGGCGCGAGCGCCATTGGGGTGCCTGGGTGGCCGCTCTTTGCCGCCTCAACGGCGTCCATCGAGAGGGTGCGGATCGTATCGATGGCGAGGCGGTCGAGGTCGGCGGACATAGAGGCTCCTTCAAGGGCTGGAAACTGACGCGGGGAGTGTAGGAAAAAAGGTGCCAGCCACCAAATCTGGGTAGTTTGACACGGCCGCCTCAAAGAGTATACATGCGTATATGTCACGACCGAATCGAGTCTCACCCGGTGGCTTGGCGTTTCATGTCCTGAATCGATCTGTGGGGCGGCGGACGGTGTTTGGTTCGCCCGCTGACTACGACGCGTTTATTCAGACGGTCGCCGAGGCGCTGCGTACCAGGCCGATGCGGGTCTGCGGCTACTGTGTGATGCCCAACCACTGGCATATGGTCCTTTGGCCTGAGCGAGACGGCGACCTGTCGGCGTTTGTTCAGCACGTCACGAATCTCCATGTGAAACGCTGGAAACGGTTTCACGACGAAATCGGGCACGGCCACCTCTATCAGGGGCGTTTCAAGTCGTTTCCGATCCAGACCGCAGACTATTTTCAGTGTGTTGTCCGCTATGTGGAGCGCAACCCGTTGCGGGCCAATCTTGTGGCCCGGGCGGAAGAGTGGCCGTGGTCGAGCCTCGGCCAGGGATCGCCCGCCGGCCCTATTCCCCTCGCGCCGTGGCCGGCACCGGGGCCCTCTGAGAGGCACAGTAATCAATGGATTGAGTGGGTAAACCGGCCACAGACCGAGGGCGAACTTGCCCGCTTACGAATGTGCGCGGTTCGTGGACAGCCGTTCGGTGACGATTGCTGGGTGCAGGAGGTCGCCGCGCGGCTCGATCTCGTGGCGACGCTGCGGCCGCGTGGCCGACCGAGAGTTGACCGCACGGCATTGCGGCTCGGTTGACGGCTGACTCAACTCCCCACATTACCCAGATTTGGTGGCTGGCACCTTTTTCTCTACCGCAACAGGTGGCGGCGGTAGGCGTCGTCGAGGTCGGCGTAGCTCCGCTTGCAGAGACGCGCGAGCGTGTCAGGATCGGCCGTGCCCTGGTAGACGCGGGCGAGGTACTCCACGAACGACTCCCGGTAGCGGCCTCCCTCACCGTTCATGAGGAAGTCGGCCTGGCCGGCGATCTGGCTGTAGACCTGCTTGAGCCGCTCATGGGCTTGGAACGCCTTGCGTCCCAGGCCGCAGAGTTCGGCGAACGGAACGTAGAACTCCTCGTCGAGCCGATCCTTCGCGGCGGGGGCACGGCCGGCGTCGCGGCCGCCCACGGTCCAGCCGAAGCCGGTCGCCTGTAGCGACTCCATGTAACAGGCGGCCGCCTCGATCGCCCAGAAGCCGCATCGCTCACCCGCCTGCTGCCGCGCCTTCTCGGCGTCGGCGCGGCCCTCAGTAAACAGCTGGTGGGTGGCCTCGTGATGAATCGTGATCGGGTCGGGCTCCGGCGGGTCGGCTGCCTCGTCCGTGAAACACCAGATCGTCTTCGTCGGCGTCCAGTAGATCCCGTTGGTCATGCCGACCCGCGGCTCGAGCGGCTCGAGTTCCGAAACGTATTGTCCGCGGCCGGCACAGAGAATCGCGGAGTGGGGGGTGTGTACGGACGTGCGGCCACGGCCCGCCAGCCGCTTCTCGAGGTCGGCTGGCTCGAAGGCATACGCGCCAAAGACTTGCCGCCAGACGTCGCGGGTCTCCTCCAGTGTCTCCGCGAGCACGGCGGCATCGGCAAGACTGGCGGCGGTTACGATTTCCCAGTGGTCGGAGTGGAACTCGCGGCCGTGCTTCACGTCGCGGGGCCTGGCGTCGTCGTCCGCGGCCGATACCCAGCGGCCCCGGTCGGAACGCTCGCCGCCGCGATACCGCTCGAGCCTGGCCTTTGGCATCCAACCGAACGCCGGATCGTAGGCTTCGCCGCGATCAAGCCGCTTCGCGGCCTCCGGCCAGAGCCAGTCGTCACCCCTCTTCACCCATCCGCCAGCCTCGCGGGCCCGCTCATGGTGCGGATCTTCGCGGAGCGCCTCGTGCAGCAGTCGTAGGGCCTCGCACGACCGTTGGGCCAGTGGCGGCGCATCGGCGGTGGGCTTCGCCAGTTCGTCGCGGCTGGGCGTGCGGTCGTGGCCGCCGGCCACGAACACCGCATGCTCGAACAGGCCCGCGGCGCGGGTGCGTCGCGCCGCCACGAAGTCGTTCCAGACCATCTCCTCGGCGGGCGTGTCCACCGTCGCGGGCTTCTCGATCGGGGACGGGATTCGCACGATGAGTTGGCGTTCGCCGGCGGCGGGAAGGTGCCAGTCGGTGATCATCTCCACGAGCGAGGGATCACCAGCCTCGGTGGCGCGGCGGGCGAGGTTGCGGGTCGCGGCGGCGAACGCTTCGTCGAGTTCGGAGAGGCTGCGGGCCGGCGGCTTGTCGGCCGCCGTGCCGAGCGTTGCCGCCAGCAGCATCGCCACGCCGGCCGCCGCACCGCCCACGAATGCTCGGTGCCGGCGGCTCTGCATCGACCGCCCCTCGCTCGATGGCACGTCAGGATTCGGCAAACGCCGAGTCGAACTGCCGGTTGCTGGGTGCGAAGTCGAGGTTCTTCACGAACCGGGCCGCCTCGGCGGCGCCGTGCTCGCGGTTCATGCCGCAGTCTTCCCACTCGACCGACAGCGGACCTTCGTAGCCGACTTGGTTGAGCGCCCGGATGATCTCCTCGAAATCGACACCACCGCGGCCCGGCGAGCGGAAGTCCCAGCCGCGGCGTGGATCGCCGAAGTTGATGTGGCTACCGAGGATGCCCGTGCGGCCGTTGAGCGTGACGATCGCGTCCTTCACGTGAACGTGGTAGATCCGATCGGGGAAAGACCGGATGAACTCCACCGAACTTACGCCCTGCCAATGGAGGTGGCTGGGATCGAAGTTAAATCCGAACTCCTCGCGGCGACCGAGGGCGTCGAGCGCCCGCTGGGCCGTGAAGATGTCGAAGGCTATCTCGGTCGGGTGCACCTCGAGCGCAAACCGTACGCCGCACTCGGCGAACACGTCGAGGATCGGGTTCCACCGCTCGGCGAAATCGGCGAAGCCGGCGTCGATCATCGCGTCGGTTACGGGTGGAAACGAATAGAGGAGGTGCCAGATCGACGAGCCGGTGAAGCCGTTGACGACCGAGACCCCGAGTTTCTGGGCGGCGCGGGCCGTGTTTTTCATCTCTTCGGCCGCTCGCCGATTGACGCCCGCGGGGTCACCGTCGCCCCAGACGTGTGGCGGAAGAATCGACTTGTGCCGCTCGTCGATCCGGTCGCAGACGGCCTGGCCGACGAGGTGGTTTGAGATCGCGTACACGGAGAGGTCGTGCCGCTCGAGCGTGTCTCGCTTGGCGGCGCAGTAGCCGCTCTCCTTCAGCGCTCGGGTGACGTCGAAGTGGTCGCCCCAGCAGGCGAGTTCCAAGCCCTGGTAGCCAAACTCGCGTCCCTTGCGGGCGAGGTCCTCCAGCGGCAGGTCTGCCCACTGGCCGGTGAATAGCGTGACGGGACGAGGCATGCGACGAACTCCATGGCGAAGGGGGCCGGAAACGAGACTACGATTGTGCCACATCCCGGCGGATGGGCAACAGTCATGTAGGCCGCGGCTCGGGGCTGCCCACGCCCTCTCGCTGGACGTTCGCCTCGGGCATCCAGTCCCGTCTACTGCCGGACGACGCGGCGGAGTAGCCACCAGCCCCAGAGCGTGATCAGCACGTTGCCCATCCAGACGGCCATCGGCGGCACGCTGCCCCGCTTCGCCTGGTCGACGCCGAGCATGAAGACGGGGTAGTAGACGATCAGGATCGGGAGGAAGCAGAGGAAGAAGCTGGTGAGAAAGTCGGCGTTCCGCATCCGGATGGCCATCGGGGCCCCGACGAGCACGAAGCAGAGGCAACTGAATCCATTGGCCCAGCGCCTCCAGGGCTCCATCACGATCCGGTGGAGCCGGTTCCGCTCGTTCTTGAGGAGTTCGCGCTCGTTTCCCGTGAACTGAGGAACGGTGGTCTCGGCTCGGCCGGTGAGCATGCCCATCGCGGTCTTGCCAGCCACGAGCTGCTCGATGCGGTCGATCTTCTTCGTTTGCTCGACGCGGGCCGTGGTGAACTGGGCCATGGCGATCTCGGACGGGCTCGTCGAGGCGGTGCCCTTGCGGCTCACGGCGTCGAGGGGCACCTCGCGGACGATCGAGTCGGGAAATGACGCCGTGTAGTCGCCCATGTGGAGCGTGCCGTCGCGGAAGATGACCACCAGATTGCCGTTGGTCGGGTTGGCCCGGAGTTCGGCCTCGGCAGCCGATACGGTGGCGGGAGGGCCGCCGCTGCCCCCCGACTGGAAGGAGAGCGTGGGGCGGATGAGCCGCCGACCATCGACAGCCTTCACGTTGATCGAGATCTGCGGCGTGCTGTACGACCGCTGCTGCCGCAGCCGGCCGTAGATGATCTGCTCCACGCTGTTGACGACCACGCGGCGGACGCCGTCGCGGCCCCACGACACGGCCACGTCGTTGAGCCACACCGAAACGAAACTGACCACGAGGGCGAGCATGGCCGCCGGCCAGACGATCGCCATCGGAGAGACACCAGCAGCCTTCAGGGCGATCACCTCGTTGGAGGCCGACATCCGCCCGAACACGCTGGCGACCGCGAACAGCATCGTGCCGGGCACAGCGAAGCGCATCGCCTCGGGGAGCACGTAGGGGACCAGCATCAGGATCTGAATGAGCCCGAGCCCCTGCTGCTGGGCCTCGCGGACGAGACCCACCACGAGCATGAACAGTGTGAGCGCGGTGAGTGCCACCAGGAACACCTGGAGCAGTTCCCAGAGCACGTATCGAGAGATGATCCGCATGGCGTCGGGAGTGTAGCCGCGGCCTCGCCGCCGGCGGCAGGCCGATTTGAGGCGGAAATGACTGGCGTTGCAGTGGTCATTAGGCATGTGGGGTGGCCCGGGGCTTGTCGGGCCGGACGGGTTTGGCGACCATATCTGGCCCGTGCAGGGTGTCTGGGGGATCTCCCAGCCCCTAGCCGAGCGTTCGCCTGTCGTCACCATCTGGAGTCCACGATGTTGCTGCGTCGCCTGTGTCTCTGTCTCGTCGCCCTGTCTGCCGCGGCCGCCGGCCTTGTCGCCACTGCCCAGCAGCCCGCCGCGGGGGCGAAGAAGCCCAACATCCTCGTGATCTGGGGCGACGACATCGGCACCTGGAACGTCAGCCACAACAGCCGCGGGATGATGGGCTACAGCACGCCCAACATCGACCGCATCGCCCGCGAGGGAGTTTCGTTCACCGACTATTACGGCCAGCAGAGTTGCACCGCGGGCCGGGCCGCGTTTCTCGCCGGCAACTGCCCGGTTCGCACGGGCATGACGAAGGTGGGGCTGCCGGGGGCCAAAGAGGGCTGGCAGAAGACCGACGTGACGATCGCGACGGTGCTCAAGAGCCTCGGCTACGGCACGGCGCAGTTCGGCAAGAACCATCAGGGAGACCGCGACGACCACCTGCCGACGATGAACGGCTTCGACGAGTTCTTCGGCAACCTCTATCACCTGAACGCCGAGGAGGAGCCGGAGCACCGCGACTATCCCGGTGACATGAAGCTCCCCAGCGGCAAGACCTTCCGCGAGACCTACGGCCCCCGCGGCGTGCTCAAGTGCAAGGCCGACGGCAAGGGGGGGCAGACGATCGAAAACACCGGGCCGCTCACGAAGAAGCGAATGGAGACGATCGACGAGGAGACGCTCGCCGCCGCCAAGGACTATATCCAGCGGCAGGTGAAGTCCGACACGCCGTTCTTCTGCTGGTGGAACGCCACGCGGATGCACTTCCGCACGCACATGAAGCAGGAGAGCCTGGGGAAGAGCGGCCAGGACGAGTACAGCGACGGGATGGTCGAGCACGACGGCCACGTGGGCGTCTTGCTCGCGGCCCTCGACGACCTCGGCATCGCCGACGACACGATCGTCCTCTACTCCACCGACAACGGCCCCCACTACAACACCTGGCCCGACGCCGGCACCACGCCTTTCCGTAGTGAAAAGAACTCGAACTGGGAGGGTGCTTACCGCGTGCCGGCGTTCGTCCGCTGGCCCGGAAAGTTTCCGGCCGGCACGACGCTCAACGGTCTCGTGGCCCACGAAGACTGGCTGCCGACCTTCGCCGCCGCGGCGGGCGACGCCACGATCAAAGACAAGCTCGCCAAGGGCGTGTCGCTCGGCGGCCGCTCCTACCGCAACTTCATCGACGGCTACAACCAGCTCGACCACCTGTCGGGCAAGGTGCCGCAGTCGCCGCGGAATGAATTCTTCTACGTCAACGACGACGGCCAGATCGTGGCCATCCGCTACTCTGACTGGAAGGTCGTGTTTCTCGAGAACCGCGGCGAGGCGTTCGAGGTCTGGCGGGAGCCGTTCACCGAACTCCGCGTCCCGCTGCTGTTCAACCTTCGCCGCGACCCGTTCGAGAAGGCGCAGCACAACGCCTCGGTCTACAACGACTGGTTTATCGACCACGCCTTCGTGGTTGTGCCGCTCCAGCAGATCGCCGGCCGGTTCTTGATGAGCATGAAGGAGTATCCGCCGAGCCAGACGCCCGGCTCCTTCAACCTCGACAAGATCCAGAAGCAGATCGAGGCCGCCGCCGCGGGGCGGTAGGCGTCATGCCGCCCGGCGGTGGGCCACTTCGGGAAACGCCTCGCTGAAGGCGTGGCCGCTCTTGGAGCGGATGCCGAGGGTCGTGAGAAGCCGGCGGCGGAAGGTGCGGAAGGGGATGGCCACGCAGCGGTGGGCGCGGATCCACCAGGGCCGCAGCCGCTGCATGTCGCTCAGGCTCAAGCCCACCTGGTCGGAGCGGTGCTTCACGCGGTGCTTGAGCAGGTGATAGTCATCGCACCGCTGGAGTAGGCGGAGCACGCCGCCGAGCAGCGTCCGGGCGAGCGGGCTTGTCGTCGGAATCCCGAATGAGATCTGGTAGTCGATCAGGCAGGGGCGGCCGTTGTCATCGACCAGGATGTTTTCCCGCTTGTGGAGGTCGACGTGGGCGACGCCCCGGCGGTGGACCTCGTCGAGGATCGCCTCGAGCTGCGGGAAAAACCAGTCGTCGACGTGCTCGCCCTCCGCGAGGGCGTGGCCTTCGATCCATTCGTGAGCGATCGCCGTCGTCACTTCATCGCCCCCCACGCGGATGTCGCCAAGCGACACGGGGGTGCCTTCGATGCCGGCGAGGCGGTCCATGAACCACCGTTCGCGGGCGGCGAGGGCCCGCCCCAGCCACCGCATCGGCACGGGACCGATCCGCTGTGTGCGGTTGAACTTGCACTTCGCGGTGCGGGTGGCCGACCGGTAGACGGCCGTCGCGGCCCACGAGTCGTGCTTGAGGATCTCGACGCGGCGAAACGTCTCGCCGTCGAGCGTGATCGTGGCCGGCGGGTCGGAGGCCCCGAGGGCCCGGAAGGTGGCCGGCCTGGGGCGAGCGGCGGCATGGCCGCCAGCCGATTCGTGGGAACACACCACCGCAGCGTTTGACATCGTTCCGCCCCTCGCCTGCCCCGGGTCGGTCATCACGACCCGTGGCAAGGCGATCGACCGTGGCGGTGGCGTCGCTTGATCGCGTGTTACGGGGCTGTGCGGCACCCCGCGGAGCCCGCGGCCTCGTCAGGCTGCAGGGTCGATCCGTTTTGCCGAATGTGTCGGCAGGTGGGCTTTCGGCCCGACATTCCGCAGGCTGACAACCTGCGGCTACGAGGTGGGCCGAGAGGCGGCGCGTGCTGCGTTGAAACCTGCGGCTACGGGGGCCGCGGGCAGGGAATGCCCGGCGGGCGTGAACTCAGAACTTCTGGATCATGTCGAAGCCAAGCATCGTCTGCTGGTTGCTCACGCCGTCGTTGTAGGACCGCCGCGGGCCCGTGGGGCCGCCGAAGAAGTCCCAGCGGAAGCAGGGCCGCATCAGGAAGTTACCCGTCGGCACCCAGTTGGGGCCGACCGTCAGCGAGTAGTAGTTGCCTGGCAGCGGCACGTGGTTGGGATTGCTCGGCCGATTCAGGCCCACGCGGGTGCCGTCGGTGTCTTGAAACCACTCGAAGCGGGCCCCGCAGAGCCAGGTCTTGCTCACGCGGTAATAAAGGTACTGGTCGATGCCGGTCCAGAGGGCGGTGCCACCGTTGGCGAGTCCCTTGGCCTGCGTGCCAAGCCACTGGTGGAAGACATATTCCGTGTTGTCGGTGGGCCGCCACTCGAAGAGCAGGCTGTAGCGGGTGCGGTTGGCGGAGGTGAGCACCGGCGCCGGCTGAAAGAGGGGTGAGAAGTCATTGCCCTCGTTGCCGCTGACGATCGCGAACGACGTGGCGAACGAGTTGTCGTCGTTCTTCGCCCGGATCCGGCCGAGGAAGTTGGCATCGCTGTAGGGGGAGGCGAGGCCGTTCCAGCCGTTGACGAGGCCGGCATCGATCTCGACGTTCTCCGAGGCGTTCCAGTTCACGAGGCCACCCCAGTGGGTGAAGGGGCCGGCGAACTGATAGCTGTAGGCCTTCTGGTAGAAGAAGTTGCCGACGGCGGGCACGCCCTCGTAGCCCACGATCGTGTAGAAGTGGCCGAGCTTGAGCGAGATGTCTTGGTTGCCGACTTCGGCGTAGAGCTGCGGAATCGCCAGGCCGTAGTACTCGCCGCTGTTCCAATCCGTCGGGCCGGGGTTCGTCTCCCAGCCGAGCGACATGGCCAGCGGGAAGTCCTCGCCGTAGAGGAGGTCGGTCCGGTAGCCGATGCCGTTGGAGCCGTCGGTGGGGAGCGTTCGCTCCGCGATGAAGTAGACCTGATTCATCATCGCTTCGTTGGCGCGATCGACGGCGTTGTAGGGGCCGTTGAACTTGCTCGGCGGAACGCCGAAGTTGCCGATGAAGCCGCCATCGAGCCAGCCGGACACGCGGCTGCGCTCGCCCTCACCGAACAGGAACCAGTCCTGCCCAAAGGGAATCAGGCCGGTCATCGTGTCGTCGGTGAGCACGGGATCGAACGACTCAAACGAGCCGACCTGGCCCGGCCGCCCGACGAATCCCTCCTCCTGGGCCACTGCCCACGAGGCTACGACCATGCCGATCACCGCCACCGCTGCCGCTGCGCCGCCACGCATCAAGACACCTCCCGGTTGGTTTTCCGAGGTGTCATCGGCCGGAGATCCGGCACGATCGTCATCCGACGCACGACCGGCAGGAAGGTCACAGCCGGTTTTCCTGTCTTCCGCGACCCGCAGATCTTGCCGCGCGTGCCACCGCGGGCAGAGGGCCCACGTTTGCTCGTGGAGCAGGGCACACCAGGAAAGCCCTAGCGTCAGCCGTGAGCCGTCTCGTCGGATCGGGCCGCCTCGACCATCCTCCGGTAGACTGCGATCGCCGTCGCGGCTGCCCGCGTTGCCGCGGAAAAGTTGCCCTCGGCGATCGGCTTTCGAGCCTCTGCCGCGGCGTCGAGGAGCCGGTCGCGGTCACGGCTCGAGAGGCCGTCGGCTGCCGACTCGACGCTGGCGATGATGCCCTCGACGAGCTGCGCCGAAGCCGCACAGCCATAGGTGCGGTACGGGCCGCTGCCGAGCTTCGCCCCCGGCCGGAGCAGGCGGACGTCACCACCCGCAGGAGCGATCGAGCCGAGGAACGCCGCGAGTAGCGATCCCAGAAAGACCAGTCCCATCACGACCGCGACGGCGAACGCGACTGCCTGGGCGAGGCCCTCGCCGAGGCTCGCTTTCGCGCCAAACGCGACGAGCGCCACGAGCAGGCTTGCGGCGGCGGTGGCCAGAAGCCCCCAGGGCACGGGACGGCGATTCGCGGCCGCCGGCGTCTCTTCGGAAAGCGGCCATGCAGTCGTATCGGCACCGTCGCGCGATGCCTCGTTCTCGCCGGCCCGAGCGACGATCACCGTCACGTTGTCCGGGGCGCCTCGCACCAGCGACAGCCCCACGAGCGCCGCCGCCGACTCTTTCGGCGGCAGGTTCGCCGCCAGCAGGCCGATCTCCTCGTCGGCGACCTGCCCCGACAGACCGTCGCTGCAGAGCAGAAAGACGTCGCCCGCCTCGACCGGAAACGGGCCCTCGATATCGACCTTCACCTGCGGGTGGGGGCCGAGCGAGCGAGTGATGATGTTCTTGGGGATCGCATCCTCAACCCCTGCGGGCCGATGGGCCTCCATCTCCCAGGCGAGGGAGTGGTCACACGAGAGTTGATCGATCGTGGTTCCGCGGATGCGGTAGGCGCGGCTGTCGCCGACATGGCCGACGAGGGCGCCGCGGGGCACGAGCGCGAGGACCGTGCACGTGGTGCCCATGCCCTTCATGTCGAAGGCGCTCTCGCCCCGGGAATGGATCTCGGCGTTGGCCTGCTCGATGCTCGACTTGAGTGCCAGCGGCGGTGAGCGGGCGGCAGTCTTTTCGTAGGCGAGCGGCACGTGCTCGACGGCCAGGGCACTGGCCATCTCGCCCGCGGCGTGGGCACCCATGCCGTCCGCCACCACGAACAGCCAGCCACGGCGGCGATACTGCTCCATGCCCCAGGGCGCGAGCACGGCCTTGGAGTCTTGATTGTTCGCCCGCCTGCGGCCGATGTCGGTCAGTTCGCAGTAGTCGAGGGTGGTGCCAGATCCCACGCGTCGAACCCCGGGAAGGTGGGAGGTTGGGGCAAAGAAAGGGAAGAGCCGAAAGTCTAGCCAGCCGGCGGCCTCGTCGCGACCTGGCGTCGGCCGGGCAACCTGGGCAACTGCTGCCGATCTGGCGTCGGCCGCGGTCGCCGCCTATCGTCCGCCCCCATGCGTCGCGCCCTTTTTCTTGCCGTCGCCGCCTCCCTCGTCACCTCGCCGGGCTGTGTGCAGCGGCGGATGACGATCCGCTCCAATCCGCCCGGGGCGCTTGTCTACGTCGATGACTACCAGCTTGGCACCACGCCGGTATCGCACGACTTTGTGTACTACGGCACGCGGAAGATCAGGCTTGTGAAGGACGGCTACGAAACGCTGACCGTCCGGCAGCCCTTTCCGGTCCCGTGGTACGAGATCTTCCCGCTCGACTTCGTCACCGAGAATCTCATCCCGTGGGAGGTCCGCGACGAGCGCGTGGTCGAACTCGCGATGCAGCCGGCGGCATCGACCCCCCCCGAACTCGTCGTGTCTCGTGCGGAGCAGGTGCGGCTCGCCGCGGGGAGCTTGCCTCCTGTGGCACCCCAGGCCGTCGTTCAGCCCGCGCCGGTCGCCCAGCCGCTGCCGGCGCCTCCCCCCTCGCTGCCTCCGATCCAGCAGTACGCGCCGCAGCCACTGCCGGCGCCGCCCCAGCAACCACTGGTGTTGCCGCCCCCGCAGGGGATGCAGGGACTCCAGCCGCCTATGCGGAACGCGCCATCGCAGGGCATCCCGTCGCTCGGCGTGCCATAATCGCGGCATGCTGCGCGACGACCTGCCTGCCCGCTCTCCCGCCCGCGATGCCGTCGAGGCCCGCAAGCTCGACCGATTCCGGAGCATGCTCCGTGAGGTGCTGCCGCGCAACGGCTTCTATGCCGCCAAGATCGCCCGCGTGGCCGACCCACACGGCATCAGGTCGCTTGCCGAACTTGCCGACTGGCCCTTCACCTTCAAGGAAGAGCTCGTCGAGGCCGCGGCCGTCACCGGCCGGCCCGGCAACCTCACATTTGGGCCGGAACGCTATTCACGCTACCACCAGACGAGCGGCACGCACGGCCGGCCCCTGCCGGTCCACGACACGGCGGATGACTGGGCGTGGTGGATGGCATGCTGGCGGACGATCCTCGACCGCGGTGGCGTGGCGGTTGGCGACCGGGTTGTCGTGGCCTCGTCGTTCGGGCCGTACGTCGGTTTCTGGAGCGGCTTCGACGCGGCGATCGCCCGGGGAGCGATGGCGATCCCGACCGGCGGCATGACGAGCCTGGCGAGGTTGGAACTGATTCGCACGGTGGGCGGCAGCGTGCTCCTTGCGACTCCGAGTTACGCGCTGCATCTCGCCGAGGTGGCGGCCGAAGCCAAGATCGACGCGACGTCCCTCGGCGTGCGGTTGGTGATCGTTGCCGGAGAGCCGGGGGGCTCCGTGGCCGCCACGCGGTCGCGAATCTCGGCCGCCTGGGCTGCCGACGTGCTCGATCATGCCGGCGCCACGGAGGTCGGCCCCTGGGGTGTGGGCGATCATCACGGCGACGGCCTGGACGTGATCGAGGAGTGGTTTCACCCCGAGTTCCTCGCGCTCGAGACCGGCGGGCCCGCCGAGCCCGGGCAACTCGCCGAACTGGTGCTCACCACGCTCGGCCGGTGCGGGGCACCGGTGATCCGTTATCGGACCGGTGACGTCGTGCGGCCCATCTGGGCCTCCGTTGCTGATGTGAAGGCCGGCGCCTGCCCGTGGGTCCGGCTCGACGGCGGGATCCTCGGCCGCACCGACGACATGCTGGTGATCCGAGGCGTGAATGTGTTTCCGCAGGCCATCGACGAGCTCGTGCGCGGCTTTCCGGAGGTCGTCGAGCACAGACTCACGGCCTCGACCCGTGAGAGCCTCGACGAACTCGCACTCGACATTGAGGATCGGCTCGACGATCCTGGCCGCGTCGCCCGCGAACTGAAGATCCGCCTCGGACTTCGCGTGGACGTGCAGACCGTGCCGATCGGCAGCCTGCCGCGTTTCGAAGGCAAGGGGCGGCGGTTCGTCGATCGTAGACGCCAGCCCGGAGGTGACGCATGACATCGAACCAGCCCGTGCCGACGGCGATCCGTCGGGCCGCTGCCGCCGGCAACGCCATCGAGATCGACTGGAGCGACGGCGCGACGGCCCGCTACACCGCGAAGCTGCTCCGCGACGCCTGCCCATGCGCCACCTGTCGGGAGAAGCGGACGGACCCACAGCCGGCACCGATGCTGCAGGTGTTGCGCCCGGAGGAACTGGTGCCGCTGGCGGTCACGGGCATGCAGCCGGTGGGACAGTACGCCTACTCGATCGGCTTCTCCGACGGCCACGATACGGGCATCTACACGCTCGAGTATCTCCGCGGGCTGGGCTTCGAGAACCAGCAGCCGTAGCGAAGGTGATTGTCGTAGCCGCAGGTTGGTAACCTGCGGTTGCATTGGTGCTGGTGCAGGTAGCCAACCTGCACCTACGTGGGCCGTGTGACGGTGTCCGTACCCGTAGCCGCAGGTTGGTAACCTGCGGGCGCGGAGCGCAGGTTTTCAACCTGCGTTGTTCCGGCACAGGTTGGAAACCTGTGCTACGAGAGTCGGTTGGAAAGCTGTGCTACGCGAGCCCGCAGGCGGCGGCGTTGACCACCGCGGCGATCCGCACCGCGTCGTGGCAGGCATCTTCGCTCGCGCCGAGGTGGAGCAGGCTCGCCTCGTGGTTCTTGATGCAGAGTTCGCAGCCGGCAAGCGCCGCGCAGCCGAGGCTCATCAGCTCGAAATCGAGTTTCGATGTGGCCGGCTGGGCCATGCGGCTCATCCGCAGCCGCGGAGATCGCGCCTCGTAGCTCTCCTTGCCTAGCATGTGCCGGAAGCGGTAGTAGACGGTGTTCATCGCCATCAGGCCGGCGGCGGCGACCGCGTCGGAGAGCACGGAGGAGGCCACCTCGCCGAGGCCCGCACGGATGTCCGATTCCAGGGCTGCGGTGAGCGGTTGGCAGCGGACGAACCGGGCCGCGGCCACCGCCACCCCGAGGGCCTGGGTCGGCTGGAGGTTTTCGCCGGTCAGGACGGCCCCCACGTTGAGGCGGATGTCCTTGAGGTCGTCGGGGAGGGTGTCGCGAATGGCGTCGGTGGCAGGCGTGGGAATCGACATGGCCGGTTTCTGGAACAGGAGGAAGAGCGGAGTCGAGAGAACTCCGGGGATTGTAGCCGTTCGTTGAAGACGGGCCGCGAAGGATGCTACCTTCGGGAGATTTTTTGCCCGCCCCGCAGAGCCGTTCCATGCCACGTCGAGACGACCTGCACACCATCCTCCTGATCGGGTCCGGCCCCATCGTCATCGGCCAGGCCTGCGAGTTCGACTATTCCGGCACCCAGGCCTGCAAGGCCCTCCGCGAGGACGGCTACCGGGTGGTGCTGGTCAACTCGAACCCGGCCACGATCATGACCGACCCGGGCACGGCCGACCGCACCTACATCGAGCCGCTCACCTGGCAGACGCTCGAGAAGGTGATCGAGATCGAGAAGCCCGACGCCGTGCTCCCCACGCTCGGCGGCCAGACGGCGCTCAATCTGGCTATGGAACTGGTGAAGCACGGCGTGCTGGAAAAGCACGGCGTGGAGATGATCGGCGCCAAAGCGGAGGCCATTCGCCGCGGCGAGGACCGCGAGATCTTCAAAGCCACGATGCAGAAGATCGGCCTCGAGACCTGCCGGGGCAGGATCGTCAGGAGCTTGCCAGAGGCCCGCGAGGTGCTCGGTGAGATCGGGCTGCCGGCGGTGATCCGGCCGAGCTTCACGCTCGGTGGTTCGGGCTCGGGCGTGGCCTACAACCGCGAGGAGTTTGACACCAAAATCCAGCGGGGCCTCGATCTCTCGCCGGTCGGCGAGGTGCTCGTCGAGGAGTCGATCCTCGGCTGGAAGGAATACGAGATGGAGGTGATGCGCGACGTCGACGACAACGCCGTCGTGATCTGCTCCATCGAGAACTTCGATCCCTGCGGCGTGCACACGGGCGATTCGATCACCGTCGCCCCGGCGATGACGCTCACCGACAAGCAATACCAGCGGATGCGCGACGCCAGCTTCGCCGTGATTCGCGCGATCGGCGTCGAGACCGGCGGCTCCAACATCCAGTTCGCCGTCGACCCTGAGACGGGCCGGATGATCGTGATCGAGATGAACCCACGGGTGAGCCGGTCGAGCGCGCTGGCCAGCAAGGCGACGGGCTTCCCGATCGCGAAGATCGCCGCCAAGCTCGCGGTCGGCTGGCGGCTCCACGAACTCGCCAACGACATCACCCGCAAGACGAAGGCCTGCTTCGAGCCGTCGATCGACTACGTTGTCGTGAAGGTGCCGCGGTTCGCCTTCGAGAAGTTTCCTGAGGCCGACAGCCGGCTGACCACGCAGATGAAGAGCGTGGGCGAGACGATGGCGATCGGCCGGACCTTCAAGGAGGCCTTCCAGAAGGCCCTTCGCGGCCTGGAGGTGGGCTCGTTCGGCTTCGGCTGCGACGCCAAGGATCTCTGGGGCACACCCGCCGAGCCGTCGATCGACGACATCCGGGCCAAGATCGCCACGCCCGATCCAGACCGCGTCTGGTACCTCCGGTACGCGATCAAGGCCGGGCTGACCGTGAACGAGATCCACGAGATCACCGCAATCGACCGCTGGTTCCTCGATCAGCTCCAGCAGCTCGTCGAGATCGAGAGCCTCTTGCGGACGGTCGGGGCGCTTGCCGCGGTTGACGACGGCACGCTCCGAATGGTGAAGCAGGCCGGCTTTTCCGACCGGCAGTTGGCCATGCTGCTCGGTTCGTCGGAGCTTGAAGTCCGCGCGGAGCGGAAGCGCCGAGGCATCGTCGCCACCTACAAGGCAGTCGACACCTGCGCCGCCGAGTTCGAGGCGCTCACGCCCTATTTCTACTCCACCTGGGAGGAGGAGGACGAGACGCGGCCCAAGGAGCCCGGCCGAAAACGGGTGATGATCCTCGGCGGCGGTCCCAACCGGATCGGGCAGGGGATCGAGTTCGACTACTGCTGCTGCCATGCCAGCTTCGCGCTCCGCGAGATGGGCATCGAGAGCGTGATGGTCAACTCGAATCCCGAGACGGTGAGCACCGATTACGACACGAGCGACATGCTCTTTTTCGAGCCGCTCACCTGCGAGGACGTGCTCAACATCGCCGATCGTATTCAGCCCGATGGCGTGATCGTGCAACTCGGCGGGCAGACGCCGCTCAACCTCGCCCGAGCGTTATCCGCCGCCGGGCTGCCGATCATTGGCACGAGCGTGGACACGATCGAGATGGCGGAGGACCGCGAACAGTTTCGTGACCTCCTTGACCGGCTCGGCCTCAAGCAGCCTGACAGCGGCATCGCGCGAACGCTCGAGCAGGCACGCCGTGAGGTGGCCCGCATCGGTTATCCGAGCCTCGTGCGGCCGAGCTTCGTGCTCGGCGGCCGGGCGATGGAGATTTGCTATGACCAATCGCAGTTCGAGCGGTACGTGGCCGAGGCCTTCGCCGTGGCCCAGGGGCAGCCGGTCCTCATCGACCGCTTCCTCGAGGATGCGATCGAAGTGGACGTCGACTGCATCGCCGACGGGAAGGATGTGATCGTGGCCGGCGTGATGGAGCACATCGAGGAGGCCGGCGTGCACTCCGGCGACTCCGCCTGCTGCATTCCACCTCACAGCCTGTCGTTCGAGATGATCGCCGAGATCAAGGAGGCCGCCACGAGCCTCGCGAAGAGCCTTGGCGTGGTTGGCCTGATGAACGTGCAGTTTGCAGTGAAGAAGGAGGCCGGCGAAGACGGCATCAGCGGCCAGGCGCTCTATGTGATCGAGGTCAATCCTCGGGCCAGCCGCACGGTGCCGTTCGTGGCCAAGGCCACGGGCCTGCCGGTGGCAAAGGTGGCCGTGAAGGTGATGGCGGGCACGAGCCTTGCGGAGCAGGGGATCACCACTGATCCGCTGCCGGCCCACGTGAGCGTGAAGGAGAGCGTGTTCCCATTTGTGAAGTTCGCCGGGGTCGACATCGCCCTGGGCCCGGAGATGCGGAGTACGGGCGAGGTGATGGGCGTGAGCGACACCTTTGCGATCGCCTTCGCCAAGAGCCAGATCGCCGCAGGCATCCTCCTCCCTGAGAAGGGGCGGATTTTCCTGAGCGTGGCGAGCGTCCAGGCCAAGGAGTCGATGAAGGGCCTGGCGCGACGGCTCATCGCCCTCGGTTTCGAACTGATCGCGACGTCGGGCACGGCCCGCGAACTCGCCGCCGCCGGGATCCCGGTGGAGGTGGTAAAGAAACTGCAGGAAGGCCATCCCAACCTGATCGACCACCTCATCGACGGCCGCGTTCAACTGATCTTCAATACGCCCCGCGGCAAGGGCGCCCGGACCGACGAGGGGCGGATCCGCGCCGCGAGCGTGCTCTACGGCGTGCCCTGCATCACGACGTTGCCGGCCGCGGAGGCCTGCGTGCGGGCGATGGAGGGGATGCGGAAGGCGCCGCTGACGGTGCAGCCAATCCAGGATCGCTTCGCCGAGTCGGTTGCTTCCCGCTGACGCCGTAGCACAGGTTTCCAACCCGTGTCTTGCCATCCCCGCTCGGAGCTGCCCACGCCCCGTCGCCGGACGTTCGCTGCGGCCCTCCTGGGCCTTCGCTCACTCGATGCTGACTTCGCTTCGCCATCCATGGCTGCGCTCGTCAGCAACGCCGGCTCTCGAGGCACGGGCAGCCCCTCGCTCGATCCGATTTCGGGAAGCCCAATCGCGTAAGGGATGGGGGCACGCTGGAGTTGTCTCGCCGCTCGACGCCCATTCCGAAAACGAAATCCGGCCGAGGGGAGCGAGTCCCCTCGGCCGTTGTCGTTTCCGCTTGCTCTCGTCAGTCGCGGGCTCAGGCGGCGGCGAAGGCGGGCTTCTTCAGGAAGCTGACGATCAGGGGCAGCAGGGCCCCAGCGATCGCCGACAGGACGCCAGTGCCGGCGTAGTTGGCGTCGCCACCGCCAAACAGCCCGCCGAGGGCGGGGATTAGCTGGGGCAGCACCTGGCCACCGATGCCGCCACCGACGAGGCCGAGCACCGTGTTGAGCATTGGGCCGAGGTTCCGGTTCTTGACGAGCGCGCCCACGATGTTGCCGCCAGCGCTACCGGCGATGAGGCTCACGATCCAGCTGATGATTTGGGGAGTCATGGTTGTTCGACTTTCCTGAACGAGGTCTCTGGTCTGCCGGGCCCTCCGTTGGCCTCGGCTGTCGAGAGATGAGTTGCCGCGTCGCTTTCGTGTGTCACACCCAAAACAGAGAAATACCTGCCGCTGCCGGGACCCGGTGACGGTCGTACCGATGGGGACGGATGCGCGGCCCCGCAGCCACGATCGGGGCATAGGCGGGATCGGCTACGGCCCCGAACGTGCTTGATGGTTGCGGGACCGTCCTGTGGGTAGAGTCGTTCGCACGCATGAGCACCGACATTTTTCCAGACGTCCCCGCCGTGCCTCGTCCGCTGCCCGCTCCGCTGGCTGACGAGCCCGCCCGGTTCACCGCCCGGACGCTCGAGGGACTCGAGTGGGTGCTGGCCCGTGAACTCGAGGCGGTCGGGGCCCATGACTTGCGAGTCGGCCGGCGAACGATCGAGTTTTCGGTGGCACCGGGGCATGAACGCGAGACGCTCTACCGCGCGGTGCTCGAATCCCGGACGGCCATCCGGGTGCTTGAACCGCTCGGTCGGTTCACCGTCGATTCGCCCGATTCGCTCTACCGGGCGATGCAGGAGGTCGACTGGACCGAGCAACTGAAGGTCGCCGACTCACTCCGTGTGGACGCGGCGATCCACGACACTTTCCTCACGCACTCGCTCTACGCCGCGCAGATCGTCAAGGATGCCGTCGTCGATCAGCTGCGGACACCGAGCGGCAAGCGGCCGAACGTGCAACTGCGGGGAGCGACCCTGCGAATCGCCCTCCATCTCGTCGGCGGTGTGGCGACTGTGTTTCGCGATGCCGCCGGCCGCTCGCTCCACCAGCGGGGCTGGCGGATGGGGGAGGTCGAGGCGCCGCTCTCCGAAGTGCTGGCGGCGGGCATGCTCGCGACCTCCGGCTGGTGGCAGCCGGGAGAGGCGGGAGGCTCGACCACGGGCGAGCCCCTGCTCGATCCGATGTGCGGCTCGGGCACGCTCGTGATCGAAGGGGCCACCATCGCCGCGGGGATGGCACCAGGCCTCTGGCGGGCGCGCCGCAGGGCGCACGGCTTCTTCAAGTTTCGCGACCGTGACGAAGCGATCGTGACGAGACTCATCGCGCAGCTGGAGTCACGGGTGCGTGCGCCGGCAGCGGAATCGTTCTTCGCCAGCGACCTCGACCCGAAGGCCGTCGAGGCGGCGCGGGCATGTGCCGAGGCTGCTGGGGTGGCGGCGGCGGTTTCGATCGACACGCGACACTTCGAAGAGGTTCGGCCGCCGGAGCATCCGGGCCTGATCGTCACCAATCCGCCGTACGGCGAGCGGCTCCCGCTGCCTCGCGCCGGCGCGCTCTTTCGCCGGCTGGGCGATTGGATGGTGCAGCGGTGCGGCGGCTGGCGGGCGGCGATCCTCGCCGCTGACACGCCGGCGATGACGCAACTCGGCCTCCGCCCGAGCCGCCGGATCCCGCTCATGAACGGCCCGATCCCGTGCAGGCTCCTCGAACTCACCATCCGGGAAAGAGGTGGCCCTCCTCCTCCACCCCCTCCATCCCAGGTCGAAGGCCGGGGTGAGTCTTCAGTTACCGGCTCGCTCGGCGCAGCCGCCGCCAGCCGGGATCGGTGCGAGGATGCCGAGCCTTGGAGATTTCGCCCTGAGGAGGTGGGCAGTGGCGAGCCGGGTGGTGGCGAAAGATCCGGGCGAGGCAACTCGTACCGTCCCAGCGCCGACGGCGCGAACGACGAAGCGGCTGCGTCCAACGTGCCCCACCCCGGCCGGCCGCGCGCGCGCACGACCGCCGACCAGATTGGCGACTTCCGCCGCCGGCTCGCCAAACGGTTCAAGCACCTCTCGAAGTGGGCTCGCCGCCAGGGGATCGAGGCGTTTCGTGTCTACGACCGCGATATCCCCGAGATCCCTCTGGCGATCGACTGGTACGCGGGCTGGCTGCACGCGGCGGAGTATGACCGGCCGCACGAGCGGACCGAGATCGAGCACGAAGTCTGGCTCGACCGGATGATCGAGGCAGCTGCCGCGGAACTCGGTGTGCCTCCCGACCGCACGTTTCTCAAGGCACGGCGTCGACAACGGGCGGGAGAGCAGTACGAGAAACTGGCCGAACGAAAGGCGATGGTCACCGTGCACGAAGGGGGCCTCGCCTTCGACTGCAACCTCTCTGACTACGTCGATTCGGGGCTATTCCTCGACCACCGGATCACGCGGTCGCTGGTTCGCGACGAGGCGGCTGGGAAGCGGGTCCTCAATCTCTTTTGCTACACGGGGAGTTTCTCCGTGTATGCCGCCGCCGGTGGCGCGACCGAGACCACGAGCGTCGATCTCTCCAACACCTACCTCGATTGGACGCGGACCAATCTCGCCCAAAACGGCTTCAAAGATGCGGGCCGCCATCGCACGGTGCGGGACGAGGCCCGAGCGTTCCTCGAGCACCGGGCCCGCCGCGGTGAGCCGCCGTTCGACCTCGTCGTCGTCGATCCGCCGACGTACTCCAGGTCGGCAAAGAGCGAGACCCCCTGGGACATCGAGCGGGACCATGCGGACCTGCTCGAACTCGTGGGCCGGAACCTCGTGCCGGGTGGCGTGGTCTATTTCTCCACGAACTTCCGCCGTTTTCACCTCGCCGCCGACCGGCTGGAGCCGCGGTTCACGGTCCGCGAGGTCACCGCGCGGACGATTCCGGAGGATTTCCGAAACGAGCGGATCCATCGCTGCTGGCGACTGGTGGCGAAGAGCCCGGTTTGACGCGGGTTTGCCGGGGTTTCTACATTCATCCCCATGAAAGCATGGACGTGGGCCGCGTGGCTGGTCGTGGGCATGGCCTTTGCGGCTGGATGCCGGCCGGCTGATCCGACCCTGGTGAAGATCGTGTCGAGCCTGCCGCGAACCGGCAGTGCCAAGCAGCAGTCCGATACGATCGTCCGCGGCATCCGTATGGCGATCGAGGAGGCTGGCGGCCAGGTCGGCCCCTTCCGGGTTGAGTACCTGGACCTCGACGATTCCACCGCCGCCGCCGGCCAGTGGACGAGCGAAGCCGAGGCCGCCAATGCCCGCCGGGCGCTCCAGGATCCCGACGTGATGGCCTACATCGGCACGTTCAACTCTGGGGCGGCAAAGGTGTCGATGCCGATCCTCAACCTCGGCGACCTGCTGATGGTGTCGCCCGCCAACACGGCGGTGGGGCTGACGAAGCCCGGCCTCGGGGCGCCGGGCGAGCCGGAGGTCTACCGGCCGACGGGCCGCTTCAACTACACGCGAGTGGTGCCCGCCGACGACCTGCAGGGGCCGCTCTCGGCGGACTGGGCGAAGAAGCGGGGCGTGAAAACGGTCTACATCCTCGACGACAACGAGGTCTACGGAAAGGGCATCGCGGACCTCTTCGACGAGCGGTGCCGAGAGCTTGGGATCGAGGTGCTCGGCCACGATTCGATCGACGCGAAGGCACAGGAGTTCAAATCGTTGATGGCGAGCGTCAAGGCGGCGGCACCCGACCTCGTCTACTTCGGCGGCACGACCCAGACCAAGGGAGGCCAACTCGCCAAAGACATGGCGAGCGCCGGCATCGCCGCGCTCCTCATGGTGCCCGACGGTTGCCGCGAGCAGGTGTTCATCGACTCAGCCGGCGCGGCCAATCTCGAGGGCCGCTGCTTCGTGACGTTTGGCGGTCTGCCACCGGAGAAACTCACCGGTAAGGGGCAGGCCTTCGTGGAACGCTACCGGAAGAAGTACGGCGAAGTGCCGGAGGCGTACGCCGTGTATGGCTACGAGGCCACCTGCGTGGCGCTGCAGGCGATCCGCGAGGTGGGGGCCAAGGAGCGTCGGGCGATCACCGATCGGGCCCTCGCCATCCGCGACTTCGACGGGGCGCTGGGTCGCTGGGGCTTCGATGCCAATGGTGACACGACGATGCAGACGCTGACCGTGAGCGTGGTCAAAGACGGGAAGTTTGAGTTTGAGGAAATCCTCGATGCTGCCGAGGAGGCCGCCGCGCCCTGACGCGGCCTACGACGCATGGTCTTTTTTCTCCAACAATGCCTGATCGGGTTGACCAACGGCGCCCTCGTGGCCATGGTGGCCCTCGGCTACACGATGGTCTACGGCATCATCAGGCTGATCAACTTCGCCCACGGCGACCTGATCATGCTCGGGGCCTGCCTAGCGCTCACGCTTGTCTCGGTTCTCGGCATGGCGGCCTGGACCGGCACTGCGACCTGGTTGGGAGTGGCGCTACTGGTCCTGCTGTGCGGCCTCTTCTGTGGCGGCCTCAACGTGGCGGTCGATCGGCTCGTCTACCGACCGCTCCGTAACGCGCCGAAGCTCGCGCCGCTGGTCTCGGCGATCGGCGTGTCGTTCATTTTCATGAATCTCGGCCTCTTCTGGCTGGGGCCAGCCGACCGTTCGTTTCCAGAACTGCTTCCCGCGACGAACCTACTCGCCGGCGAGGGGTTGCAGTTCACCGCCAAAGATCTGCTGGTGATCGTGGTGGTGGTACCCCTGATGATCGCCCTCTCGGTGCTCGTAAAGACGACCCGGCTCGGGAAGGCGATGCGGGCGGTCTCGCAGGACCCGACTGCCGCGGCCCTCGTCGGTATCGACGTCGATCGCGTGATCGCGGCGACCTTCTTCGTAGGGGGCTTTCTCGGCGGTGCGGCCAGCGTCATCTACGGGCTGTACATCAACACCATCGGCTTTCAGATGGGCTTCCAGAACGGGCTCTACGCATTCACCGCCGCGGTGCTCGGCGGGATCGGCAGCATCCCCGGTGCGGTCGTGGGCGGCCTCGTGATCGGTCTCGTTCGCGCCCTGTCGAGCGCCTACGTCGGCGAACGGTGGGCCGGCGCGATCGTGTTCGCGATCCTGATCGTGATCCTCGTCTTCCGCCCCGAAGGCCTGCTCGGCCGGGGCACGAAGGAGAAGGTATGAACACATCGCCCACAGCCACCGGCCCATCTGACGTGACGGATACGGGTTCCTTGCGGGACCGCATGCTCGGCTTCGTCCGCGAGCGGTGGGACTTCGTCGCCCTGGTCGCGCTCGCGGTGGCGCCGCTGGTGGTGCCGGCGCTGGGCGGCGCGCTGGGCGGTCAGGTGACGATGCTGTTCATCTACTGTATCCTGGCACTCGGGCTCAATGTGATGGTCGGCTACACGGGGCTCGTCCACCTCGGGATCGCCGCGTTCTTTGGCATCGGTGCCTACCTGTTCGCGATCCTCACCGTGCCGATGTATCCGTTTCAGATGCGGTTCGTCACCGCGGCGGCGGTGAGCGCGCTGGTGACAGCGGGTGTCGGCCTAACGCTCGGCGCTCCCACACTGCGTCTGCGGGGCGACTATCTCGCCATCGTCACGCTCGGGTTTGGCGAGGTGGTCAAGGTGACGCTCCGCAACCTCGAGCAGATCACCGGCGGCATGAAGGGGCTCAATCCCGTGCCGCCCCCAGGTGCCGGCTTAAAGATTGGCGGCACCGACCTCGGCCTGGCGTTCGCGATCGACCCGAGGTGGTTTTACTATCTGGCCCTGCTCACGCTCGCCGGCGTGGTGGTGGCGATGCGACGGCTGGAGAACTCGCGGCTTGGCCGGGCCTGGGTGGCCGTCCGCGAGGACGAACTCGCCGCCGAGGCGATGGGCGTGTCGGCCACTCGCGTGAAGCTCTCGGCGTTCGCGATGTCGTCGGCGGTGGCGGGGCTCGCCGGCTGCCTGTATGCGGCGAGCCTGTCCACGACGGCCGATCCCAACGCCTACGACTTCAACCGCTCGATCATGGTGCTCTGCGCGGTGATTCTTGGCGGCCTCGGGAGCATCCCGGGCACGCTCCTCGGCGTGGCGCTGCTCGTCGGCTTCGACACCGTGCTGGCCCCCTGGGCCGACTCGGCGATCCAGCAGTGGAACATCAACCCCTCGGGATCGAGCCTGCTCTCCTTCAGCGGTTGGCGGCTGGCCATTTTCGGTCTGGCGCTGATCCTGGTGATGCGGTATCGGCCGGAGGGGCTCGTGCCCTCGCGGCGGATGGCCGCCGAACTCCACGAGGCCCATTGATGAACACCACCGCGGGAACCCTATCCGGCGGCGAGTCGCGGCCGATGTCGCCGCAGCCACTGCTCGACGTCGACCGACTGACGGTGCGGTTTGGCGGGCTCGTGGCTGTGTCGGACCTCGATCTCGAGGTGCCCGAGGGGACGGTGGTGTCGCTGATCGGGCCCAACGGGGCGGGGAAGACGACCGCCTTCAACTGCATCAGCGGGATTTACTCGCCGACCTCAGGTACCGTGCGGTTCCACGGCCGTCGGCTGGAGCGGGCGTTCACTCCGCGGGTGTTCTGGTCGGCCGTCGGGCTTGGTTTGCTCACGGGGCTGCTCTTCGCGCTGGCTACGGTCGACGTCGATCGGCTGTGGATGGCCGTGGTGAAGCGGGGGATGATCACCGGCGAACCGTTCACCATGACGGGCGTGATGGACCGGATGCGCGGCTACTTCCGCGCTGAGCTCGCGATCGATCAGATGGCCGGCAAATGGCGGGTCGTGAGCGCCGACGGCAGCGATGTGCTGGCGATCAAGCGGGATCTCGAGGAGGCTCGCGCGGTCCGCAATGAACTCCAGGCGGCGGTCACCGCGCGGCGAGCGGGGCCGGGCACGGTGCCCGACACCACCGACACGGAACGGACCGGTGCTGCGGCTGCGGCCGCGCCGATTCTGATCAAGGCCGAGGTGCTCGACCGCCTGGCAGCCGGCAAGTCGCGGATTCGCTGGCGGGGAGTCCTCGGTTTCCTGTTCGGGGGAATCCTCGGCCTGGCTGGCACGCTCGCGGTCTGGAGGCGTGGCCGCCGGTCGCCGCACGTGGTGGCCCGATCCGGGGTGTCGCGGACGTTTCAGAACATCCGCCTGTTCTCCAACATGACGGTGCTCGAGAACGTGCTCATCGGGCTCGACCGCACCATTCCTGGCGGTGTGCTGGCGATGCTCGTCCGCACGCCCGGAAACCGGCGTGCCGAGGCGGACGCCCGGGCGACAGCTCTGCGGGAACTTGATTTCGTGGGCCTCGCGTCCGACGCCAACCGAATCGCCGGCCAACTGCCCTACGGCGACCAGCGACGGCTGGAGATCGCCCGGGCGCTCGCTACCGGGGCCGAACTGCTGCTCCTCGACGAGCCGGCGGCCGGCATGAATCCCGCGGAGACGTCCGATCTCGCGACGCTCGTAGAGCGGATCCGGGCCCGGGGCGTGACGGTGCTGCTCATTGAGCACCACATGAACGTCGTCATGCGGGTGAGCGACAAAGTGGCGGTGCTCGATCACGGCGTGAAGATTGCGGAGGGGACGCCTGCCGAGGTACGGCGGGACGAGAAGGTGATCGAGGCTTACCTTGGCGGGGAGGCGTGAGGCGCATGCCGCTCCTTGAAGTCCGCGATCTCGAAGCTGGCTACGGGCCGATCCGGGCGCTCGACCGCGTGTCGCTCGATGTGGAAGACGGCGAGTTGGTGGCGCTGATCGGTGCCAACGGCGCGGGCAAGACGACGCTCTTGATGGCGATCTCGGGAGTGGTGCCGCCCCGGAGCGGTTCGATCCGCTTCGCCGGTTCTCCGCTCGCGGCCGCAAAGCCTCATGAGGTCATGCGGCTCGGGATCGGCCACGCTCCCGAGGGGCGACGCATCTTTCCGCGACTCACCGTCCGCGAGAACCTTGAGCTTGGTGGGTTCATGCAGACCGACCGGGCCAAGCTCTCCCGTGACATCGACGAGGCCTGCGGGCTGTTTCCCGTGCTGGGCGAGCGGATGGACCAGCTCGGCGGCACCCTCTCGGGCGGCGAGCAGCAGATGCTGGCGATCGCCCGGGCACTGGTGGGCCACCCGCGGCTCTTGCTCCTCGACGAGCCATCGCTTGGGCTGGCGCCATTGATCGTGGCGAAGGTGTTCGAAGTGATCGCCTCGCTCTCCGCCCGAGGTATCAGTGTGCTGCTTGTCGAGCAGAACGCCCGCGCCGCCCTCAAGCTTGCCCACCGCGGATACGTGCTCGAAACCGGCCGGATCACACTCACTGGCAGCGGCGCCGAACTGGCCGCCGACCGGCGCGTCCGCGACGCCTATCTCGGCGAGGGATGACGGCGGCGTCTTCTCCCACGTAGGTGCAGGTTGGCAACCTGCACAGGAGTCACGCGTGGGGCTGCCGCTCGGGGCTGCCCATGCCCCGTCGCCGGACGTTCGCTGCGGCCTTCGTGGCCTCCGCTCACTCGATGCCCGCGGCGCTCCGGCATCCTGCCTCCGCTGGCGAGCAACGCCCGCTCCCGGGGCACGGGCAGCCCCTCGCTGCCTCTTTTCGTAGCACAGGTTTTCAACCTGTGTGTCTTCACTCGCTGCCGGCCTCGGCGGCGGTGGGTCTCACGGGTCTTCCTTTCCGGAAACGAGCTTGAGAAGTTCGTCGCCGAAGTCGGCGAGCCGCTTTTCACCGATGCCCTTGCAGCGGAGCAGGGCGGCGAGCGAGTCGGGCCGCTCGCGGGCGATCGCCCGGAGCGCCTTGTCGTCGAGGATCGTCCAGGCGGGCTTGCCGCGGGCCTCGGCGATCCGCCGCCGCCAGCGGCGAAGTCGTTCGAACAGGTCGCGGTCGACGCCCTGCCAGTCGTCGGTGTCGGCCTTCGAGGCCTTCGCTTTGCCAGCCCGCGGCTCGAGCAGCACCACCTCACGGGTTCCGCGGAGGACCTCCCACGAGCGCTCGTTGAGGGTGACGACGGGCCGGTCGCCAGCGGTCCGAGCGAGGAGTTCCTGGTCGAGCAACTGGTGGACAAGGTTCTCGGCGGTCCGCTGGTCGACCGCGGCGAGCAGGCCGAACGTGGAGAGCCCGTCATGGCGGTGGCGGAGCACGGCGTCGGTCTTGGCGCCGCGGAGCACCTCGCAGACGTGCCGCACGCCAAACCGTTCCTGGACGCGGGCGACGCAGGAGAGGATCTTCTGCGCCGTCACGGTCGCGTCGGGCAGGCTGTCGGTCTCGCCGAGGCAGACGTCGCAGGCACCGCAGGCCGCGGCCGGGTAAGACTGCCCGAAATACTCGGAGAGGGCGGCGTGGCGGCAGCGGGCGGCCTGGGCGTAGCGCCGCATCGAGAGCAGATGCTCCATCTGCGACGCGATCAGCCGCTCCTGCTCCTCGGGCTCCAGTTCCGACTCCGCCGCGCTCTTGCGGACGAGCGACTCCCAGCTGAACACGTCGGCCGACGAGTACAGCAGCACGCACTCCGCCGCGAGGCCGTCGCGGCCGGCACGGCCGGTTTCCTGCTGATAGGCCTCGAGGCTCTTGGGGAGCGAGGTGTGGAGCACCAGCCGAACGTCGGAGCGGTCGATTCCCATGCCGAAGGCAACCGTCGCGACGACGATGTCGATCGTCTCGCGGGTGAAGGCCTCCTGGGTCCGGTGCCGCTGTTTGGCGTCGAGTCCGGCGTGGTACGGGCAGGCGAGCAGTCCCTCGGCGGCGAGCCGGGCGGCCAGCCGCTCGGTCTCCTTTCGCGAGATGCAGTAGACGATGGAAGCCTCGCCCCGATGGCGGCCGAGGATCGCGAGCGTCTGGACGATCCGGTCAGTCCGCGGCACGACTCGGTAGACGAGGTTGGGGCGGTCGAACGTGCCGACCAACTGCACTGGATCGCGGAGGCTGAGCTGCCGGGCGATGTCGGAGCGAACCTGCGGGGTGGCGGTGGCTGTGAAGGCGTGGATGCTCGCGGAGGGGAAGCGGTCTCGGAGGAGGGCAAGCTGCCGGTATTCGGGGCGGAAGTCGTGGCCCCATTGGCTGATGCAGTGGGCCTCGTCGACAGCGAACCGCTTCACGCCGACGCGGGCGAGCACGTCGAGGAGGCCGGTGTTGACCAGCCGCTCCGGGGCGGTGAACAAGAGCCGTAGTTCGCCGGCCGCCAGCCGGTCGCGTACCTGCGACCGCTCTTCCTGGGACATGCCACCGTGGATCGCCGCTGCGGGATAGCCGATCGCTTCCAGGGCATCGACCTGGTCCTTCATCAGGGCCACGAGCGGCGAGATCACCACGTCGGTCGTCTCACCGACGAGCGGCGGTAATTGGTAGCAGAGGCTCTTGCCGCCGCCGGTGGGCATCACCACCAGCGAGTCGCGGCCGGCGAGAGCCGCGGCGATCGCTTCCGCCTGCAGCGGCCGCAGCCGGTCGAAGCCCCACCATCGCGTGAGGACGTCCGCGATCTGCGCGTCGCCGAGCGGTAGTGTCTCGTCGGTCTCGACCTGCTTGGTCACGGCGGATCCTTCCTTGGGGACGGCCTCAGGTTAGCAGACCGCCCGCAGCCCTTCGCGGCCCCCCGTAGCACAGGTTGTCAACCTGTGTGTCTTCCGGGTTTGCAGTGGGCTCGGGCCCGCCCGCGTAGGTGCAGGTTGTCAAACTGCAGAAGGGATCCCAGGCGGCTCGGGGTTGCCCGTGCCCCGTCGCCGGACGTTCGCGTGGCTCGGGGCTGCCCGTGCCCCGTCGCCGGACGTTCGCTGCGGGCATCCTGCCCTGCGCTCTCTGCACGCCGGCTGCGCTTCGCCATCGTGGCTTCGCTTGCCGCCGAGCCCGGCTCCCGAGGCACGGGCAGCCCCTCACTGAGTTCATCACCGTGCAGCCGTGAATCTGCGGCAGGAGGCCGCCACCCATCAGGCTGCACGGGCCATGGATGGCCGGGCAGCCGTGAATTAGTCAGCGATCGTGGAGTACACGATCGCCGGCCCGCGCCGCAGCACGCCGTTGAACACATACCACTGGCTCACGGTGCCGCGACGCGGAGGCGCGGGCATGTCGAGGGAGTTGAGATTCACCTCGTCGTATGCATTGCCCCAGTAGCCGCGAAGGTCGACTGCAGC
>CAMBSN010000012.1 GCA_945870505.1 Candidatus Kuenenia stuttgartensis | reverse complement strand
GCGCTGGCCGACGCGCTGGCGGCCAGTCCGGAGACGGGCGTCGATGGGCCGCTCCGCCGGCTGGCGACTGACCCGCGGAGCGAGAACCGGATGATCGCGGCGGCGACTCTCGCGCTACTCGGCGACTATCGCGAACTCGTGACCCTGCTCGCTGCGGAGCGGCCACTGTCCTTGAACGAGACCCAGTGGACCACGCTCGAGCAGATGGCGGTGCCGCTGGCGCTCGCCCGCGGGGAAAACTCCGCGGCAGCGCTCGCCGAGGCCTTTCGCGTAGCGGGACCCCCGGGCAAGGGCGACACGCTGATGGCGTGCGCCCGCGGCTTCAGCGACGACGAACTCGCCGCCGGCGGCGATGCGCTGCTCGTCGGAGCGCTCGGCGACGGCAGCCTGGCCGTACGGCGGTCTGCGATCCGCAGGCTCGTCGAGATCGTGCAGCCCGACGAGCGGCATCGCTCCACCTATCGCGCGGATCGCCCCGACACCCTGCGCGACGATGGCATCGCGTGGTGGAAGACGCAGCTCGAGCAGGGGCGGATCAGGCGTGGGGGGGAGCCGCCAGCGGCCGCACCGGCAGCCCTGCGGGACCGTGGCAACGAGTGAGTTTCGCGCCCCTGCACGACGTTTCCGCAGTGTGAATTGCTGGGGCGCCACTGCGGGTGATATGCTCCCGGCTCCTGCTTTTCCAACCTTGAGGAGCGTTTGCGTGCAGACCAGAGTTTCCGCACGGCACGGCCAGCTGAGCCCGGCCTCGCAGTCGAAGATCGAGTCGAAGGTGTCGCGGTTGACGCGGTATTTCGACCGGCTGACGGCTCTGAGCGTGACGGTTGACCTGCAAAACTCGTCTCTGCCCGCGGTGGAGATCGTGGCCTCGTCCGAGCACTTCCACGAACTCGTCAGCCACGAGGCGTCCCCCCAGCTCTGGCGGAGCGTCGACGGCGCGGTGCAGAAAATGGAGCAGCAGCTCCGCAAGCACAAGGAAAAGATTCGCGACCACAAACATGTGCAGTCGAGTCGCCGGTCCTGAAACGCGGCCAGCATCCGCCATCCACCTTCCGACACGGCATCACGCATGAAGTTCTCCGATTTCGTCGCCGCCGATGCGGTCCGCTCGCACGTTCACGCCGCCACCAAGGAGGGCGTGATTCGCGAGATGTCGCAGTCGCTCGTCGATGCGGGGAAGATCGCCGCCGGCGACCTCGAGGGGATCGTGAAGGCGATCATGAAGCGGGAGGACCTCGGCAGCACCGGTATCGGCCGTGGCGTGGCCGTACCCCACACGAAGCACCCCAGTGTCAACAAACTCGTGGGCACGGTGGCCGTCAGCCAGCAGGGCATCGACTTCCAGAGCCTCGACGGCGAGCCCGTGCAACTGTTCTTCCTGCTCGTCTCGCCTCCCGATCGGCCCGGCGACCACCTCCGCGCCCTCGAGAACATCTCGCGGCAACTCCGCGACGACTCGTTCTGCCGGCTGCTGAAGGCCGCGAAGGAGCCGGTCGATATCCAGCATCTGCTCGAAGAGGCGGACAGCCACGGCGTGGTGTCCTGACATGAACGCAGAAAGCCCCGAATCCGTTCGCGCCGCCGCCGGCGGCCTCCAGCAAGAGGAGACCGTCTCGCGCGAGGTCGTCGTGGTGAATGCGGCAGGCCTGCACGCCCGCCCTGCCGACCTGCTCGCCCGCGAGGCGCGGAAGTGGCAGTCGCGGATCGCCTTCGTCAACGATTCGCAACGGGCCGACGGAAAAAGCATTCTCGAACTTCTCACGCTCGCCGCCGAGGCGGGCACCAGGCTGGTGGTGGAGGCGACCGGGCCGGATGCCCGCGAGGCGCTCGATGCCATCGGCAGCCTGTTCGAGAGCCGCTTCAACGAACACGAGAACGACCAGGAATCCTGACCCGGAGAACGTGTTCGGGGCCGATCACGGCCCCCGTTCGCCGCGGTCCAACCAACACGACCACAACCACCGAAGGAGCCGCGACCAACTGCCAGGCGCGAGACCCCGGGATGTCGATCGCCCCCGCCTTGGCGGGCTGCGCGATCTCCCGTGAGGGCCTCCGCTGCCGGCGGGCGGACTGCGCCCGATGCTCAAACTCCAAGGCATCGCCGTCTCACCCGGCGTCACGATCGGCGAGGCGCTCGTCCTTGACAGCGAGGGCTTTCGCATCCCGCGCCGCTTCGTGGAGCGGAGCGCCGTTGACACGGAGCTTGCCCGCCTGGCCGCGGCTGTGGCTGAGACCACCGGCGAAGTGGAGCGAAATCGCGACGCCATCCGCGTTGAACTGGGCGACCAGTACGCCGCGATCTTCGAGGCGCATCTGGCGATGCTTCACGACCCGAAGCTCCAGGAGGAGCTGACCAGTGCCGTTCGCGACCGAAACTGGTGGCCGGAATATGCGGTGAGCCGTACGCTCCGCCGCTACGCCAAGGCCTTCCAAAATCTCGACAACCATATCGCCCAGCGGGCGCACGACATCTACGACCTGGAGAAAAGCCTCCTGCGAAACCTGCTGGGCCAGCGGCGGGAAACGCTCGCGGCGATCTCGCAGCCCGTGGTGGTGCTGGCCCACAACCTCACGCCGAGCGAGACCGCGAATCTCGATCGCCGGCTGGTGAAGGGCTTCGCCACCGAACTCGGCGGGCCGGGCAGCCACACCGCGATCGTGGCCGAGGGGCTCGAGATTCCGGCGGTCGTCGGTGTGGGCCCGTTCCTGGCCGACGTGTCTGGCGGCGAGCCGGTGATCCTCGACGGCAACCAGGGCGTGATCATCCTCCAGCCCGACGAGGAGACGATCGCCCAGTATCGCCTCGAGGAGGAGGCCGCGAAGCACGTGGCAGCGCGGCTCGACCGGCTCCGCGACCTGCCTGCCGAGACCACCGACGGCGTCCGCATCCAGATCATGGGAAACATCGAGTTTCCCAGCGAAGTGGAGCAGTGCATCAGCCGCGGCTGCGACGGCATCGGCCTCTACCGCACCGAGTTTCTCTACCTGACGAGCAGGCGGGAGCCGACCGAGGAGGATCACTACAAGGCCTACAGTTCGGTCGTCAACGCGATGGGCGGCAAGCCGGTGGTGATTCGCACGCTCGACCTCGGCGCCGACAAGATGCTCACCGAGACGACGCCCGAGGAGGAGCGGAATCCCTGCCTTGGCCTACGGAGCATCCGCCTCTCCCTGCGGCAACTGCCGGTCTTCCGCACGCAGTTGCGGGCGATTCTCCGGGCCAGCGCCCTAGGCGACGTCCGCGTGATGTTTCCACTGATCTCCACGATCGTCGAGCTGCGGCAGGCCCGGATGGTGCTCGCCGACGTGATGGAGGATCTCGCCGAACACGGCATCGCATTCAACCCGAAGATGCCGGTGGGGATGATGGTCGAGACGCCGGCCGCCGTGATGATGCTCGATGCCTTCATCAAGGAGGTCGATTTCGTCTCGGTCGGCACCAACGACCTGATCCAGTACACGCTGGCGGTCGACCGGGGCAACAAGGAGGTTGCAGACTTGTACAACGCCTGCGATCCAGCGGTGCTGCGGCTGTTGCGCCGCTCGCTGGACGTGGCGCGGGAGGCCGGCGTGCCGGCCAATGTGTGTGGTCAGATGAGCGGCAGCGTGATGTTCACGCAGCTGCTTCTGGGACTGGGCCTGCGGCAGCTGAGCGTGCCGGCGAGCGCCGTTCCGGAAGTGAAGCAGGTGTGCCGAAGCGTTTCGGCCGCCGATTGCCGCCTCGTCGCCGACAAGGCGCTGTCGATGTACGGGGCGCAGGAGGTGAAGGCCTACCTGCGCGACCAGTTGCGTCGCCTGCTTGCCCAAACCGGGGCCTAGTGCCCCGCCGCCCTTCCGGGGCGGCGAACAGAGAAGGGAAAACCGATGAAACAGGAAATGCTGATCAACGTGTCGCAGCCGGAGGAGTGCCGGATCGCGATCATGGAAGACGGGGTGCTGGAGGAGCTCTACGTGGAGCGGACCAGCCAGGACAACCTCGTCGGTAATATCTACAAGGGGCGGATCGTCAACATTGAGCCTTCGATCCAGGCGGCGTTCGTCGACTTCGGCGTGGGCCGCAACGGCTTCCTTCACATCAGCGACGTGGAGCCGCAGTACTACCGGCAGGGCGGCCTCGATCCCGACAAGGCATTCGACCTCGTCGATCCCTCCGGCAAGACGGCCGAGGCCAGCGGGGATGAGGCGGCGCGGGCCCGACGGAAGCCGCGGCTCGGCGACCGGCCGCGAGTGAAGCCGCCGGTCCAGGATGTCCTCCGCCGGGGCGACGAGGTGCTCGTGCAGGTGATCAAGGAGGGCTTCGGCACGAAGGGGCCGACCCTCTCGACCTACATCTCGATCCCCGGGCGGTACCTCGTGCTGATGCCGCCGCTGGGACGCGTGGGCATTTCCAAGAAGATCGACGACGAGCGGGATCGCCGGGTGCTCCGCGACATCATGCTCGACCTCAAGCCGCCGAAGGGCGTGGGCTTCGTGGTCCGCACGGCTGGCACCGAGCGGACGAAGTCGGAGATGGCCCGCGACATGGCCTACCTCCTGCGGCTCTGGAAGAGCATCGTGAAGCGGATGCGGAAATACTCCGCCCCGATCGATATCTACCAGGAAAGCGACATGATCATCCGCACGATCCGTGACATGTTCACGGAGGACGTGGCGCGGATCCTGATCGACGAGCCGGCCGCCTACGAGCGGGCCAAGGAGTTTCTGGAACTCGTGATGCCGAAGTACGCCCCGCGGCTGCAACTCTACGAGGGCAAGGAGCCGCTCTTCCATCGCTACGGCCTGGAGGAGGAGATCGGGCGGATCCATCAGCGGAAAGTGCCGCTCAAGGGCGGCGGATCGATCGTCATCGACCAGACGGAAGCCCTGGTGGCGATCGACGTCAACTCGGGATCATTCCGCACCGAGAAGAGCGCTGAGGAAAATGCCTACCAGATGAACCTGATCGCGGCCAAGGAGATTGCCCGGCAACTTCGGCTTCGCGACCTCGGCGGCGTGATCGTCAACGACTTCATCGACATGCGGAAGGAGAAGTACCGCCGCGGTGTCGAGAAAGCGATCCACGAGGCGATGAAACGCGACCGGGCCCGCACGAAGATCCTGCGGACGAGCCCCTTCGGGCTGATCGAGATGACGCGGCAGCGAATCCGTCCGTCGCTCCGCAAGAGCATCTTCCGCGATTGCCCCACGTGCACCGGCACGGGCACCGTGAAGACGGCCGAGAGCATGGCGATCGAGGTGATGCGGACGCTCCACCTCTCGGAGTCTCGCGACGACGTGACCCGGCTGAACATCACGGTGCACGACGAGGTCGCCACCTGGATCAACAACCGCAAGCGGCGGGAGATCACCCAGTTCGAAGACCGGACGCACATCCAGCTGCACGTTGTCGGCAAGGACGGCGTGTCTCCCGAGCACCTGGTGTTTGACGCCTGGGACTCGAGCGGTCGAAGCGTGCGGTTTCCATAAGCGGAAGTGCCCGCGCGTGAAAACGGTGACAGCCACCTTTTGCCGGTCGCCGCAGGCGACACGGCCCCGGCCAAAGGCCGGGGTCTACAGACAAAAGGTGGCTGTCACCGTTTTTGCCCGAGGCCTTACGGCCTTCGGCTTGCACGAACCGGGATCAGACCCGGGCGCCGGCGATTCGTTCGAACTCGTGGACGAACAGGCCGCTGCGGAGCTTGGGCTCAAACCAGGTGCTCTTCGGCGGCATGATCTCGCCCGCGTCGGCCACGGCGAGCAGTTCGTCGGGGCTCGTGGCATGCATGGAAAAAGCGGCGCCGCCCCGGCCGGCCCGCTGTTCTAGTTCGTCGCAGCCGCGGATGCCGCCCACGAACTCGATCCGGGAATCGGTTCGGGGATCGCCGATCCCGAGGATCGGGGCCAGGACGCGGTCTTGGAGGAGCGAGACGTCGAGGCTGGCGATCGGGTCGGCCCGGTCGATCGACGCCTCGGGGAACTCGAGCGACCACCAGCTGCCATTCACGAACACCCGCACCGTGCCCCGGTGGTCCGGTTCGCCCGACTGTGACGGCCGCATGTCGCCAACGGCCCGGAGCCGTTCGAGAAACTGCTCGGGCGTGAGGCCGGCGAGATCTTTGACGACGCGGTTGTAGGGAAGGATACGGAGTTGGTCGTGCGGAAAGACGACGGCGAGGAAGCGGCCGTATTCCTCGCCGCCGGTGTGCCGCGGGTTCGCCTTCGCCGACGCCGTCGCCGCCCGCTCAGCACCGGCGGAGCGGTGGTGGCCGTCGGCAATGTAGAGCAGGTCGAGCCCGCGAAACGCCTCGAGATACGGGGCCGGTGCGGGCACCTTCCAGCCGGTGTGCTGAACTCCATCGGCCGCGACGAAGTCGAAGAGCGGGGCAGACGCCAGATCGGCCTGCATCCGCGCGGCGAGCGTGCTGCCGGCGAGCTGCCGGTCGCGAAAGCAGAGAAACACCGGCTCGGCATGGCACGCGGTGACGAGCAGATGCCGGGTGCGGTCGTCCTCCTTGTCGGGCCGTGTCTTCTCGTGCTTACGAATGTCTTCCGAGCGGTACTGTTCCGCCTCGACGCAGCACACGATCCCCAGCTGGGCCTGACCGTTCCTAATCTGCCGGTAGAGATAGAGGCCGGGCTCGGGATCACGGAGCAGCGAGCCTGCGGCGATCATCGCCTGCAGGTTTCGGTCGGCCTGTTCGTAGACCGCGGCCGCGTGGCAGTCGGTCTCCGGCGGCAGATCGATTTCGGAGCGAACCACGTGCAGAAACGATCGCGGCTTGCCGGCGGCCCGCTCGCGCGCCTCCTCGGTCGAGATCACGTCGTAGGGATCGCTGGCGACCTCGGCGGCATGGGCGGCGGTTGGGCGGAGAGCGGCGAAGGGATGGATGTGGATCATGGGTGGGCGTGCTCCTGCGAGATGGGAGTCGGAAGATACCGAAGCCCGCGCTGCCCGTGCAAACGAGCTGCGGACGGCACAGGACGGCACAGGTTGAAAACCTGTGCTACGGGGCGCAAGTGATCGGCCAATCGTAGCCGCAGGTTGGCAACCTGCGGTGAAGATCGGCACAGGTTGAAAACCTGTGCTACCGGGGGTGGTGAGTAGCGTAGGTTTTCAACCTGCGCAGAAGATCGGCACAGGTTGAAAACCTGTGCTACGGGAGCGGTAGTATGCGGTACGCCTCCGCGAGCCGCGTGAACTCGCCTGCCGACGCGGCGGCATCGAACCGCTCGCCCAGTTCGTCGCGGAGGATGGCCCCGACCGGCTCGGCCGCATCGGCGGCGCGCCGGGCGTCGAGGAAGAGCCATCGCGAGCGGCGGGCGAGCACGTCTTCCACGGAGCGGGCGAGTTCGTGTCGGGCCGCAAAGCGGACCATTGCCTCGCTGAACCCAGGCAACAGCATCCGCTCGGCGCCGGGCAGTGTGGCGAGAAGGGCCGCTTCGGTGCCGTAGAGGTGCGGGCCCGGCGGTTCGGTGATGGAGACCGTAGCGGTGCCGCGCGGCGGCGCCCCGATGAGTCGCAGGTGCCGCGTCACGCCTGCGGGGCGGTTGGGCAGCAAGCCGTGGCTCATGCAGGCGTCGAGCACGCTCTCCGCCATCGCCCGGTAGGTCGTCCACTTGCCGCCCGTGACGCTCACCAGCCCGTGCGGCGAGACCTCGACCGTGTGCTCCCGTGAGATCCGCTTCGTGTCGCGCCCACCTGCAGCGGGCTTCACGAGCGGCCGCAGGCCGGCCCAAGCCGAACGGACGTCGGATCGAGTGAGAGGCGCGGCGAGCCGGCGGCCAGCCTCCGTGAGGATGAAGTCGATCTCTTCGGCGAAGGGACGCGGCTCGAGGGGTGTGTCATGTCGGGGCGTGTCGGTCGTGCCGAGGATCACCTTCCCGAGCCACGGCACTGCGAAGAGCACGCGGCCATCGGCCGTTTTCGGCACGAGCATGGCGCTCGATGACGGAAACCGGTCGCGGTCGACGACCAGGTGCACGCCCTGACTGGGCGCTACGAGGTCGGCCGCCGCAGGCTCGTCGAGCTTCCGCAGAGCATCGACCCAGACGCCGGTGGCATTGATCACGCAGCGGCCGCGGACTTCGAAGCACTCGCCCGTCTCACGGTCTTCGATGCCGACGCCCGCAACGCCCCCGCCCTCCATGATCAGCCGCCTCGCGCGGCAGTAGTTGAGCACGATCGCGCCTTCATCGATCGCCGTGCGGGCGAGGGCGACGGCAAACCGGGCGTCATCGAACTGGCCGTCCCAGTAGCGGATTGCGCCGGCGAGTCGCTTCGACTCCAGGCCCGGCGCGGCGGCCAAGGCCCGCTTGCGACCGAGCAGGCCCACGCGGCCGAGCCGCTCGGATCCCGAGAGCGCTTCGTAGATCGCCAAGCCGATCCCATAGAACGGCAGATCCCAGAACCGGCCCGCGACGCCGTAGGCCGGCACGAGGAAGGGAAGGGGCTGGGCGAGGTGCGGGGCGTTGTCGAGGAGCAGCTTTCGTTCATGAAGCGCCTCCCGGACGAGCGACACGTTGCCCTGCGCGAGATACCGCACGCCGCCGTGGACGAGCTTCGTCGCCCGGCTCGACGTCCCCTTGGCGAAGTCTTCGGCCTCAACGAGCAGCGTCGAAAAGCCGCGGGCGGCAGCGTCGAGGGCGGTGCCGAGGCCGGTCGCCCCGCCGCCCACAACGATCAGGTCAAACACGTCAGCCGACCGCAGGCGGGCCAGCAGCGATTCGCGGGACGGCGACGGAGGTGGGGGGGATGGCGTCACGGCAGGCCAGCTGGCGAACGAGGAACAATGGCCCGGCAGAGCCCCGGGCACCGGGATTTTCCGGCTGGAAACCTGACCTCTCGACCCGTCCTGCCGGCGACGATATCGTACAGGGCTCGGTTTGACAGTTTTTTGACGCTTTTTACGGACCTGCACCCATGGCCAAGGCCTCCCCCGCCGCTGATTCTGCTTCCTCTATGGAGGGCGCCGCCCACGAATACGCCATCGTCGTCGACGGTGGTCGCCAGTACCGCGTGATGGCGGGGCAGGAACTCGAGATCGACTTCCGCCATCTGCCCGCCGGCAGCGAGGTGGTGTTTGAAGACGTGCTCGCCGTGAGCAAGGCTGGCAAGCTCACGATCGGCAAGCCAAAGGTGAAGGGCGCGTCGGTGAAGGCCGAGGTCGTCGGCCTCGTGCAGGGCGAGAAGATCTACGTGCAGAAGTTCGCCCGCCGCAAGAACTATCGCCGCCGCACCGGCCATCGGTCGATCTCGACCAAGATTCGGATCGCGTCGATCTCCGCCTGACGCGGCGGCCAGCGTGGTTTGCCCGCGGCCTTACGGCCGGTCGGCTTGAAGCTGGCCCCTGCGTGTGGGGACGCCCGCGGCCTTACGGCCGGTCGGCTTTCTCGGCCGTATAAGCCCAACGCCGTGAGGCGTGGGGTGAACCGCCACCAGCCGTCGCGCCTAGCGAGGACGCCCGCGGCCTTACAGCCCGAGGCCCTCCAGCGGGCCGCCGCGAACGCACAGCGCGTCGACGGCGGCCGTGATCGCCGGATCTTCTTCGACGGGCGGCGCGTGGTGTGGCTTGAGCCGGGCGTCGATCACGAGCGGACCCCGGCAGCCCCAGTGCTTCTGCTGAGTGAAGGCCTCGACGCCGTGCACGTTGGCCGCGGGATTCGACCGTGTGAACGTGAGCCACAGCCAGTTGGCGAGCGAGGCGGCGGCGAAGCCGGCATCATCGACGACGACGATGAGCGGGAAGCGGCGGAGCGGATGCTCGGGGCCGATGGCGTGGCAGAGCCGCTCCACGTCGGCCGACCACGGGCTGGTGCGGGCCGATTCCCAGATCGCCGCGTCGCTTGGCGCGTCGAGCTGTGGCCGGGGCTCGATCCGTGGGCCCTCGACCGCCACGACGCCCGGCAGGCAGACCCGCGGGTTGGCGAAGCCATCGGGCAACGACACCCCCGGCGGTAGATCGGTCGTGAGTTCGCGACGCGCCGGCCCCCGCGCCGCCACCACGAGTTTGGAACCAGCGTTGAAGCCACTGCCCGAGTAGTCGAGCGTGTCGATCGTGGTCTCGGTGTGGAAGTGGCAGTCGCGGGTCCAGTCGACTCGGGCGAGCAGGTGGGCCAGGAAGGGCTCAACGTCGTGGGCATCGAGCCCGGGCGCTTCGTTCCCGTCGACGATGAAGAGATACTTTGCCAGCGATAACTGCCCCTGGCCGAGGATCGCCGAGGCCTGCGTGAGCAGTTCGGCCGGCCGGTCGGACCGCTTCCAGGGGAGATAGCGTTCGCTGCCAACAGCCAGTAGGAGCGGATGCACGCCCGAGGCGTCGACGGCATGAATGCTCGACACGCCGGGAAGAACCGTAGGGATCACGGGGCCGGTGAGTTCGTGGACCAGCCAGCCAAAGAGTGTGTCTTCCTGCGGCGGCCGGCCGACCACGGTGACCGGCCAGATCGCCCCCTCGCGGTGCCAGACGTGATCCACGCGGAGCAGCGGAAACTCGTGCCGCCGGGCGTAGTAGCCGAGGTGGTCGCCGAACGGCCCCTCGGGCTTGGTGGCCCCGGGGTTCACCGTGCCCTCGATCACAAAGTCGGCGTCGGCGTAGATGGCTGGTCCGCCGCGACGGGGAATCATCGGGATGCGATGGCCGGCCAGCGCGCCGGCGAACGTGAGCTCCGAGAGTCCCTCGGGAAGCGGCATTACCGCCGACACGGCCATGGCCGGTGAGCCGCCCACGAAGATCGCCACCTTCAGCGGTGCGCCCCTTGCGAGAGCGGCGGCGTGGTGCACGCCGATGCCGCGGTGGAGCTGGTAGTGGAGGCCTGCCTCACGGTCGTGTTCGTAGGCATTGCCGGCGAGCTGCACCCGGTACATGCCGAGGTTCGAGTGCTTCGTGCCGGGTGTGTCCGGATGCTCGCTGTAGACGGCCGGCAGTGTGATGAACGGGCCGCCGTCGCCTGGCCACGACACCACCTGCGGCAGCCGGGAGAGCGGGATCGAGCGAGTGAGCACCGGACCACTACGGACCCGCTTCGGGAGCATCGCCAATGCATCGATGGGCGACCGCCAGTAGCGGCCCGGCTTCCGCAGCGCGGCCGTGGGATCGAGCTTGAGTTCCACGAGCCGCCGCACTCGATCGAGGGTGTCGGCGAAGATCCGCTCGACCCGCTGCCGCGTGCCGTAGAGATTCACGAGCACTGGGAAGTCGCTGCCGCGGGGCTTCGAAAACAGCATCGCCGGTCCGCCGGCGCGGAACAGCCGCCGCTGGATCTCGGCGATCTCAAGCTGGGGATCGACGGGGTGATCGACGACGACGAGCTGCCGCCGGGCCAGCGGGCCTGTGGCCTGACGGTCATTCTGCAGGGCGTCGACGCAGGCCTGGAGCGAACGGAATCCCATCGGAGCGGCGGGTGCCTCGCAAGGCCGGAAATGGCCGCCACCATCGTAGCCTCGCCGGACGTTAGGATGAGACTCGCATCGCCCCCCGTTTCCCGGTTCAGGAGCACAATCGCCGTGGTCACACTTGCGTCGGTCTACGAAGGCGGCCTCCGCTGCCGCGCCACCCACGGCCCGTCAGGCACCACGCTGGTCACCGACGCCCCGGTCGACAACCACGGCAAGGGGGAGAGCTTTTCGCCGACCGACCTGGTGGCAACGGCCCTGGGCGCGTGCATGATGACGATCATGGGGATCGTGGCGGAACGGCACGGCATCGACCTCGCCGGCGCCACCGTCGAGACCGTGAAGGAGATGACGAAGGAGCCTCCGCGGCGGATTGCGTCGCTTCGCACCCGAATCACAATCCCGCTGCCGCCGGATCACCCGCACCGGACGACGCTCGAGCAGGCCGCCCACACCTGCCCCGTGCACAAGAGCCTGCATCCCGACATCGACGTGCCAGTCGAGTTTGTCTGGGCCGGCTGACGGCCCGCGCCGCGAGGCCATTCATGCCCGACCTCTTCGCCGCATCGCGGGCCGCCAACGTCGCCCGAGCCGCACCGCTCGCTGCCCGGATGCGGCCGCGACGCTTGGCCGACTACGTGGGGCAGGACAACGTCGTCGGCGCCGGAAAACTCCTGCGGCGGCTGATCGAGGCCGACCGGCTCGGGTCGGTGATCCTCTACGGGCCGCCGGGCGTGGGGAAGACGACGCTCGCCGAGATCATCGCCAACGAGACGAAGCGACGGTTCGTGGAACTCTCCGCGACCGCGTCGGGCGTGAAGGACGTTCGTGAGGTGCTCGAGGCCGCGCGCCGACGGCTCGAAGATGACGGCCAGAAGACCTGTTTGTTCATCGACGAGATCCACCGCTTCAACAAGGCGCAGCAAGACGTGCTCCTCCCCGACGTCGAGAACGGGGTGATCGCGCTGATCGGGGCGACCACGCAAAATCCCTTCTTCGCGCTCACCAGCGCCCTGGTCAGCCGCAGCCGGATCTTCGAACTGGAAGCCCTCTCAAAGCACGACATCGCGGAGATTCTCGACCGAGCCGTGGCCGACCGCGACCACGGCCTGGGCCGGGAGCAGATCACGCTTCTGCCCGAGGCGCGAGAGTTTCTCGTGGAGACTTCCGATGGCGACGCCCGGCGGGCGCTCGGCGCGCTCGAAGTGGGCGTGCTTTCGAGCGGCGAGCGGCCGCTCACGTTCACGGTTGATCTGGCGCGTGAGAGCGTGCAGCGGAAGGTGGTGGCTTACGATTCGGGCGACACGCACTACGACTGCGCCAGCGCCCTGATCAAGAGCATCCGCGGCAGCGACGCGGACGCCGGCCTCTACTGGCTGGCGCGAATGCTCGAAGGGGGCGAAGACGTGCGATTTCTCTCGCGGCGGCTCGTGATCCTCGCCAGCGAAGACGTGGGCAATGCCGATCCGCGGGCGTTGATGATCGCCGTGGCGGCGATGCAGGCGACCGAGTTCGTCGGCCTGCCGGAGTGCCAGCTCACGCTCGCACAGGCGGTCATCTATCTGGCGCTTGCGCCCAAGAGCAACGCCTGCACGACGGCGATTGCTGCGGCCCGCAGCGACGTTCGCGAGCAGGCGGTGATCCCCGTGCCGCGGCATCTCCAAGACAAGCACTACGCCGGCGCGAAGCGGCTCGGACACGGGCAGGGCTACGAGTATTCCCACGACGCCCCCGATGGGATCGCAGCACAGGATTACCTCGGCGTGGAGAAGGACTACTACGAGCCGAGCGACCGCGGGCTGGAGCGGGATCTCGCCGAGCGGCTCGCCGAGATCAGGCGGCGGCTTCGGCAGGGACGGGGCGAGCCGTCCTGAGTTCGGCGACGATTTCGGTGGTGAGCACCTCCTCCAGCCGCGCCAGAGCCTTCGCCACCGCCGCGCCATCGAGCACCCGGTGGTCGGCGATCACGGTCACGAGGCAGCGGCCGTCGCCGTCGAGGGGGCCGTAGGAGAGGCTCGTGGTGCAGATGGTGGGATGGAACCGGTTGGTGGCGGAGAAGCCGGCGAGGGTCGAGAGGCTGAATGTCCCGATTCGCGTGACCCGCTTGGGCGACGTCGAGCGGATGTTCCAGCGGAGAATCGTGCGGCGGAGCCAGCCCGGCACGCCCTCGAGCTCGAGCTGCCGTGCGAATACCTCCTCGACGGGCTGCGTGACGAACCGGTCGATCGATTTCTGGAGCAGCGGCAGCGGTGTGGCTTCGGGCCGGGCGAGCCTCGCGAAGAACAGCCGATCGTCGCCGTCGTCGCCGCGGTTGATCGCCAGAGAGGCCACGCTCTCGGAACTCATGGCCAGCCGCCGGCGGAACCTGCCCGCGAGCCAGCTGCGGAGGGGCGGCGTCTCGCGGGCCACGAGGGCGTAGGCCTTGAGGAAGATTGCCGCCCAGCCGATGCGGATGGCAGCCGTGTTTCGGGCGGCGGCGACCGCGTCGAGCTGCATCAGTCGATCGACGGGAAAGAGGGGGATATCAAGCGCGAGGATCGCGACGTCGTTCACGCAGCCGCGGCCGGCAGGGAGCGGCGAGGTGGAGACGGTCGGTGCCTGCTTGCTCATGAGTCACTCGCATGACGGACGCGGATCAGGAAGCCCGATGGCCTGAGCCATGGGGTTGCCGCCCCGGCTCTCCGATCGCCGCGAATGGTAGGAAACCGCCACCGCCGGGCACAGGTGAGTTTGCCTCAGGGTGACGGACTATAATCAGGGCATGAAAACAACCGTCGAAGTCGAGTGTCTGCCTGAGATTCTTGCGGGCCTCCACCTGGAGCCGTCCGAGTTTGGCGACTTGATGAAAGTTCAAACCGCCATTGAGCTGTTTCGTGACGGGCGGCTGTCTTCAGGAATGGCAGCGCGCTGGCTGGGGATTCCACGTGTGCAGTTCCTGCTGCGTGCGATGGAGGCGGGTGCCACGCTCTTGTCCGACACCCCCGAAGACCTTGCTCGGGAGACATCGCTCCTGTGACCGTCTTCACGAACACTAATCCGCTGATCGCGTTGGCGAGCATCGGCAGTCTCGGGGTGTTGGCGAAAGCCAAGGCAGCGGGTTTGCTTCCCTCGTTTCGGGACGCTGCTGCACGCATGGTACGGGCTGGGATCGGGTTTCACCCCGACTTGATCGACAGGATTGCCGCACGCGTGGGCGAAGCCTCGGCGTGAGCGGCCTTGCAGTCACCGTTGTGCCGGGCCGCGCGGCTACACTTTCGCCATGCGAGCGGTGATCCAGCGGGTGAGCGAGGCGAGCGTGACGATCGGCGGCGACGTGGTCGGCCGGATCGGGACGGGGCTGCTCGTGCTCGTCGGCGTGGAGGCGGGCGACACACCGTCCGATGCCGATTGGCTCGCGGGCAAGGTGGCGCAGATGCGGATCTTCGCCGATGAGGCCGGGAAGATGAACCGCAGCGTGACCGAGGTGAACGGCGGCCTGCTCGTGATCAGCCAGTTCACCCTGATCGCCTCGACGGCGAAGGGCAACCGGCCGAGTTTCATCGAGGCGGCCCGCCCGGAGGAGGCGGTGCCGCTCTACGAACGGTTTCTGGCGGCCGTGGAATCGCAGGCTGGGAGGCGGCCGGAGCGAGGCGTGTTTGCCGCCGACATGCAGGTGGCGCTGGTCAACGACGGCCCGGTGACGATCGTGATCGACTCCCGCCGCCGGGAGTGACGCTGCCGAACCGCGGGTGCGGGAACGCCGGGACTTTCGGCCGGGTTGTGGCAGGGGGCCTGAAACCGTGAGCCCGTTTGCTACAATCGCGGCCTCATGGTGGCTATAGCTCAGTTGGTTAGAGCATCGGTTTGTGGTACCGAGGGTCGCGGGTTCGAGTCCCGTTAGCCACCCTAGAAAATAAGGGTTTCGTGATCGAGGGTTTCGTCAGCCGGTCAGGAATCCTCAAAAATCCTCAAATCGGGACCTAGCGGGGACCGACTTGCGGGCCGGGTGTCTGATCATTGCCTGGCGATCTCCATCCAGAAAACAGAGCCGTCAAGCTTTGAACGCGAAGTGACGCCCCACGGCGTACGTATTGTCACTGTGCTCATATCCCAGCCGCTGTCGACCACCCGATAGCCTGCGGGCATCTGCAGGCGTTCGGTCGGTGTCACAACGAACTCCCTGTGATATCGAGCTATTGGCCAAGAGGATCGAAGCGTTGCTTTGCCATTCTCGTCGAGCGTTATCGCATAAACGCCACTTCGGACTCGGCGCGGTTCCTGCCCCGTGGATTGGTTGATAGTCAACTCGATCCGCTTCACAAAGACCGGCATGTGGAACTCCAGATCAAAACTGTCCTCACGGCAGCCAGCCGTGAATGCGAGCAATGCTGCGACGCAGATCATTCGTTGAAGAAAAAACATGGGGCTACCCAAACGATAGAGACTGGCTCCACGCGTGGGGGCAGGTGAGTCCAGTTGCCGAACTTCGGCCATTCGCGACTCCCCCACTGGCCCCGCGATCGCTGCGGTCGTTGGGCCGGCGTCCACGCCGTTGGATTCGCCGGGCCGATTGACGGCGTCCCCCTCCAGCGGTATCACAAAAGACCGGGGATTTTCCGCGTTTCGGGAATCCCACACAGTCATCCTTCGTCCGTCCACGTGCGGAGTCACCGCCCATGATCCTCGGCAAGCTCTGGAAGTCCCTCGCGGCCCAGATGAACAAAATCGCCAACTTTTTCTGGACCGCCGACCCTGTCGCCCAACTCCAGTACGAGTACGACAAGGCGGTCGATCAGATGAAGGAAGGCCGCGAAGGGCTCGAGCAGTACCGGGCCCTCGTGGAGCGGGTCACGCGGCAGGTCAATGGCGACCGGCAGCACGTGGCGGCGCTCGAGGCCCGGATCAAGGCCTACCTCCAAGTCGGCGAGCGGGAGACGGCCTCGAGGTTTGCGCTCGAGCTGCAGAAAGCGAAGAAGGAGCTTGCGGAGAACGAAGCCCAACTCAAGCTTCACGAGACCGCCTACACCAACAACGTCACCAAGATCCAGCACGCCACCAAGAAGTTGGCCGACCTCAAGCAGAAGATCCAGAAGTACGACGCCGAACTGAAGCTCTCCCGCGCGGAGGCTGAACTAGCCAAGCTGGCCACGAGCTTCAACTTCGACATCACCACCGACTTCGGCCAAATCGAAGACGTGATTCAGGACAAGATCGGGCTCAACCGCGCCAAAGTTCGCGTGGCGGCCGATCTGTCGGGCGAAGGCCTCCAAGAGATCAAGCAGGAGGAAGCGGTCGAGAAGGCGATGGCGGACAACGCGCTCCGCGAGTTTGAAATCTCGATGGGCATGGTCACGCCCGAGACCGCCGGCGTGAAGGCCGACGACAAGGAACTCGGCTCCGAGCGGGCGACGCAGAAGACTACCTGATCTGCCGGCGCAACTCTGGGAGCCGAACGTGACCAGCCCTGCCACGCCCTCTGTTTCACCCTCTCGCCCGCCGGCAGCGGCCGAGGCATCGACTTCGCTTGGCACATCGGCCGCGTTGGGCGGCTCGCGATCGCTGCCCGACTGGTGCCCAGCCTGGGCCGAGCGGCTCGGCGACTCGTATCTCTCCGGGACGAGCTGCGTCTTCCTGATGCACGGCAACGTTCGCGACCTCGTGCCGGTCGCGGCGCCGAATGCCGCCGGCTCGGCTCCTGATCCGGCCGCCTGGGGGACGGTTTCCGACTTTCTGGCCCGGGAGATGTTCGGCCGCTGGGACATTGTGCTGGCCTACGACGTCGGCAAGGGACTGAGGCCGCTCGCCGGCCCCGACCCGAATCGGCTGCGGACAATGGCCCAGTGGTTGACCGAGCGGATTGGCAACGCCGCCACCTGGCCTCGTGACCCCGATCAGGCAGTGGCGGCCATCGACGCGATCCTGGAACGCAATCTGATCGACCCGCCCGAACAGCGGAAGCGGATTGCGGTCGTACTCGACTACGCCCAGTATCTCGTGCCCGATGGCGAGGCCGGATCACGAAGCGCCGCCAGCCGGCTGGTGCGGGTGCTCGGCTGGGCGACCAACCCGCTGCTCCGACGCGTGAACGTGGCGGTGGTGCTGCTGGCCGACACAATCTCGGAAGTGCATCCTCGGCTCGTCCAGAACCCTGCGATCACGGCGATCGAGGTGCCGATGCCTGACGCGGGCGATCGTGAGCGGTTCGCCTTGGCGACAGCGGCTGCCGCGGGCGTGAAGCCGGAGCAGATGGAGGGCGTGAGGCAGGTGGCCGCCGTTTCGGGTGGACTCACCCTCGAGAGCCTCCGCGCCGTGATCTCGCTCTCCGCACGCGAGGGCAATGCTCCCGACGGGCCCGAGTTCACGGCCCGGAAGAAAGACCTCATCGAGCGGTCGTGCCACGGGCTGATCGAGTTCATCCAGCCCCGGCTCACGCTCGATGCCGTGGCGGGCCACGTGGATGCCAAGCAGCGGCTCGAGGCCGACGCCCGGGCGATCAAGCGGGGCCAGTTCGAGAGCGCGCCGATGGGCTACCTGATCTGCGGACCGGTGGGCACGGGAAAGAGCTTCATCGCTGAGTGCTACGCGGGCAGCGTGGGGATTCCGTGCGTGGTCCTCAAGAACTTCCGCAGCAAGTACGTGGGGGAGACGGAGGGCAACCTCGAGCACGCCCTCGGGGTGCTCCGCAGCCTCGGGCCGGTTGTCGTTGTGATCGACGAAGCCGACGCGGCGCTCGGCAACCGCCAGAGTGACGGCGACTCCGGCACGAGCGCCCGCGTATTCTCGATGATCGCCCGCCAGATGGGCGACACGCGGTACCGCGGCAAGATCGTTTGGATGCTGCTTACGAGCCGCCCCGACCTGCTGCCCATCGACCTCAAGCGGCAGGGCAGGGCGGAGGTGCACATTCCGCTCTTCTATCCGCACGACCAGGCCGAGATGGACGCGATGTTTGCAGCGATGGCGCGAAAGTCGCACGTGAAGCTCGCCCCCGGCCTGCCCGGGCCGATCGACCTCGAACTCGGCCTCTCCGGCGCCGACATCGAAAGCGTTGTGCTGGCCGCCCGCAGGAAGGGCCTGGAGCAGGCCGCCGACGCCGGAGCCCCTACTCCCGACACGATCTCTGCAGATGACCTAAAGGCGGCGCTCGACGACTTCATGCCGTCGGCGCAGGGGCTCGAAAAGGAGATGCAGGAAATCGCCGCGGTGCTTGAATGCACCGAGAAGCGGTTCCTCCCTGAACGCTGGAAGGTGAAGGTTGGGCAGCCGGGCGGCCGGTCTCGCCTGCAGGAGCGGCTCGCGGCCATCCGCGAGGTGATCGGTTCCTGACGCACGCTTTTTCGAAAACTCTGGATCGAAGATCACGTACACCCGAGGAGTGGATTTCATGGCAGCCAAGACCCCCTGGTTCGACGATTCGACCGACACGCCCTTGATCGCGGAGTATGCCCGCAAACTCGACTCCTTCCTGGATGCGGTCGCCGACGCGCGGATCGAGACTAGCGAGCTCGACGAACAGGAAAAGCGGGTGGTGTCGCTGATGAAGGAGGTCGAGCCGCTCCTGTCGCCCGAGGCCCATGAGAAGGTCACGCGGCTGCTTTGCGAAGTGACGGCCTACGATCTCATGCAGGCACTGCACATGGCCGGCCACGCCCGCACGAAGACAAAGTTCCGCGGCTGACAATCACCCGCAGGCGGGTCATTCCCAAACCTGTTTCCCCCAAACCTGTTTTCCAAGAGGCGCACGATGTCCACTCAGCCCAAGGCACCCTTCTGGCTCGCGGTGTGGGCCGTGATCTTCGGTCTCGTCGGCCTCGCGGCCTGGCGGGGCGGGATGCTTGAGCAGTTTGGCCTTGGTCGGCCGGGCGCCGCAGGTCAGCGGCCCATGGCCGCCGGGGGCGGTGCCGGCGGTCCGGCAGGTTCTGGCACAGGGGCCGGAGCCGATGGGGCTGCCGGTGCCGAAGGCATGACCGAGGCGCCGGATGTCTCGGTGCCCACGACCGTCAAGGAATACACATTCAAGCCGGCCGAGAAGCTGCCGCCCGTGAAGGGCGTGAGCGCCTACAAGCCGCTCGAGGACGACACGGTGCGGTTTGCGCTCAACGTGTGGGCGGGCTGGGCGCCGATCATCCGGGCCAACAACGGCTTCAAGCCGGGCAAGGTCTGGCAGGCGCCGGGAGGCAAGCCCTTCAAGCTCGAACTCGTGCTGATCGACGATCCCGTGCAGATGCGCGATGCCTACGCCGCCGGCGAGGTGCACATCGGCTGGGCCACGCTCGACATGCTCCCGCTGTTCGTGGACAGCTTCGCCAAGGACTCCCGGATCATGCCCCGCGTCTACCAGCAGGTGGACTTCTCGAACGGCGGCGACGGCATCGTTGTTCGTGACTCGATCAAGACGGTGAGGGATCTCGCCGGTAAGAAACTCGTGCTGGCCCAGAACTCGCCCAGCCAGTTCTTCGCCCTCAACATGCTCGTCGCCGGGGGCCTCCAGCCCGCCGACGTGGAGATGGTTTACGTGAGCACCGCCTTCGAGGCCGCCGCCGCGTTCAATCGCGACAAGAGCATCGCGGGTTGCGTGTCGTGGGCCCCCGACATCTACAACCTCGCCGACGCGAAGGGCAACCGGATGCTGGTCACCACGCAGACGGCCAACCGCCTGATCGCCGACGTCTGGTTTGCCCGGGCCGACTTTGCCAAGGACCATCCCGACAAGATCGAGGCGATCGTGCGGGGCATCTTTGATGCGATGGGAGATCTCAAGTCGGAGAACGCCCGCAAGGAGGTGGCCCAGTTGATGGCCGACGGCTACACGATCCCCGCCGCCGACGCGCTCTCCATGCTCGGCGACGCCCACAGCACCAACTGGGCGGAGAACTATCAGTTCTTCATCAACCGCAACAACCCGGCAAACTTCGAGCGGATCTGGAAGCAGGCCTACATGCTCTACCGAAGGATCGGGGCGATCTCCAACAATCCCGTGCCGTTCGACCAGGTGATGGACTTCTCGGTGATCCAGAAGCTCGGCAAGGAGCCGAAGTATGCCGAGTCGAAGGATGAGTATGCGACATCGCTGCCGCCGAGGACGGTGCAGCAGATTCGCGCCGAGAACGAAGAAATTCTCACCAACACGATCGTGATCCACTTCTTCCCCAACACGGCGGAACTGCGGAAGAAAGTGATCCGGCGCATCGACGGCAAGGACGTGGAGGAACCGTATGACGCGCGGGTTGACCTCGTGCTCGACGAGGCCGGCGCGCTCGCCAAGCAGTTTGGCAACGCCAGGATCGTGGTCGAGGGCCATACCGACTCGTCGATGCGGGGGGCCGTGCCGGCGGCGATGGTGAAGGAACTCTCGCTCGAGCGGGCGCGGGCGGTGAAAGATGCCCTCGTCGAGAAGTTCAAGTTTGACGACAACCGGTTTGCCGTGGACGGGCTCGGCTGGGATCGGCCGGCCGACGATGACCATCCCGACAACCACGCGCTCAATCGTCGCGTGGAGATCAAGGTCTACGCCGCGGAAAAGGAATGACCAGCACACCGGCACCGTCGGCGTTGCCGGCTCCGCCGACTGCGGAGCCTGCCAAGCCGCTGCGGGGCGAAGTGCCCGTGGCCACGGGGCTCTTCTGGGGTGTGACCTGCATTGCCGGCGTGTTGGCCGTCTGGTTTCTGGCGACGGCGGGCGAAGCAGAGAGCCGGTTCATCAGCCCTGCCACGCTGCCGAGCCCGGGTGAGACGGTGGCGAAAGTACCCGCCGTGTTTGGCGAGCGGAGGCTCGTCGCCAACACGCTCGTCACGCTGCGGCGGGTGTGCCTGGGATTCGGCCTCAGCGGGTTGGTGGGTGTGCCGCTCGGCGTGCTGGCCGCCTGCTTCCCGGCGGTGCGATCCTTCATCGCCCCGCTCACGATCTTCGGCCGCAACATCCCGGTGGCGGCGCTCATTCCGCTGACGTTCTTCTTCTTCGGGATTGGCGAGTTTCAGAAGATGATGTTTTTGTTCATCGCCAGCGTCGCCTTTGTCGTCAGCGACACCACGGCGGCGGTGCTGGAGGTTCCGCAGCGCTACGTTGACACGGCGCTCACGCTCGGGGCCTCGTGGCTCCAGATCATCCTCAAGGTGCTCGTGCCGCTGGCGGCCCCCGCAATCTTCAACTCGTTGCGACTGCTGTTTGGCATCGCCTTCGGCTACGTCATGCTCGCCGAGGTGGTGAAGCTCGGAGGCGACACTGGCGGCCTCGGCGATCTGATCAACGTGTCGCAGCGGCGGGGCGAGCGGGAGCCGATCCTGATCGTGCTCGTGGTGATTCCGCTGGTGGCCTATGCCATCGACCGTCTGCTCTGGTGGCTGCAGTGCGACCTCTTTCCGCACCGGTACGGCGGCCGAGGAGTTCTCCCGAAACTGCTCCGCAGGATTCTGCACGGGGCGGCGGACCCAGCGGAGGCGGCAGTATGAGCGACGCCACGCCCCCCGCCGCGCTGCCGGTCCCATCAGTGCCGCCAGCCGTCGATCGGCCGCCTGCGGTGGAGTTTCGCCACGTCACCAAGATCTACGGCGAGGGCACGCCCCGGGAATACGTGGCGATCTCTTCCGTGAGCTTCACGATTCCCGACATCGTGGGCCACGGCGAGATTTCGTCGTTCCTGGGACCGAGCGGCTGTGGGAAGAGCACCGTGCTCAGGCTTGTGGCTGGACTCGAGCCGCAGCATCCGCCAACCAGTGGCAGCGTGACGGTGCTCGGTCGGTCGATCGTCGGGCCCGCGGCCGATCGTGGGATGGTGTTTCAGGACTACACGAGCTTCGACAACCGTACGGTGCTCGACAACGTGGCGTTTGGCCTCGAGTGCCGCGGCACCCCACGCCGGGAGCGGGAAGCGGCCGGGCTCGAGTGGATCGCCAAGGTCGGGCTCAACCCGCGGCGCGACGCGGGAAAATATCCACACGAACTCTCCGGCGGCATGCGGCAGCGGGTGGCGATTGCCCGCACGCTGATCCTCCGGCCGCGGGTCATCCTCATGGACGAACCGTTCGGAGCCCTCGACCCGGCGACCCGCCTCGACATGCAGGATCTGCTCGTGAAGCTCTGGCGGGAGGTGGAGGCGACGGTGCTCTTCGTGACCCACTCGGTCGAGGAGGCGGTGTATCTTGGGGATCGCGTGTTCGTGATGGCGACGACGCCAGGCAGGATTATCGACGAGATCCGGCTGCCGGCGGCCTCGGCGCCCGCCCGCGAGGTACAGTCGGAGCCGTGGTTTCACGAGCAGGTCAACGCCCTGCACGCCCGGATCGAGCAGGTCGAGGCGGCCGCCAAGCGGCCCACTGGAGCGAGCCGATAGTGTTTAGCCGCGTCGGTGCCTACCTGAAGACCGCGTTCACCACGAGGTGGAACTTGCTCCTGTTCGGAGGCGGCGTGGCGGCGGCCTTCATCAGCGGCTTTCCCGGCATCGTCCTGCCGCTGGTGCTCGCCGGGGAGGTCTACTACCTCGCGAGCATGCTGGCCAACGAGCGATTTCGTAGCGCCGTCGAAGCTCAGGATGCGAAGTCCCGGCGGGCGGCGGAGGCCCTGGGAGCCCGCGAGGCCTACGAGCGCATCCGCAAGAATCTTCCACCGGCGCTGCTCAAGCGTTTCGACCAGCTCCGCGATCACTGCCTGAAGCTCGTGGAGCTTGGTGGCAGCATGCGGGGGCCGGATGGAAGCGGACCTGATAAGACGGCACTGGAATCACTCGATCGGCTGCTCTGGGGCTACCTGCGAATGATCTGGGGCGCCTCGACGCTCTCGGACTTCCTCGACCACACCGACGACGGTGCGATCCGGGCGCGGATCGCCGACCTGGAGCGGCGGCTGGCGAAGCTACCCAAGGACGATACCGGCTCGGCCCAGATGCGGGCCGCCCTCGAGGATCATCTCAAGACGAGCCAGGAGCGACTCGACAACATCGACGAGGCCCGGCGGAAACTCGACCTCGTGGCCGCCGAGATCGAGCGGCTCGAGGCCAAAATCGCCGCGCTGGCGGAGAGCTCCGTGGCGAAGCGCGACGTCACCGACATCGCCCAGCGGGTGGACGAGGTGGCCGAGGGCATGCGGAAGACCGACGAGACGATGCGACAACTCCAGCTCCCGCCGGAACTCGAGGACCTCGACGAGCCGCCCGCGATGCTCCGCGAGGAAGCGTAGGCTTGCGTCGAGGGTGACATGGCGTTTCTCGGCATTGAGATCGGCGGCACAAAACTCCAAGTCGCGGTGGTGTCAGCCACCGGGGTCGTGTCCGCAACCGCGCGGGGGTCGGTCGCCGCTGCCTCCGCTGCCGCCGCCGTGCTGAATGTCTTGGAACGCCTTGTCGCTGAAGCAGTGCCTTTGGCGCACGAGCCGCTGGAAGCGGTGGGCATCGGCTTCGGCGGGCCGGTTGATCGCGTCCACGGCACGGTGGCGACCAGTCACCAGGTCACGGGCTGGGGCGGCTTTCCACTCATGTCGTGGGTGGCCGAACGAACGGGGCTACCGACCACTCTCGAAAATGATTCCAACGCCGCCGCGCTGGCTGAAGCCGTTGTCGGTGCGGCGCGAGGCTTTCACGCCGTGGTCTATTCCAACGTGGGGAGCGGCGTCGGAGGCGGACTCGTCGTGGGGGGCCGCATCTATCACGGCCGCGTGCCTGGGGAGATGGAGATCGGTCACCTACGACTCGCGATCGACGGGCCCATCATCGAGGACGTGGTCTCGGGCTGGAGCCTCGACCGGCAGGTGCGGGCTGTGGTCGAGGCGAATCCACACGGAGGGCTGGCGCTGGCTGCGGCTGGAATGCCCCCTTCGGCACGTTGCCTCGGTCGGGCGATCGCGGCGGGCGATGTGGAGGCGGCAGCCATCGTGGACCGAACCGCCCGCTCCTACGCCTTCGGTCTCTCGCATGCGGTGCAGCTTCTCAACCCCGATGCGATCGTGCTCGGCGGGGGCGTCGCGGGCATTGGGGAGCCGTGGCGGGCCGCCGTCGCCACACACCTTCACGGCTTCGTGCTTGAAGCCCTCAGACCGCCGCCTCCGGTGCTGCTGGCCGCCCTGGGAGACCTCGTCGTGCCGGTCGGCGCGGCGCTGATTGCGTGCATGGCCAAAAAGGGGACCCATACGGGTCACACGTGAACCTGAGGCGTTCACGAGGCTCGGGGCTGCCCATGCCCATCGCCGGACGTTCGCCTCGGGCATCCTGCCCTCGGCTCACTCGATGCCGCTCTCGCTTCGCCGGGCACCGATCCGCCGCAGGCGGATTGGTCGTGGCTTCGCTCGACCAGCAACGCCGGCTCTCGGGCACGGGCAGCCCCTCGCTGCCTCTCGTAGCACAGGTTTTCAACCTGTGTGTATTCTCGCTGCCTCTCGTAGCACAGGTTGTCAACCTGTGTGCGTTTTCTGCTCCCATTGGGAACGGGCCATCGTCGCTCGCACGCGATACCGGCTGCGGTGGCGATACGCCGCTCAAGGATCAAGCGCAGCGAGTATCAGTCGAGCCAGTCGGCTTCCGCTAGGCGTTCCGGCGTGTAGGTGTCGGTGACGTAGCTGATGTCCTTCGAGATCAGCGACTCGACCTCCAGCTTGAAGCCGTTGGTGAGCATGGTCTCGATTTCCTTCTGCCAGGCCTTCTTGCCGGCGAACCACGGGTAGGCGGCGATCTGCTTGGCTCGCTTGATGTCGGTGTCGTTGAGCTGGATCTGCACGCTCGGGGAAAGCTTGCACCGCTGATAGTCGCGGGAACGGATGCCGAGGAAGCGGGCCTCGGGGATGGCCATCCGCTTCGACTCATAGGCGAGATTGATCGATCCCTGCTTGAGCACCGAGTAGATGTAGTAGCCCCAGGGATCGTTGTCGAGCAGGCAGTAAACAGGCAGTTTGAGTTCGTTGTGGAGCCGATAGAGCATCCGCCGGACGCCTCGGGGCGGCTGGCCGCCGCCGTGCGTGAGGAGGCAGTTGTGCTTCCGCCAGAACTTGTCTTCGTTGAACCGGCGCCAGACGGTGTCCTTCTCGACGTGGAGGATGTATTTCGCGTCGCACGACTTGAACTTCACGATGTCGGCTTCGACGATCGACGGGATCGAGTAGCCGCCGGAACCCATTCGCGAGCAGTCGATCTCGTCGCCCGAGTCGATCAGGGTGATCGGCCCCACCATGCCGCCACGGTTGCTGGCGTAGACGTGGAGTTCCTCGCGGAGGCTCTCGAGCGTCACCTCCAGGTCCTCGATGATCGGGTCGCACTCCTCCTGCGTGGCGAAGGTCTCCTCGCGGGTGCCCTCGATCGTGTGCTTGAGAAGGTAGTAGAGACCTCGGATGCTGGTGGTCTTCTGCTGGTCGATGAGCTGCTTGCAGCCGGTGGCCACCAGCAGCGTCTGCATGTAGCTCTTCGCCTGGGAGAGGTTGAAGAGTTGGCGGCGGTTGCACTGCCCCCCCATCTCGATGATCTTCCGCGCCTTGTTGAAGCGGACGTTCGAAAGGCTGCGGGTGGGGATGTCGAGGTGGGGGTCGCGCTTCTTCTCAGCAGCGGTCGCCACCTCGTCGGCGAGATCAACGATCAGCCGGAGCGTCTTCTGGTCGATGACGGGCAGTTTGTCAGCGGCCTTTGGGGGGCGTTTCGACTTCGTAGCCATGTCGGATAGAGAGATCGAGGAGGACAGGGGCGAATGGTGCCCGGAATCCTACCTGCAATCCTGGCGCCCCGCACGCCCGCGGAAAGAAGAGAGGCCGCTCGCCCTCAGCAGCGCACGTCGTCGGCCTTGCCGACGGCGCGGCGGAGCACGTGGGGCATCGGCAGCGCCGACTTGGCCGCGGCCGTTTCCGTTCGTTCTGCGCCGAAGAACTCGGCGATCCGAGCGACCACCGTCCGCTGCTCGGCTGCCTCGAGTTCAGGGAAAATCGGCAGCGCGATCGTCTGCTCCGCGGCCCGCTCGGTTTCCGGCAGGTCGCCCTTCGCCCAGCCGAGGTGCGTGAAGCACTTCTGCAGGTGGAGTGGCACGGGATAGTAGATCTCCGTGCCTACGCCCCGCTTGGCGAGATGCGCCCGCAGGGCGTCGCGTTCGTCGCCAAGCACGCGGACCACGAACTGGTTCCAGACATGCCGGCCACGCGGCTCATCGCCCGGCACGGCCACGCGACTGGCCAAGTCGTACTCGGCGAACAGGTCTCGATATCGGGCGGCATTCACCTGCCGGGCGGTCGTCCAGGTGTCGAGATGCGGCAGTTTGACGCGGAGCACAGCGGCCTGGATCGAGTCGAGGCGACTGTTGATGCCGATCACCTCGTGGTAGTAGCGCGGTTCCATGCCGTGGACACGAAGCAACTTCAACGACTTGGCGATGTCGTCGCGGGTGGTCGTGAGGAAGCCGCCATCGCCGGCGCCACCGAGGTTTTTGGTGGGATAGAAGCTGAAGCAGCCAACGTCGCCGAGGCTACCGGAGCAGCGACCGTGCCACGTCGAGAGGATCGACTGGGCCGCGTCTTCCACGATCGGTATCCCGGCTCGTGCGGCGATCGGGGTCAGGGCGTCCATGTCGGCGGTGCGTCCGAAGAGATGGACCGGCACGATCGCGCGGGTGCGGGTGCTGATCTTCCGCTCGACGTCGCGGGGATCGACGAGATAGGTCGTGGGGTCGATGTCGGCAAAGATCGGAACGGCGCCCAATCGGGTGACGGCGCTGGCCGTCGCGAAGAAGGTGTAGCTGGGGACGATCACCTCGTCGCCGGCGCCGATGCCGAAGGCCATCAGCGCCAGGAGCAGAGCATCGCTCCCGGAGGCACACGAGATCACGTGGGGCACGTCGAGGGCCTTGGCGAGTTCGGCCTCGAGTTCGGCGACGTCCGGGCCCAGGACGAACCGGCCCGAGTCACAGACGCGGTTGATGGCCTCACGGATCTGATCGCGGAGGGCGTCGTACTGGCGGTCGAGGGCGAGCAGCGGCACAGAGGGCAGCAGGTCCGAGGCGGGAAGGGTGGTCTCGGTGACGTTGGCGTCGGTGCTGCGGCGAATCATGGTGGGGCGAACTCCGTCTGGCCTATCGTGGATGGTGGCGGTCACGGTCGTGCGGACGGCACGACCGGGCCACACTTCGTGATCGTCACGATCCTGCAGGCCTCTCCAATGGAATCTGTGGGCTGGGTCAAAGGGCCGTCGCCGGGCGTCCAACACGCCGCGACGAGCGGGGAATAGGCGAACTCGAGACTGAGGGTCAAGGGCAGGCAACGTGGTGGTGAGGCGGAGAATCGCGGCAGGCTGGGGGGCCCGCGGGGAGTGGCCGGCTTTCAGTGTTTGACACAGGTCGGGGGAACGGCCTAGATTCTTCACTTGTTCCAGATCCGCTGCCGCCTGCCCGCATGCGCAGGAGACGGGGATTACGGAGGAGAGTTGCGCGGATCGGCCACTTCGAGTGGTTGGGCCGCGAGCGGGATGGGATCCACGGCGATCACTGCTGTTATCGATCTGGGACTGATTGCCCAGCGGCTCGGGCTACCCGTAGCGGCGGTGCAGTCGACGGTCGAGTTGCTTGACGCAGGCAACACAGTCCCCTTCATCACGCGGTATCGCCGTGATCAGACCGGCGGTCTGGACGAGGAGCAGATCCGTCTGATCGCCGAGGCTGTGGCCCGCGCCCGGCAACTCGCGGATCGCAAGCAGACGATCCTGAGGACGATCCATGGGCAGGGCCGGCTCACGCCCGAACTCGAATCGCGGATCGTCGCGGCCGAGAGCACCAAGAAGCTCGAAGATCTCTACCTTCCCTTCAAGCCCCGGAAGCTCTCTCTCGCGGAGGTGGCACGGCAGCGGAAGCTCGAGCCGCTCGCCCGGGAAATCCTCGCCGCCGACCCCGCGGCCGCGAACCTCGACCTCCGGGCGGCCGATTTCGTCGATGCCGACGCGCAGGTGCCCGCCGCCGCCGATGTGCTTCTTGGCGTCGGCCACATCATCGCCCACGAGTTCAGCGAACGGGCCGATCTACGGCAGCGGCTTCGCGAGATCCTCTACCGCTCGGCGCACCTGAAGAGTCAGCGGGTGGAGAGCGAAGGCAAGGCCCTCTCCAAGGAGGAGAAGCACTATCGCGACTACTTCGACTACGGCGAGCACATCCAGCGGGTACCGCCCCATCGGCTCCTGGCGATCAACCGCGGCGAGCGGGCCCGGCTCCTCAAGGTGCGGATCGAGGGGCAGGCCGACGAGATGCAGGCGGTGGCGGAGGAGCTGCTCGTGCCCGCTGGGCATCCGCACGCCGACGTGCTCAAGGCGTGTGCCCGCGATGCCCTGGCGCGGCTGATTCTCCCCAGTCTCGAGCGGGAGATCCGCCGGGAAATGACCGACGTCTGCGAGTCGCACGCGGTCCATGTGTTCGCTCGCAATCTGCGGAACCTCCTGCTGCAGTCGCCGGTGCCAGGACGCCGGGTGCTGGCCCTCGACCCCGGCTTCAAGAGCGGCTGCAAGGCGGCCGTCATCGACGAGTGCGGCACGCCGCTGGACCACGCGGTGCTGCACGTCGTCGGCAAGCAGGACAAGCGGACAGCGGCGGCCGCCAAGATCGTGGAACTGGTGCGGAATCATGCCTGCACGGTGATCGCCATTGGCAACGGGGCCGCGGCGCGTGAGACGGAGAACCTCGTCGCCGATCTGGTGGCGGGCGACCTGCAGGACCTCGACGTGGGCTACGTGATCGTCAACGAGGCTGGGGCGAGCGTCTACTCGACGAGCCCGTTCGGCCGCGAGGAGCTGCCTGGCCACGAGGCCTCGATTCGCGGCGCGATCTCGATCGGCCGTCGGCTGCAGGATCCGCTCTCCGAACTTGTGAAGATCGAGCCGGCGAACATTGGCGTTGGGCTCTACCAGCACGACGTGAAGGCGCGGCACCTCCATGCCTCGCTCGACAACGTCGTCGAGAGCTGCGTCAACTACGTGGGTGTCGACGTGAACACCGCCAGCCCCGCACTGCTCCGGCGGGTGTCGGGGTTCAATCAGACCACCGCCAAGAACTTCCACGAATGGCGGACCAAAAACGGCGCGTTCACGTCGCGGCAGCAGTTTCTGGAGGTGCCCGGTTTCGGGGAGGCTGCCTACGTGCAGGCGGTGGGCTTCCTCAAGATTCCGGGTGGTACGAATCCCTTCGACTCGACCTGGATTCACCCGGAGAGCTACCCCGCTGCGGAGAAAGTACTCGAGCGGCTTGGCGGCAGCGTGGCCGATCTCGCGACGCGGCAGCAGGCCGAGACGCTCGCGGAGAAGGCCGTCGCAGTCGATCTCGAGTCGCTCGCCCGGGAACTGGGTGTGGGCAGGCTGCTCCTGGCGGACATCCTCGAGCAACTGACGCGACCTGGCCGCGATCCCCGCGAAGACCTCCCCAAGCCCTTCTTCAAGAAGGGCGTGCTCAAGCTCGAGGACCTGGCCGTGGGCATGGAGCTGATGGGCTCGGTGCTCAACGTCGTCGATTTTGGGGCCTTCGTTGACATCGGCCTCCACGACAGTGGGCTGGTCCATCTCAGCCAGCTTTCCAGCCAGTACGTCCGCGATCCGCACGACTTCGTGAGCGTGGGGCAGATCGTGCAGGTCTGGGTGCTGGAGCTCGACAAGGCCAGGCGCCGGGTGTCGCTGACAATGATCCCGCCTGTGGAGCGTGAGCGGCAGGAGCGCCTGGAGGAGGCCCGCCGGGAGCAGAAGGAGCGGAAGGCCCGCAGTGCGGAACAGCGGTCGCAGGGGGGCGGGGCCGCGGAACGGCAGCCATCCAGGCCTCCACGGCCGCAGCGGCCGAGTGGGCAGCGTCAGGATCGCCCGCCACGGCAGCCTGAGCCGCGGGTCTACGTGGCCAAGCCAAAGGCACCGCCGTCAAAGATCTCCAAGGAGATGCGCGAGGGCAAGGAGCCGCTCCGCACCTTCGGAGACCTCATGCAATTCTTCGACAAGAAGAACGACGGCGAGGCACCGGCCGCTTCGTGAAGGCTTTGGCGTCGGATGGCGCTAGGCCTCCTACCGTTCGCGGAAGGTGATCCGGCCCTTGGTGAGGTCGTAAGGAGAGAGTTCGACCTTCACCTTGTCGCCTGGCACGATGCGGATGAAGTTCTTCCGCATACGGCCGGCCACGTGGGCGTTGACGATGTGTCCGCCCGTGATCTGCACCCGAAACCGGGTATTGGCGAGAGCCTGGGTCACGACGCCCTCGACCTCGAGAGCCTGTTCTTTCTCGGCCATGGATTTCCTTGGTGGACCAGCGGGGGGACAGTCACGAATGTAGCCCGGCGGCGCCGGACAGTCCAGCAAGGCTAGGAGTCGTCGTCTGCGGCGGCCGCCGAACCCGAGGCATTCCACCTCAGGTAGGAGTCGAAAAACCCGTCCAAGTTGCCGTCGAGCACGCTCTGGAAGTTGCCGACGTAATGGCCGGTCCGCTGGTCCTTGACCCGCTGGTCGGGGTGGAGGAAGTAGTTGCGGATCTGCGAGCCAAACCCGGTCTTAGGCTTCGATTGGTGCTGGGCGTGCTTCTCCGCCTCCCGTTTCTCCTCCTGGATGCGGGCGATCCGGGCCCGGAGCATCTTCAGGGCGGTGGCCCGGTTCTTGTGCTGGCTCCGCTCGCTCTGGCACTGCACGACGATCCCGGTGGGGAAGTGCGTGATCCGGATGGCGCTCGAGGTCTTGTTGACGTGCTGGCCACCGGCACCGCTGGCCCGGAAGACATCCTCCCGGATGTCTTCGTCTCTGATCTCGACCTCGGTGTCGTCGTCGGCGATCTCAGGGGCCACATCGACGGCAGCAAAGCTCGTTTGCCGCTTCCCTTCCGCGTTGAAGGGGCTGATGCGGACGAGCCGGTGGATGCCTGTCTCGCCCTTCAAGTAGCCGTAGGCCCATGGGCCCCTGATGGCCACCGTGGCGCTCTGGATGCCGGCCACCGCGTCGTCCTGGCGATCGAGGAGCTCGATGGTGTAGTCGTGTTTCGACGCCCAGGCCGAATACATCCGCAGCATCATCTCCGCCCAGTCGTTGGCGTCGGTGCCACCGTCACGGGCGTGGATCGCGACGAGGGCGTCGCTAGAGTCGTGCGCTCCCGAGAGGAGCGACGTGAGCTCCAGTGCGTCGACCAGTTTCTCGAGGCGGTCGGCCTCGATGGCCAGTTCAGGCTCGAGAGAGGCATCCTCGCGGGCGAGCTCCTCGAGGGCCTCCAGGTCGTTGCCGGCGGCGAGCGCCTCCTCGAGCGGCTTGAGGACCGAGTTGAGGCCCTTCAGCTCGGCGACCGTGGCCTGAGCTTTTTCCTGGTTATTCCAGAAATCGGCCTCACCCATCGCGCCTTCGAGCCGGGCGGCAGATTGCTTGCGTCCTTCCCAGTCAAAGAGAGTCTCGTAGCTGAAGCAGGCGGGCCCGGATCGACGCGGAACGATTGAGAAGGGCAGTATCCATACACCGGATTCTACGCGGCCGTGCCCCGGCCGAGAAGCCGAGTTGCTCCCGGCCGGGTATCACATCCGGCCAACGCGATTGCCTGGGTGCCGACGGATGATTCGTCGCATCTCCAGCACGCCGATCGTGGAGAGCACCTGCGATGCGGTAAGGCCGCTGGTGGCAACGATGCCGTCGATGTCAACGGACGACGGGCTGCCGGAGGCATCGACTGCGGCGAGCACCTGCTGCTCGACGTCGCCCAGTTGCAGTTCGGCAGGCGACCGAACAGCCCGGCCATCGGCCGAGGTCGATACCTCGAAGAGGGGGCCGAGCTCCTCGAGAACGTCGTCCACGCTCTCGACGAGCTTCGCCCCGTCGCGGATGAGTCGGTGGCAGCCCCGGGCCGTCCGGCAGTCAACCTGCCCCGGCACGGCGAATACTTCGCGGCCTTGCTCGCCCGCGAGCCGGGCGGTGATCAAAGCCCCCGACCGCTCCGCGGCCTCGACCACGATCGTGCCGAGCGCGAGCCCTGAGACGATCCGATTTCGCTGTGGGAATGCCCCGGCATGCCCCTCTGAGAGCGGCGGCGCCTCGCTGAGAAGTGCCCCGTGGCCGATCACTTCCGCCGCGAGGTCGGCGTGTTCGGGGGGATAGATGTTGAGCACGCCGGTGCCGAGCACGGCGATCGTGCGGCCGCCGGCGTCAAGCGCTCCGCGATGCGCCGCGGCGTCGATGCCGCGGGCCAGGCCGCTCACCACGGTGTAGCCGGCGCGGACAAGGCCACCGGCGAGTTGCGAGGCGATTCGCTTGCCGTAGGGCGAGGGATGGCGCGAGCCGACGACGGCCACGGCCAGGGCGTCGCAGGGCTTGAGTTCGCCGCGGACGAAGAGCACCCCCGGCGGGTCGTCGATGCGGGAGAGAAGCGCCGGGTAGCCGTCGTCCCCTTCGACCAGCACGGCCACGCCACCGCGGCGGCATTCCGCGAGCAGATCGGCTGCGATCGGGCTGTCGGCGAGCGCTGAGATCGACGCCGCGAGCTTGGGTCCGATGCGGCCCACCGTGGCGATCTCCCGCGGACTCGCCGCGAACACTCCCTGCGGTGAGCCAAACTGCTCGAGCAGCATCCGGCGGAGCCTGCCGCCGATGCCCGGCACGCACGCGAGCCGGACGTGGGCGAGAAACTCGTCGTCAACGACGGGAGGGAGAGCAGGCATCGCGGCCTCCGGGGAGACTGGTGTACGGATGTATCATTTATAGGGGGCACGCGGAGGGGGCGTCAACCATCCGTACGTGCCGGCTGTCAGCCAGCCCAGCATGCGGAGATGGTGCTGGCGGGGCGTCGTCGGCGGGATGGCCACAGCTTGAAAACCTGTGCACCTTCGCGCGCGGGCAGCGGGCGTCAGCCCGCCGCGACCTTCAGCTCGGCCAGGTGCTGGGCCGTGTTCACGAGCCGGTCCCAGTTTTGCTCGACGTACTCGGGCGGCCCGCCGATCTGGGCCACTACCTGGGCCACCTGCTCGGTGGGCACCATCTCGATCGCATCCCACGGGCAGACCTTGAGGTCGTAGGGATTCGACTTTTTGCCCGGGATGTGCACGCAGACCTCGCAGCCCACGCACCGCTCGATGTCGATCTCGCACCAGCTCTGGAGGTTGTGGAACTGGTCGTGCTGCTGCACCTTCACGATGCAGTCGACCGGGCAGACCTCAAGGCACGACTCGCACCCCGTGCAGTTGTCGGCGTTGATGACCGCCAGTTCCTTCGGGAGCTTTTTGCGGGGTCCGGCTTTGGCCATGGTGAGAGCAATCGGTGGGGCGGAAGGATATCCTGCAGCCAGATCATCGTAGCCGGCACGCCCGGCCCGTCAAAACCGGCACACCCCGTCCGGTCAGGCGGCCCGGCAGAACGGCGGAGCGGCGGCCACGTCGGGGCCGGCGAACTCGTAGCCAAACCGCTCGATGTCCTCGGCAAAGTGGTCGCGGACGAGGGCGGCGAGGCGGTCGGTGTAGTAGTCGCGGTAATCGCCCCGGGTGCTCGCGTTGGCCTGCCCCAGGGAGGCGTCGATGCCGATGCAGCGGCAGGCGTGGTCGAAGTCGGTATCGAGCGACTCGTAGCGGCCGAGGAAGTTCACGATCACCTGGCCGCGGCGGTCGGTCACCATCCGCGTCTGCGAGATTTTGCCGCGGCCGATCTCGTAGCGGACGTAGGCCTCGAAGTCGGGCAGTCGGGCCGTGCGGCGTCGGCGATGGCTGACGTGTTTGGAATGCCCTTCAGCGTCACGCAGAAAGTGATAGTAGGAGACGAGCAGATCCCATGGGTTGCGGACGAAGGCAAACGTGAACAGCGACTCGTACGTCCCGGCGGGCAGGTTGCGACGCAGTTCATCGGCCGGCGTGTGCGGCCGAAACTTCCGCAGCCGATAGGGCGCGTAGTGGTTGACGTGGATGCCGATCTTTGCGAGCCAGCGGTTGGCCCAGTAGTTGCCCGTGTGGTCGGCGAACTTCCAGAGCGAGTAGGCGACGCTCGAGCCCCCGGTCTTGGGCACGTGGACGAACGCGAACTTGTGGTGGTGTGAGATCAGCATGTGGCGACCTTGGCGGGCCGCGGAGAATGACGAAGGGGGGGCGTCACCGCAAGGCCGGTTCAGTCGCACAGGTTTTCAACCTGTGTCTGATCCGCGCGCTTCGGGGCTGCCCGTGCCCCGTCGCCGGACGTTCGCTACGGCCCTCCAGGCCTCCGCTCTCTCGATGCTGACTGCGCTCCGCCATCCATGGCTGCGCTGGTCAGCAACGCCGGCTCCCGGGGCACGGGCAGCCCCTCGCATGCTGCACGCCGCTTGTGAATCCAAAAAGCCCCGAGCGCCAGCGAGGGGATGCACGGCATGAACTCGGCTTGAGCCGTAAGGCCGCGGGCGGATCACGTTGGATGCAGCGTCTGATGGCGGTTCGCCCCACGCCTCACGGCGTTGGGCTTGTACGACAGTTCAGAAAGCCGACCGGCCGTAAGGCCGCGGGCGCACCACGCGAGGGCTCCGATCCTTCCGACCGGCCGTAAGGCCGCAGGCGTCTCCCCACGGAGAGCGGGTTCCAACTGAGTTCAGACGCACTCGCCGCGGACGAGGTCTTCGGGCGTCTGGCGGGCCCGGACGAGGCGGTGGCTCCCGCCATCGACGAGCACCTCGGCCGGCAGGGGCTTGGAGTTGTAGTTGCTCGCCATCACGAATCCGTAGGCGCCGGCGATCTCGATCACCAGCAGGTCGCCCGCGCCGGCCGCGGGCAGCGGCCGTGTGGCCACGAAGCCGCCGTCAGTCTGCGTGAAGATGTCGCCCGACTCGCACAAGGGGCCGCCCACCGCCACCTCTTCGAGCCTCTGGGCCGCGTCGTCGCCCTGCGGGCAGATACTCATTGGGTGGTAGGAGCCGTAGAGCACGGGCCGCGCGAGCGTGTTGAAGCCGGCGTCGACGAGCAGATACTTCCGCGTGCCCTGCTTCTTCACCGCCCGCACCTCGGTGATCACGAAGCCGCTCTCGGCGGTGAGATACCGCCCCGGCTCGATCTCCAGGCGGATGCGGTGGCCGAAGCGATCTTCGAGCCGCTTTCGCGTGGCGTCCCAGAGCGTGAAGTAGCCAGAGAGGTCGGCGTGCACCTCGCCCGGCTTGTAGGGCACGGGCAGCCCGCCGCCGGCGCTCACCATGGTGAGCGACCGCCCCACCTCGATCGCCACGCGCTCAAGCGCCTCGGCCACCTCGGCAAGGTGTGCGAGGTCGGTGCCGCTGCCGATGTGCATGTGGAGGCCGCTCACCTGCATGCCTGCCCACTCGGCGCGGCGGAGCACGTCGGGAATCTCCTCGTGCCAGATGCCGTGCTTCGAGCCCTCGCCGCCGGTGTTGGTCTTCTGGCTGTGGCCATGGCCGAAGCCGGGGTTCACTCGGAGCGTGATCGACGCACCCGGCATCCGCTCGGCGAGCTGCTCGATCATGTCGGCCGAGCCGCAGTTCACATGGATGCCGTGCTTCACGACGGCGTCGAGGCTCGCGCGGTCGAAGATGTCGGCTGTGTAGACGATCGGATGGGCCGGTGGCAGGCCGTCGGCGCTGGCCACTTTCGCGGCGTGCGGCGTGTAGCCCGCGGCAAGCGCCCGGTGGATCTCGCCGGTGCTCACGGCATCCACGAGCACGCCCTCGCGGCGGACGAGGTCGAGCACCGCGAGGTTGGAGCAGGCCTTCTGCGCAAACCGCACGGTGTCCCAGGCCGCGAGATCACGGCAGCGGCGGCGGATCATCTCCGCGTCATACACATAGAGCGGCGTGCCGTACCGCTCGGCGAGTTCGGCAACACTCACGCCGGCGATCTCGCGGCGGAGCCCGGGGGCAGACGATGCGATCATGGCAGGGACAGCGGAGTTGAGAGAGGGTTAGGGGGCGATGGCGGGCGTGTCGTCTTTCTCGATCGGTCGCGGCTGGGCGGGCCGTAGCGGCACCGCCGGGCGAACCCGCGGTGACTCCTGCTGCATCGCCGTGCTCGCGGCGACCGTCTGGATCGCACCAGCGTCGGCCGTGAGCCTGAGCGTCAGGCCGCGGTCGATCGGCTTCACCGAGAACTGCACCTGCGTCGAGTCTTTCTTGGAAGCCTGGTCGGCGACCTCTCCGAGTGCCTCGCCCTGCGGGTCGTCGGGGCTGAAGGCCTTCATCATCTTGGCCGCATAGCCAACCATGGCGGCGAGCGAGGCATCGATGCCGGCAAACGGCGCCGCTTCGGCCACTGGCTTGCCGCCACTGGCGAGTGCCGCAGCCAGCCGCTTCTTCACATCGCCGCCGGCGAGGAGAAAGGCGTGGTCGGGAGTGACGGCCAGCGTGAGCTTCACGCTATCCCCGAGCCGTTCGGCGGCGGGCGTGCCCGACACGTCCACCGTGATCTCGTGCAGCGTGGCCGCCCCTTCCTTGCCCGTGTCGAAGGCCGCCTTCACCTGTGGCGGCAGTGCGTCGGCCTTGCCGAGCCGTTCCTTGACCTGCTTCTGCAGGGCGGCGCCATCCTTCACTTTCATGCCGACCGTCACCGACGGTAGCGGGCTCGTGTTGTCGGCGGCGCTCGTATCGACCGTGAACCCGGCGTCGATCGTGCCAGTGTCGAGCATCGCGGCCACGAGATCGCGGACGAGGTTGGCGACGACGCGGCTGGTGGCATCGTCGTCGGCCTGCTCGAGCGCCTGGTCGAGGCCGGTCCGCACCGCCGCCCGGCCCTCGGCGGGCACATTCACAACATAGTGGCCGCGAAGGGCGGCCTGCTTGCCGTCGGCCGTGGCCGGCGACGCGATCGTGGAGGCAGCCTTGCCGGCGTCCTTGAGTGACGCCACGGCGGCGGCATCCGCCTTGAGGACCGTGGTGATGTCGAGGTGAACGTCGTCCTGCTCGGTGTCGATGGCCAGGCCGAAGAGCAGTTTCTCGACGTCCTCGAGTTTGTCGATGCCCATTCGCAGCAACCGGTCATCCATCGGCTGCCCCTGGGCCGCCGCATTGCGAGACGCCTCGTCGAGCAGCGCCTTGAGCCGGTCTCGCATGTCGCCCGGCATCCGGCTGGGGTGGAGTTCGATCGCCAGCGTGTAGTCTTGCGACAGCGGCTCGATGACCGTGAGCGGATCGTCGATCTCGCACGGCGAGCCTGGCTGCGAGAGGATCGCCCAGCCATCTCTCTCTGCGATTTCGAGCGGCGGCGCGCCGGGGGGGCTGATTCGCCGCACACCATCGACCTCCTCGACGGGGCCGCTCATGCCCTGGATCGCGCCGAGCAGTTTGTCGAGGTCCTTCACGGGCACAAGTGCGTGGGCCGTGGGCAGCGGCCCGCCCTCGGTTGTGATCATGATCCCGATCGGCCGCTTCACGTCGAGGCCGGCGAGACCCTTGCCCTGCGTGGCCAGCAGGATGAACGACTCGGCGAAGCCGGCGAGGGTGGGATTGCCCACCTGCTCGCCCACCCAGGTGAGCTGGCTGCGGAGGTCGGCGTAGGGATCGATCGCCACGACGGCGATCACCTCGGGCTTGTCGGCGGCGCGGACGGCGGCCGAGCAGGCGATGGCGAGAATGCCGGCGACGGCGGCACGGCGGCGAAGAGAGAAGCGGAGGCAGGAACGCATGAAAAACCTCGGGCGGTGCCGGGAGTGAAACCGGTCGTGAAAACGAACACGATAGTTTATCAGAAGGCTGCGAAAACCTGTATTCTTGCGATCCACACAAACAATGCAGCCGCCGCACTCGCACCCTGGGCCCGACCTCGAGACACTCCTCCGATCGCGGCCGTCGCCGCGGCTTCGGTTGCAGGGGCTGCTCTATCTATTGACGTGCCTGACCACCTTCGCGGCCGGCGCGGCCGGCTGGCAGCCGCTGCTCTTGGGCCCCGACGAGATCGGGCCCGACCTGGCGGCCCACTGGCCCCGCGGGCTCGCCTACGCCGCTGCCGTGATGGCCGTGCTCACGGCCCACGAGGCGGGCCACTTCATCGCCGCATGGATCCACCGCATTCCCGCCACGCTGCCGTTTTTCATCCCGGTGCCGGTGCTGCTCACGGGCACACTCGGTGCCGTGATCGGGATGGAGGGAGCGCGGGCCAATCGCCGGCAGCTCTTCGACATCGCCGTGGCGGGCCCGCTCGCCGGGCTCGCGGTGGCGGTGCCGCTGTTGGCGCTCGGGCTCTTTACCGGCGGCGGCCCTGATGCCGAAATGCCCTTCGCGATGCCGCCGCTGGCCCGTTGGGTGCAGTCGCTCGTGCGGCCCGACCTGCCCGCCGATGCCGCGGTCGCGCCCAATGCGCTCTTCATGGCCGGCTGGGTGGGATTGCTCGTGACGGGGCTCAACATGATGCCGATGAGCCAACTCGACGGCGGTCACGTCTGCCGAGCCGTCTTTGGCGAGGCCGGCAACTGGGTGGCCCGGGGCGTGCTGCTCGCGTCGATGGCGGCGGTGATCGTAACGGGGCAGTTCAACTGGGTGGTGATGCTGGTATTGGTGACCCTCATGGGGGTCGATCATCCGCCGATCGCCGACGACGGCCGGCCCCTGGGGTCGCTGCGGACGGCCCTCGGCCTGGCGGTGCTCGCCATCCCGGTGCTGACGTTCATGCCCGAGCCGATGCGGCTGGAATGACGGCCAGTCACCGGGAAATTGCCCTGAGCCGAACCGCAGGCTATGCCTAAGCGTACTGACGGGTGTCACCGGCGCGGCCGGCAGACCGTCGGCACGCCCCCTTTGATTGGTGTTTTCATGGCCGCGCGTCGTCCGTCCGATCGATCGTCTGCTCGCCGCCGAGCCGCGGCCACGAGCCGCCTGAGGCTCGAGGCCCTTGAGCCCCGGCAGGTGTTCGCCCTCTCGATGGTGGCGATCGGCAGCGACATCGGCCCGGGGAGCCGGCCGCTGATCCAGCTCGTGGAGGCGGAAACCGGCGCCGTGGTCGCCGAGACGCTCGCCTTCGAGGAGGCTTTTCGCGGCGGCACGCGATTGGCTATGGCGAACGTTGACGGCCGGCCGGGCAACGAGATCGTCGTCGGATCGGGTCCAGGTCGGCACGCCGAGATTTGCGTGTTCACGATCGATGGCGTTGGGGAGAGCACCACGCTCCGCGAACTGCCCGAGTTCCGGCTGCGGCCGTTTGGCGACTCGTATTTCGGCGGCATCGCGGTTGCGGCAGGCGAGGTCAACGGCGACGGCCATCAGGACATCGCCGCGGCGAAGTCGCGAGGCTCGGAGGTGAGCGTGTTCCTCTCGCCGACGTTCGGCGGCTCGATTTCCCAGACGCCATACCAGACGTTCGTTCCATTCGGTGGAGGTGCCCTCGGCGGGGCGGCACTCGCGTTTGCCGACGTCGGTACCTTCGTCAATGGTTCGCTGGTCGATGGCACGAAGGCCGATGGCCGCGCGGAACTCGCAGTGGCCAGCGGCACGGGCATGAAGCCGATGGTCAAGATCTACGATCTCTCCGGGGCGACAGCCCGCAACGTCGACAGCTTCACGCCGTTTACGCCGGCGCTTGTCGGCGGGATGTCGCTGGCCGCGGGCCGCTACGATGCCAACCAGATCGATGACGTGATCGTGACCAGCGGTGGCGGCGGTCCGGGCACGGAGATCTACGACGGCACGGTGTCGGCGGCGGCGAACGCCAAACTCGCCAGCTTTGCCGCGTTCGCGGGCTCTGTGACTCCGAAGGCGGCCGCGTTTACTGCCCCCGTGGATCGCAACGGCGACGGGCAGATCGACGGCTTCGCGGAGGTGCAGGGGCTCTCCGGCGGTGGCGGTGCAGCAGGGCTTGCCTTCCTGGGCCAGTCGGGGATTCGGTCGAACCTGTTTGCAAAAGTGAAGGGGCCGTTGCGGGTCGCTTCCGCACGGACGTCGTACAACGACTTCCAGACGACGCTCTCCGGCATCAAGTATCGGGTGATCAAGCCTGGCACGGGCGCTGCGACGAAGGTCGGGGACAAGGTGACCACCCACTACACCGGCTGGCTGCTCGACGGCACGAAGTTCGACAGTTCCCGGGATAAGAACACGCCCTTCTCGTTCACGCTCGGCCAGGGCCAGGTGATCAAGGGCTGGGACGAAATCGTTGCGAAGATGAGAGTGGGCGAGCGACTGACGGCGATCATTCCGGCGAGCCTCGCCTATGGCTCAACGGCGCGGCCGGGCATCCCGGCCAACTCCACGCTCGTCTTCGATATGAAGCTTCTGTCGGTGGGGTGACGCCGAAGCGGAGGAGTAGCACAGGTTTCCAACCTGTGTTGTCTTTCGCGCAGGTTGCAAACCGACGCTACCGGCGGGTGATCGTCACCTCGATCTGGCCGTCGTTGTCGGCCAGCTGCGTCCAGTCGTCGTCGCACCGCAGGAAGAGCTGGCCGTCGCACGGCGACGTGAACTCGGCGGTGGCTCCGAGCGGGATGGACGACGAGAGCGTGTAGTCGCAAAACACCGTGCCCACGAGCCGGCCGTGACCCGCTTCGCCGTCGGCATCGCAGGGCGAGCCCGCCTTCGCCGTCCGCCATGTTCCGCTCGCCTCGATGGCGTACGTCGCACCAGCCTCGACCGCCACGCCGGCCGCCTGCCAGCCGGCCGCCGCCTTCACTCGCGTCGTTTCATCGGAGCCCGACGCCAGCGGCCGGGCCCTCGCCTTCCACGGCCAGGCGACGAGATCGGCACGGTAGCCGTTGCCCACGGTGGCGAGGAACTGGTCGTATTCGAACGACACTTCGCTGGCCACCGGCCCATACACCGATTCAAACGACACGCCTGGCCGTCCCTCCATCAGCGCCACCGCCAGCGGCCGGAAGCGATCGGCGTAGTTCGGGTTGTAGGCGAGGAGGTGGCAGAGGGCCCAGCGCCAGGCGTAGTCCTGCCATGTGCCCGCGGGCTGGCGGCCAGGGCCGGCGATTTCCGCGAGCGTCCGCTTCGGGCTCGCGTTCTGCAGGTAGGCCATCACCGGGGGATCGATCTGCACTGCCGTGTCGCCGTCGCGCCAGTGGTTGCCGAGCTCGGCGACGCCCTCGGAGAGCCACGTCGGGCCGGTCGAACCGAACGTCACGTGGCAGAAACCATGAACGCACTCGTGCTGAATCACACCGTGGTCGGCACAGGAATAGAGTTCGGCGCGGCGGTTGGGGCCGAGCGACGTGTTGAAGCACACCCCTTCGCGGCGGCGGATCTTTTCGATACCCATCGGCTCCTTCAGGAGGCCCGGCGGCCAGCCTGCGAGATCGCAAACGATGAATCCTTCGACCACGCCAACCGACTTTCGCCCGAAAAACTTCTCCAGGAGACCCACCATCCGTTCGAGCTTGTCGCGGATCACCGCCCACTCGCGGTCGGAGATGTCGGTCAGAAAAGCGAAGTGCGGCGAGCGGACCAGCCGCGGTTCGCTCGGTGGTGCGTCGGAGAGCGAGCGGTACTTGTTCTCGAGGACGTCGTCGCCCGTGGCGACCACGGCCTTCGCGGCGGGATTCTTGGCGACGAGCGCCTGGGCTACGAGGTCTCCCGTGTCGAGCCGCACCGCCTCGAGCCGGGAGATCGTTGCCCCGGGTTCGAGACGCCTGAGGTCGCGGCTCTCGAGCGTCGTGCGCACGTCGTTGGCAAGTGGGCAGAACACCACCGTCTTCTTCGTGAACGGTTGGCCGGCGGGTAGTTCGACCGCGAGCCGGGTGCGGCTCGCGCGGAGCACGCCGGCCGTGACCACGCAGTCGGCCTTGGCCTTGGACTCTGGCTTTCCCTGTGGCCAGGCCACGCCGATCGTCGCGTCGGCGGCATCGATGACGGTGATCTCGGCGACCTCGCCGTCGGCCACACCCTGGGCCGAAAGCTGCGTGCGCAACCGCACGAGCTGCCCCGGCTTGAGCTTCGCGGGATCGACCGAGCCGGTGATCTGCACCTCGGCCGGAAACGCAAGCAAGCGGCCGTCAGCGAGGGGCACGCCCTGTTCGCCCGCCTGCTGGACGCGGAGTTCGTGGCGGTCGCCCGCGCCGTCTCGAATCGTGAGCCGTGGGCCGGTCACCGCCTCGACCGTGCCCGTGAGCGAGAGCCGCTCGACGATCGACACCTGGGCGAGCGCCTGGCCGGCGAGGGCCATGCAGAGGCCGATCGCCACGGCGCCCCGCGTGTTTATAATCATCCTGCGGCGGTAACCAGGCTCGTTGACGGTCACTCCCGACCCTTCCACAATCAGTTGATCGCCCGCCCCGCCTGCCCCAAGGAGGATTCCCGATGCACGCCCCCACCAACTTCGTGGAACTTGAGGATGCCGAGGTCTGGTCCGCCATCGCTGCCGAGCAAGACCGGCAGCAGGAAGGCCTCGAAATGATAGCGAGCGAAAACTTCACGAGCCCGGCGGTGACGCAGGCCGTGGGCAGCGTGCTGACCAACAAGTATGCCGAGGGCTACCCCGGCCGGCGGTATTACGGCGGCTGCGAGTTCGTTGACAAGGTTGAAGACATCGCCCGCGACCGGCTCAAGAGCTTGTTCGGGGCCGAGCACGTGAACGTGCAGCCGCACTCCGGCAGCCAGGCCAACGCGGCGGTGTATCTCGCCGCGATCCAGCCGGGCGACACCGTGCTGGCCTTCGACCTCGCCCACGGCGGCCACCTCACGCACGGCATGAAGCTCAACTCCTCGGGCGTGTTCTACAAGTTCGTCCACTACGGCGTCCGCCGCGACGACTGCCGGCTCGACTTCGACCAGGTGGCCCGCCTCGCCCGCGAGCACAAGCCGAAGTTGATCATAGCCGGGGCGAGCGCGTATCCCCGTGAGATCCCTCACGGGACGTTCGCGGAGATCGCCCGCGAGGTGGGGGCGAAGCTGCTGGTGGACATGGCCCACATCGCGGGCCTCGTGGCCGCCGGCATTCACGACAACCCCGTGCCAGTCGCCGATTTTGTCACGAGCACCACCCACAAGACGCTCCGTGGCCCCCGCGGCGGGATCGCGATGTGCCGCGAGGCCCACGCCAAGGATCTCGACCGGTCGGTGTTCCCCGGCCAGCAGGGTGGCCCGCTGATGCACGTGATCGCCGGCAAGGCGGTGGCCTTCGGCGAGGCGCTGCGGCCCGACTTCAAGGTGTATGCGAAACAGGTCGTGGCGAATGCGAAGGTGCTCGCTGAGGCCCTCGCCTCAGGCGGGGTGCGGCTCGTCAGCGGCGGCACCGACAACCACCTGATGCTCGTGGATGTCACGCCCCTGGGCATTGGCGGCAAGCTGGCCGAACAGACGCTCGACCGCTGCGGGATCACCTGCAACAAGAACATGATCCCCTACGACGAGCGGAAGCCGATGGATCCCTCGGGCATCCGGCTCGGTACGCCGGCGCTCACCACCCGCGGCATGGGCGGTGACGAGATGCAGCGGATCTCCCAGTGGATCCTGCGGGCGCTCAAGCACGCCGACGACGCCGGCGTGGTGGAGACGACCCGCCGCGAGGTGGCCGAACTCGCCGAGCAGTTCCCGGTGCCCGCCGCGCGGCTCCAGGCCGGCGCCGAGGCCATCGCCTGAAGGAGCACGGGTTTTCAACCTGTGTGAGTCCATGACCGGCTGCCCCGAGTAGCACAGGTTTTCAACCTGTGACAAAGCAGAGTCGGCCATGCTCATCACGAAGGCACACTCGGGGTGACGAATCTCGTGGACCTCGCCGCACGACTGCAATCATGGCGACGCGGGGCATCGCTCGTCGAACTACTCGTGTGTCTGGCGATCATCGCCACCATGATCACGCTGCTGTTTCCCGCGATCCAGTCGGTGCGGGCCGGGATGAAGCGGGCCGAATGTGGCGACCACAAGCGGCAGCTCTCGCTGGCCCTCGGCATGTACATTGAGGCCGCCCGCGCGCTGCCGCCAGCCCCGACCCCGACGTTTCCGGGCGGCTGGGCTCGGGAGATCCTGCCCTTCATGGAGGAGAGACCGTTGTTCGAGGCCCTTGATCTTCAGCAGCCGATGACGGCGGCGGGCAACGCGACGGCGGCCCGCAATCGCCCGCCCCTGATGCAATGCTCCTTCGCGCCGTGGCGGGAGAGCGACGTGAGCGGCGTCGCGCCAAGCGACTTTCTGCTCGTGGTCTGGGCCTTCAAGCCCGACAGTCCCGAGGCCCGTCGGCCGGGGCCGCGGCTGACGAAGGACTTCGGTTACTACTTCTATCACGCCGCACAGGACATCACCGCCGCCTGGCCGGCCTCGGTCGAGGTGGACCGCAGTGTGCTCGGGGAGCGTAGGGCGACCGACAACTGGCCGGTCTGGCATTCCTCCCCGCCGACGTCCGGCCTGGGATCGATCACCGACGAAGGCTTGTGAGCCGAAAGGCGCGGGCACCTGCGCATCACATGCCGCACGCCGCCGCGCGGGTCGCCGATGTCGCCGGCATCCCGTGGGATCACGAGCACGTGCCCCGGCAACACTGGGAACGAATCGAAGATCACGAAGCAAAGGTCGTTAACGCAGACCCACTCCGCCTTTGGCGCTTTCAGAAACGGCGAGGTGACGGCGGGCTCATGGCCGGCAGTGTACGAACCGGCAGGACAACGTTGGTCTCAGGGTAGAATCAAACCGAAAGCCGGCGTTGACACGGGACGTGAACGCCGGTACACTCACTGACGGAGCATAAAGCATCCGTCAACCCAAGCCACGAGACCTCGCCATGGCGACTGTGCATTCAGCGCTCACTGATCTCCTCGACCCGCTGGGCGACTGCATGACGCCCGAGGTGGCCAGGAAAGTTGTCCAACTGCGGGCATCCACTGACTCCAACAGCCGGATGCAACTTCTGGCCGGCAAGTCGACTGCGGGCACGCTAACCGACGAGGAGCGAGATGAGTACGAAGCCTGTGTGTCGGCCGGCACCTTCATCGCGATCCTTCAAGCCAAGGCCCGCCGGATGCTGGGCCAGAACGGAGCGGCCTGATGGACGCTCGGCTCCGGACGCAGGTCCGGGACCGGGCCGGTGGACGGTGCGAATACTGCCGGATTCACGAAGACGATGACCCGTTCTTCACGTTCCCGATCGACCATGTAATCGCTCAGCAGCACGGCGGCGTGACCACGCTCGACAACCTGTGCCTGAGCTGCTTCCGATGCAACGCCCCTAAGGGCCCGAATCTCGCGAGCGTCGATCCAGCGACCGAGATGAGGGCCCAGCTCTTTCATCCGCTTCGCGACTCGTGGGACGAGCATTTCCACTGGGACGGGCCTGTTCTGGTGGGTGACACGCCGACGGGAAGAGCTACCATTCGATGCCTCGCGATCAACCACCCCGACGCGGTCATTCTCCGAGAACTGCTGATGGCCGAGGGGCGGTTTCCGGGATAACGCCCGCTCGCACGACACGTCGCGGATTGCCTAGGCCAAACTCATATCGCGGGTGGGGGAGGATTTCCGCTCGAATGCCCGAGTTGTGGCGGTGACATCCGGCTGATCGCGTTGATCACCGAGCCGGGGCCGATCCGGAAGATTCTGACACATGTGGGAGAGCCGCTGGAGCCTCCTCCTCTCTCGCCCGCTGGCTGGGCCGAGCTCGTCCAGATGCACGACGATCGCGATGCCGTCCAAGAGTCGCCCGACGAGCTGCCCATGATCGACATCGCCGCGGGTAGTGAACGGGTCGAACGGCACCTCATCACGTCAGTGACCGTGCCTGTTCCTCGACAAAAGCAATGTTCTTTACCATGTCCTCTTGAAGCCGCGGCGTGTCGTTCTCGAAGTCGATGGTCACAAGGGCGTGGTACCCGAGGGCGTGGATTTCCTTCAGGCAGTTTCCGCAGTCGGCGGCGCCTTCCCCGATGACGGTGTTGCGGCAGTCGAGTTCTCCCATGGTGAGCACGTCCTTGAGGTGGAAGCTGATCATCCGGTCACGACCTATCGTGCGGAGGCATTCGACTGGCCTGAGATCGGAGCGTGTCCATTGGCCGACGTCGCAACAGGCGCCTATATGTTTGCCACGGTGTTGCGAGTGCTCGAGCACGATGCCCGGGTGCCAGTACTCGGACTTGGTGCGCTGATGGTTGTGGAGGGCGAGTTGCATGCCGTATTCGGCGACGAGCGGCTCCAGCATATCGATCGAACGGGGGGGTGGTTCGGAAACAACGTAGCTGACGCCAAGGCCCTTCCAGAACTCCAGCATCTTCCGAGCCTGCTCCGGCTTTCCATTGAAATCAGCGAACACGCTGGGAAAGGAGATGCCGAGGTCATCGGCGCGGGCCTTGAGTTCCTTGCGGGCAACCTCGGGCATGTTTTCATCGGCGTTCACGCCGGGGCGCCGGGCGTCGAGCTTGAGAATGCTCCGCGGCTCAAAGCAGCGAAGGCCGACCTTCGCCGCCATTTCGAGCCCCTCGAAGAGGGGCACGCGACGGTATGTCCAGTGCTGGACGCTGATCCTCCAACCGAGCTTCGTCGAGTGGGGAAGGCCGGGCTCGATTTGATCCGCGGTCGCTGCCAAGGAAGTCGAGAAGCCGGCGGCGACGGTGCGCGCGACGAACGTACGGCGATTCATGGATTGTTGGCTTCGGGTTTGGCAGCGAGATCGAGCGTGGTGGCGTTGAAGAACTCGATGCTCTCGGCGAGTTTGGGCATCGACTCGAACCAATCGTACGAATACTCGACCCCGATCATGGTGGGCTTGATGCCCTGGCGGTGGAGTTCCTCGAAGAACTCGCGGGTTTTCCCGGCTCCCGTGCCCCAGGGCACGTCGTGGCCCTTCGGGCCGCGTTCGTGCAGATCGTGCATCTGGACGGTGAGGATGCGGTCCTTCAGGATGCGGACCGCCTCGATCGGGTCGATGCCGAGCCGAAGCCAGTAGCCGAGATCGGGAGCGGCTCCGATACGTTTACTGCGTCCTTCGCAGAG
>CAMBSN010000011.1 GCA_945870505.1 Candidatus Kuenenia stuttgartensis | reverse complement strand
ACCTCTCGCAGTCGGGGAGCAGCGTGTTTGAGATCACTGACCCTGCCTACACGGCCGGTACCTACGACCTCGTGAGTGGCAGTGGCAGCGCAGTGTTCGGCGGGATTCTCAACCTCGTCTTTAGCGGCGGCACCTACGCCGAGGGCACGAATGTGCTCCAACTCTTTGCCAACACCGGCGGCTTGTCTGGTGTTTTCTCGGCGGTGAACTTTACTGGCCTCGCGGCCGATCAGTCGGCCGCATTCAATCCGGCCACAGGCTTTATCAGCGTCGTGCCCGAGCCTTCTACGTGTGCTTCGCTGCTCGCCGGTCTGGCCTTCGGCGGCTACTTCCGATTCCGCCGTCGCCGCGCAAGCTGACCTGAATCCTTCGCGGCACTCGTGATCTCACGCTGGGCAGGACATCGCAAGGTGCTCTGCCCAGTGGTGTTTCTGGCGGGGGACGCTGAGCCGCTCACCGTGGCCTATGGGTCGACAAGGCACCGGTGCGGCCGTGGGAGTGGCGGGCCAGCGAGAAGGGCCGCAAGGGCGAGGCGGCGGGGCGGTAGCGCCTAGATCGGAGCCTCACGCTCGCAACCCCGGGTCATAACGCCCCCCGGGTCTCGTGCTCATGCCGCGCCAGTAGGTGGCGGTTTCTTGTGCGCAGGCTGTGCGCAAGGCCGGAGCGGGGTCGGGGCGATTCGAGGCGGTTTCGGCCTCCGTGACGGGCCCGCGGGCGTAGCCTAAATGCTCGTTTTATCTGGGTGAAAACGTGTAATCTCGCCGCCGCTGCGGCGATGCGATAGACTGAATGACGGAGGGTAAGCGAACGGCTAGCGGTCTGACTCGAAATCAGATGCCGAGAAATCGGTTGCGGGTTCGAATCCCGTGCCCTCCGCTTTACGGCTGCAACGCCATCGTGGCCGTTGCAGCCTGTCGGCGAGCCGGCCATCCGGGCCGGCGGCGCGTTGTGCTGCAACGCAGTTCTGGCCGTTGCAGCCTGTCGGCGAGCCGGCCATCCGGGCCGGCGGCGGTGCGTGAAACACCGCTCTTGGGCGTGCCAGCCAGATGAGACGTCGGCCTTCTGCCACCGCCTTACCGCCCCGAGCGGCTGCGATGGACAGGCACAGGTTGAAAACCTGTGCTACGCGGGGAGCACCGAGCCAGGCCAGACGTGGGCAGACCCGTCTTGCATCTGCCGTGCCGAGTGGCGAAGGAATATCACCAGCGTGGCCTTTCGCTGGGCATGACGCGATTTGAAACCGATGACCTTCTCAAGCGACATCGCGTGACGGAGGATCTCATCACCGCGGAAGAGTTGCGCGAGCAGATTACCACGCTTTGTAGGCTGATCTAGCAATGAACGGCGTCGCCGACAGCTCTCCACTGCACTATCTCGTGCAGATCAAGGCCGATGGAGAATCTACTTCCATTGCGCTTGCGGTCGAGACGCATGCGGACACTCTCCTGATTGATGAGCGTGCCGCTACGGGTGTCGCCAAGCGACGCGGCATCCTAAGGGCAAGCGTTCGACCGCGCCGCGGGCTTCCCGGCCGCCGCAGGGCCGTCGTCCGTGCCCCGTGAAGTCGACGATACGCCATGTGCATGCCCGACGCAAAAAGACCACCGCCTGGTGGCTCGAGAAGCGGCCTCGCTTGAAAGAGAAGAGGTCAGTCCTCAATCTCGCCTCATTGCCCCTAACGTCGGCGGCAACCCTGGTCGACCGTGTGGTGTGCGTCGACTGCGTCGGACCGACGCAGGATTCCACCAGCAGGCCGTCGGCAGGCCCCGATGTCAAAACGCGGATCGGTTATTTTCGGCAAGCCAATCGTCTGAGAGTGGGCCATGCACCACAGGAGCATGAAGAAAACACTCGTCGCCTGCAGCGTTTCGCTGATGGCGGTCGCACTGCTTCACGTGACTGCTGCAGCGGAGGCTCTCGAATCGCTCAATCTCGATGCATTTTCCCCATTCGATTCAGGGGACGAGGTGCCGTACGAGCCCGACTATTCCGTGCCCGGATTTGATCGTTCGGCAGTCATGCCGTCGCCCCCATAGGGCAGAATTGGTGGCATGTCTTCCGATCGGCCAGCCCGCCAGTTCTATGTGAGTAGCATCGTCGGCGGATCATTCCTGGTCGTGACCGCCGACAACACTCCGTCGTCGATACTGACCGCTGGCGGTGCGATGGGTATCGCGTTCGATCGCCCCGGCGGCCGGCTCCGCGTTGAAGCCGAGGGACGATATCGTGATCCCATCGAACAGACGTATCTCGGGTTTAACAGGGAGACGCCGCGGACCGGTCTCGACGCCCCAGGGCCCATTCCGCCCAAGCCCGAACTCATCGGCACGATGCAGGCCAAGTCCTATGGCGGATGGTCGGCGATGGCCAACATATGGCGCGACTTTCAGCTCACGGATCGGATCGATGCCTACGTGGGTGGGGGCATCGGTGGCGCTGGCTTCCAAACCTCGTTTCAGCAGATCGATTCGGTAGAGCCGAGCCCGGCTGTGCTCGAATACCGCACCGCCTATGCTTGGCAGATCGGTGTCGGTGCCATCTGGAATGTCAACGATCGTGTCGCGGTCGATGTGAGCTACCGGATATTCGGTCTCGGCTGGTCGGTCACCGCGGATGATTTAGCCTATGGATTTTTGCGATCAGAGGTCCTTCTCTCGCTCCGGATTTACGAACCATTTCGCGGACTGCTGCCCTGATGGAGACCATCGTCATCCATCTGCTATGTGGCCACGGCTGCGCGGGCGTGGCCCGCGTACATGATCCGCACCGAGGGTAGCCGGCCGAACGTAAAGTCGAGACGCCGGTCGAGCCCGCGGGGTCCGAGCCCAATAAACGGACCGACGCTCAGTCCACGTGCGACGAGTTTGGCGGCGAGCTCCGCAGGCCTCAGGAATTTCGCCGGATCGTGCGTGCCCCGCGGCAGCAGCCGCAGGATGCCCTCGCCCAGGTGCACGACGACGAACACCGCGAGCATCGTGCGGTTGATCGTGTCGAACAGGAACAAGCCGCCGGGTTTGAGCACGCGGGTGATTTCATCGAGCACGCAGTCGATATCGGCGACATGTTCCAGCACGTCCACGCAGACGACGCAGTCGACACTGCGATCAGCGACAGGGATCGCCTCACCAGCGCCGACGCGGTAGTCGATCGCTAGCCCTTCCGCGCCGGCATGGGCCCTGGCGGCGGCGACCGCCGCCTCAACGGGGTCGACGCCGATGACGTTCGCTCCCCGCCTTGCCAGCGCCTCCGACATGAAGCCGCCGCCGCATCCCAGGTCGAGAACGGCCATACCCCGCCAGGTGCCGACGACCTGGTCGAAATGGGACAGTCGCGCCGGCACGAGGTTCTGCAGGAGCCGCAGGAACCGCTGCGACCCATCCCACCAGTGGGCTGCATGGGTGCGGTAGATGGAGAGGTCGTTTCGCATCACGTCTGTCGGGAACGAGGTCTGCGGCCGGCGGCAAACGGTTGGATCTGGTGTTCACGCCCGCGGGGGCCATGCTTCCGCGGGAACTCCACTCATGGCCCGGCCCGACGCATCACGATCGCCGCATTGTGCCCGCCAAAGGCCGACGACTGCGAGACCGCCCAGGCGAGTTGGGCGTCGGTTGACTGGCGGGCAAAGTTCAGCGGCCGCACCGGATCCTCCAGGTTCACGCAGCCGTGCACCCGCTGATCCCGCAACGACAGGGCGGTGATTGCGGCCTCGATCGCTCCGCTCGCGCCCATGCAGTGGCCGGTAAGCGACTTCGTGGCGCTGACGAGCGGCCGTGAGCCGAAGAGCCCTTCGATGACGGCCGATTCCACGTCGTCATTGACGATCGTCCCGGTGCCGTGGGCGTTGACATAGTCAACGTCGCCCTCGGCGATCCCGGCGTCGGCGAGCGACAGGCCGATGGCCCGCGACAGTTGCCGTCCAGTCGGCTCCATGATCATCATGCTGTAGGCATCGAACGACTCGCCGTACCCGACGATCTCGGCGTATATCCGGGCGCCCCGTTGGCGGGCGTGCTCCCAGTCCTCGCAGACGAGCACCGCCGCGCCCCCCTCTGCGAGCAGGAATCCCGTGCGACTGCGGTCGAACGGGCGGTTGGCGGTCTCCGGACGATCGACGACGGAAGCCAGCGTCTTGGCGGTGTCGAATGCCCGGAACACGCTGCCAAACGGGTCGCCCACGAACTCCGCTCCACCACAGAGGACCATGTCGGTGTCGCCGGCTCGGATCGAGCGCAGGGCCTGGCCCACCGCAGCGGTTCCGGCGGCGCAGGCGAGGGCGCACGTCGTGTTCGGCCCCCGCAGGGAGTAGCGGATGCCGAGCGTGGCCGATACCGCGTTCGGCATGATCATCGACACGGCGAACGGATTGAACCGCTTCGGGAGCGACGCGAGCAGCGTGTCGAGGGCGTCGGAGGCGGGATCCGGGGTCTCCGGTGTGCCGCGTGACGCGAGTGGTTGAATCGGCGTGAGGAGATGGCTGTTTTGCGACTCGATCAGCGTGGTGATGCCGCCCCCACCGCTGCCCATGCAGACGCCGGCCCGCTCACCATCGACACCCTTCAGTTGCCAGATGCCGCGCTTCGCGTCCACCAGCGACGCCTCCAGTTCGGCGTCGGCCAGCGCCTCCCGGGCCGCGACGATCGCGAGCATGACCGCTCCATCGAGCCGCATCGCCTCAAGCGGCGCGATGCCCGCCGCCGCAAAGTCCACGGTCGGCAACGGCGCCCAGACGGTCGATTGAAACCCACTCCAGCGCCGCCACTGGTCGGGGATCGGCGCGACCGCCGCCTGGCCCGCGAGGCAGGCGTCCCAGCACGCGGGTGCCGTGGTGCCCGTGGGCGACACCATGCCGATGCCGGTGACCGCCACCCGCCGGCGGCTCATGAGAGCGCCTGCTCTCCGATCCGCAGGTTCACGTAGTCGACGACCTCCTCGACCGTGGAAAGCTTGGCGGCGTGTTCGTCGGCAATCTTGCCATGGAACTCGCGTTCGAGCGCCATCACGAGCATCACCGCGTCGACCGAGTCGGCACCGAGATCCTCCCGAAGCCGGCCGGTGGCCGGCACCGCGGCGGATTCGAGTCCGAGCACGTCACGGATCACCGCTTCGACCCGTGCCGCCACTCCTGCGGGGGATGGTGATGCCGGGTCTGACACGTGTGCCTCCAGGAAGCGATGGTTCCCTGCACTTCGGAGGGGAAACCGCAATAGTTTACACGCTCCGGGAAAGCCAGTCGATGCGCCGGCCACGTCTGATTCAGACCACGCGTGCGATCATCGCCGCGGCCGTAAGGCCCGGTCCGAAGGCCAGGCTGACGACCAGCGTGCCCTGCTTGACGTCCGGGTCGCGCAGGAGGCGATCCCAGATGTGCGGCACCGTGGCTGAGCTCTTGTTGCCTCCTTCGCGGAGGGCGGCCTTGCTGAGCGAGATCTGGTCCTTCGAGAGCTGCAGGCAGCTGCCGACGAGATCGACGATCGCCGGCCCGCCGGGGTGGATCACCCAGATGATGTCACCCTTGTCGGACTGGAGGTCGAGGCCGGCGTCCTTCAGCAGGGTGCCGATGAACTCCTCCGTGTGGGCGGCGATGAGCCGTGGCACGTCGATCGAGAGCGTCATCTCGAATCGGTTGACAATCGGCCTCCACGTCATGGCGTCCAGGGAATTCGGGATCGTCGTGTCTGCATACCGGATCACCTCGAGGCCGCGACCCCCGCGCTCCCGAAACGCGTCGTCCGTGAACGCCGAGTAGCGGATGAAGCCGTCGGCGAACAGGCTGTCGCAGATGATGTGCTCGGCGTCGAGGCAGTCGGGGGCCACGTGGATCGAGCAGATCTCGGTGTGAGCGATGTCGACCCGCCCGCCCGCCCTCGCCAGCCCGCTCTGCGCTGCCGCCAGGGAGCCGGCGGCCATCCGCACCGCGGGAAACGCGCCGTAGCAGCCCTGGTGGTAGCAGTGGCTGACGGTCGTGCGGAACCAGTTCCTCTCGGAGACCAGTTCGTGCACCGGACTGGGCAGCCGGTAGCCGGTCGTCGAAACGTGGATCAACTCGCCGGGGGCGTCGTCTCCGTGGGGATACATCTTTTCGAGCGCCGCCCGCGCGTGTTCTCGGAAGATCGCCAGCCGGTCGTCGATGTCGGGTCCACCGGCCTTCGCCAGGAACGTGCTGGTGAAGGGGATCGTGGCAAAATCGAGGTCGGCGGGGTCCTTTGCGGCCTCCGCATCCGGGAGCACGGATATTCGCCGCGACTCGATGTGCCTGGGGGAAACGCAGTACTTCTCCCACGCTGCCCGGATAGTGCCAGGCGCGGCATTCGAACCGGCCACGAATTCGGCGAAGCGAATCGATATTTCCCGGAGCTTTTCCTGCTTCACCAGCTCGGTCAGGTAGACCGGCCGGAAATCGGACAGCACAACACCCATGCGATCTGCGCCTGTGGCCTTCGTCGGCTTGGGGAACCCATGAACTGCCGTCGCCTCGCTGGCCACCACAGTGTCGGCTCCGGTTCCATACGGTACCATGTCAGCGGAGCGCGGTGGCTCGAAGTGTCCGGGTCACGCAGGGTCGCACCGTCCCCCACTCTCATGGCCAGGAGCACCGCGGGGATGCGCACGTTGTTCGGAATCGCCTTCGGGTTGGCAACACAGGCGCTCTTCGCCTTCACGGTGTGGCACCTGTTTTGGTTCCTGAAGGGACCGCAGCCGGATGACCTGCGGGCATCGCCACTCGGGCTCGCAGCGGCACTCGGCATCGACGCGCTGCTGGCGCTATTGTTCGCCGTGCCGCACAGCGTGTTCCTCCTGCCGTCGGTGCGGCGCAGGATCGTGTCGGCCGGCCTGTACGGTCCGTTTTACGGCTGCTTCTACTGCGTGGTCACCTGTGCCGTGCTGCTGCTGGCGATCTTCTATTGGCAGCCCACCGCCGTGGTGGCCTGGCGCTGGGCCGCGCCTTTCGACCGCGCCGTGTCGACCGCGTTTGCGGCGTCGTGGGTCGCGCTCGTCTACAGCCTTGCTCTCACGGGCCTGGGCTGGCAGACCGGCTTGACGCCCTGGTGGCACTGGGCACGCGGCCTCCCGCAGCCGAAGCGGGTGTTCGTCGAGCGGGGGGCCTACCGCTTCCTGCGGCATCCGGTCTACCTAAGTTTCCTGGGACTGATCTGGTTCGTGCCCGTTGTTTCGCTCGACCGCGTCGTGCTGATGGCCGTCTGGACGACCTACATCTTCATCGGCAGCGCGCTCAAAGACGGCCGCCTGGTGCACTTCATGGGCGACACCTATCGCGAGTACCAGGCCCGCGTGCCAGGGTATCCGGGCGTGGGATTCGGCCCGCTGGGACGGGTGCCGCCGCGACTGACGGCGGCGGTTCGAGCGGCTCGCCCAGGTGTGTAGGGATTCTGCGGATGAGCCCCGGATTGGTGATGAACCGCAGCTTGCGACAGCACCATTGACCGTACTATTCTTTTCTCATGACAGGATCCCCTTCGATCGCCGAAACGCTCACGGTTGAGGATGCCTGTCGCGAAGAGTGGGACATCGTCGTCGTGGGGGCCGGCTTATCGGGATCCATCGCTGCCAGAGAAGCGGCTCGTCGCGGCAGCAGAGTTCTCCTGGTGGACAAAGCTGCTTTTCCACGTCGTAAGGTCTGCGGGTGTTTTCTCAATGCGAATGCCTTGGCCAGCCTGGCGCAGTTGAATCTGACCTCCTTACTGGTTGACAGCCACGCGCCATCCGTGCGCGGCGTCTTCCTTTCCGCAGGCACACGCCATGCCTATCTCCCGCTTCCCACCGGGGCGGCCCTCTCGCGTGCGTGGCTTGATACGCAGCTCGCCCGCGAAGCGGCGGCGGCAGGCGCTTCGCTCTTGCTCCGTACGGAAGCGCATCTGGTCGAAGTGGACAGCGACCGCTGCAGGCTGCGTCTGAATCAAGGTGAAACGGAAGGCGAGATTGTGTCGCGGATTGTGGTGGCTGCAGATGGCCTGGCCGGTCGGTTGGCCAGAGAAACTCGAGACTGCGTACAGTCCGTCAACCCCCGCTCGCGCATCGGCGTGTCAGCAGCGATGGCACGCGCGCCTGAAGGCTACCAGCCAGGCACGATTCAAATGGTCGTGGGTCGCGAAGGGTATATCGGGGCGTTGCAGGTTGAAGATGGCCATTTGGAACTGGCCGCTGCACTCGACCCCGCCGCGGTCAAGCGCTGGGGCCCGGGAGAAACGGTGCATCGCATTCTCCAAGACTCTTCGTTGCCGCGGCTGCAGGGTGTCTGCGAGCTCGAGTGGCATGGGACAAACCCCCTGTCGCGACAGACGACACCGCCCGCAGGACGACGTATTTTCTTCGTGGGCGATGCAGCTGGATACATCGAACCTTTCACCGGCGAGGGCATGGCCTGGGCGATCGCTTCCGGCGCTGCTGTTGCGGGCGTCGCCCATCATGCGGCCCAGCGTTACTCCGATGACCTGCCGCGACAATGGATTCGGATGCGAGAGCGATTGCTACGAGGAAGAATGCGCCTCTGTCGACTCGTGACGCAGAGTCTTCGCCACCAACGCCTGACGGAGTTGAACGTGGCGCTGCTGAGTCACGTGCCGTTTCTGGCCACGCCCGTGATCCGGTGGCTGAATCGTCCTCGCCCCTATGCCTCCGCAGATGTGCCGTAACGACCACGATCCTCTCTTCCACCCACGGCTGTCTTCCAATGGCGCATCTGCCCTCCGACCGTACGGATTACCTCCGCACTCCTACAGCCAAACGCGAGTACAACGAACTGCTGTTTGCCGAGGTGGCGAAACGCTACGACCTGGTCACTCGGGCCCTTTCGTTGGGCCGCGATCAGGCCTGGAAGCGAGTGCTCCTCGACTCGTTACCAACCGGCCTTGCTCCCGTCTGCGTGGACCTGGCTTGCGGGACCGGTGATGTGTCGTTCGCCTTGGCTCGGCGCTACCCACAAGGAACGGTGTGCGGCATTGATCTCACACCAGAAATGTTGCACATCGCACAGGCACGAAATACTTTCCCAAACGTCACACTGCAACTGGGCGACATGCATCGCTTGCCGTTCCCTTCCGCCAGCATCGACATCGTTACGGGAAGCTATGCCTTGCGGAATGCTCCCTCGCTGACGGTCGCATTGCAGGAAATCCACCGCGTGTTGCGGCCTGGCGGTACCGCAGCCTTCTTGGACTTCTCCAAATCTCCGAATCGTTTCTTGCAGCGTCTCAGCTTTGCGGTTCTGTACCTGTGGGGATCGTTCTGGGGCCTCGTGCTCCACCGCCAGCCGGCTGTGTACGCGTATATCGCCAAATCCCTCTGGCACTTTCCCGACCGGGAGTCGCTCCGCCGAGACCTGACGAACGTAGGATTCGCGGAGGTCTTCAGCCGGAAGTTCTACTTCGGCACTTTGGAGATCATCACGGTCAGCAAGCCCGTGCATGAACCGGTGCCTTCTCCCCGTGCGTGAGTTCTCAAGACGCTCGTCAAACTCACTTCACTCCGTGGTGGCTCGTGGTGGCTCGGGGTGAGGATGTGTTCGTTCGTCGCCCGCGTGCGAGGCCGGCGGCGCATGAAACACCGCCCCTGTGTGTGGCAGCCAGATGAGACGTTGGCCTTCTGCCACCGCCTTACCGCGACGAGGGAGCCCCTCGCTGCGCGGCTTGCCGCGGAATGCTTGTGCAGGTTGACAACCTGCACCTACGTGGGGGCGCTGAGCAGCGCTCGTCAGCGGTCGCCCCAGCGCTCGATCACGAGCGGGTCGTGCGACTTGATGTCGCCGATGCGGAGTGCGGCGCGGCCTGCGAGCAGGTCGTCCACGAGGTCGCCCACCACCCGCGACCGCCAGCCGGTGGCGAGCAGCGGGGGCCGCTCGTCGTCGTAGTAGCCGAGCTTGTAGGAGAGCAGGTCGCGCATGTCGGACGACGTGCCGACGAGCGCCGGCGCCAGGTGCTCGCTGCGGCACATGCCCGCCACGGCGGTGGCGAGGAACTGGCCGAGCATCGCCAGTTGCGGCGGTGGGGCACGGTGCCGCTCGCCGCCCGGGCATTCCTCCTCGGGGAGTTCGAGGCCGCGGGCGATTGCCTCGGAGAGCCCCTGGACGATGTACCGCAGGTCGGACCGCTGCATGCCGCGGATCGCCGAGATCTGCCGCTCGTCGGCGCTCTTCCGCTTGCAGAGCTCCACCAAGAGGTCGTCGCGGAGCACCCGCTTGGGCGGCATATCGCGCTCTTCGGCCACCGAGTCGCGCCAGTGCCAGAGCTCGCGGGCCACGGCCAGTTCGCGGCGGGAGAGGCCGTTGAGCCCCGACACCCTCCGCCATCGCTTGCGGCTGAACGACTCCTCGACGTCGTCCTGCCAGGCCACCATCTCGTCTTGCATCCAGTCGACGCGGCCGAGCGACTCGAGCTTCCGCTCCAGCTTTCGCCAGAGCTGCTCCAGGTGACGGACGTCGTCGACGGCGTATTCGAGCTGTGCCTGAGTGAGCGGCCGCTGCCGCCAGTCTGTCCGCGTCTCGCCCTTGTTGGTCGGGAGGTTGAGGAAGCGGCGAACGATCGAGGCGTAGCCGGCGGGAAAGTCGTGGTCCACGAGGCCCGCGGCGACCTGCACGTCGAACAGATGCGAGGGCCGCGCCTGGATCGCGTGGAGAATAAAGCCAAACTCCTCGCGGCCGGCGTGGACGACCGTCGTGCGGCCGGGCTCGGCGAGGAGCCTCCAGAACGGGTCGAGGTCGCGGGCCTTGAGCGTGTCGATGACGGCAAGGATGCCGGGCGCGGCCACCTGCACCAGGCAGAGCTGGCTGCGGTAGGTGTGCTCCGACACAAACTCGGTGTCGAAGCAAACGTGCGGGTGGGGGGCGAGGCGGTCCACGAGGTCGCGAACCTGGGAGTCGGTTTCGACGACCTCGAAATCGGAGTCGGGGCGGGCGTTCATGCGTGGGGGCCGGGGGTTCGCCGTCGGCCCGAAAAGGGAAGGCTCGGCTGCTACACGAAGAGCCACGCCATCACGGCGAACACCGGCAGCAGAACTCCCATACTGTACATCACGTAGCCGAAGAAACTCGGCATCTTCACGCCCGACTGCTCGGCGATCGCCTTGACCATGAAGTTGGGGCCGTTGCCGATGTAGGTCATCGCCCCCAGAAACACCGCCCCGAGGCTGATCGCTGAGAGGAGCCGGGCCTCTTCGCCGGTGAGGCCGTCGGTCGGGTCGATACCGGCCGCCTCGAAAAACACGAGATAGGTCGGGGCGTTGTCAAGCACCGAGGAGAGCGACCCCGTGGCCCAGAAATACGACTGCGGCGACGAGAGGCCGAGGCTGGCGCCGTGGACGTGGAGTAGAGCCAGGGCGGGCTGCATGCAGATGAAGATGCCGATGAAGAGCGCCGCCACCTCGAGAATCGCCCCGTACGTGAAGGCATTCTTGCGGCGGACCTCGCCCGAGCCCAGGAGCAGCGACAGTCCGACGAGGCCGAGAAGCACCGTCTCCCGCAGGTAGATCCACGGATGCCAGGAGGTGCCCGGAAACGGCTTCGACGGATCGAGGAAGGCCACGGCGGCGATCACGCCCGCCATCAGCGGCAGGTTGGGCCAGAGGCCGCTGAAGCGGAGGCTGCGGGTGAGAAGCCGGTCGCGGACGACGTCGGCCCGCGTCTCGCGGGGATGGGCGATGAGCGTGTCCCAGAGCCAGTAGATGACCAGCAGCGCCCCGTTGGTGAACAGCCATTCGTTCCAGAGCGACATCGTCCAGAGGAAATCGACGCCCTGGAGGTAGCCCAGGAACAGCGGCGGGTCGCCGATCGGCAGGAGCAGCCCGCCACAGTTGCAGACGATGAAGATGAAGAACACCAGCGTGTGGGCCACCTGCCGCCGCTCGCGGTTGGTCTCCAGCAGCGGCCGCACCAGCAGCATCGCGGCGCCTGTCGTGCCGATGAAGCTCGCGAGCACCGCGCCCACCGCCAGGAATGCGGCGTTGGTCGTGGGCGTGGCCTCGAGGTCGCCCTCGATCCGCACGCCGCCGGTGATCACGTAAAGCGCGAAGAGCAGCGTGATGAAGGGGATGTATTCGGCCAGGATCGCGTTGACGAGCACCGTGCCGACGGTGCTCCATGAAAGCCCTGCCGCCGCCGGCTGCACCACCGCGTGGGCTGGGAAGTGGAGGTCGATCGGATGGCGGTGGCCGAGGAGGTAGTAGCCGAGCGTGACGGCCGCGAGCAGGCCCGCGACGAGGAGCTTGCTGGAGTTGTGCTCCCACCAGTGCGACAGGCCCGGGGTGAGCGGCAGGATCGCGATCGCCGCCAGCAGGAGGGCAAACGGAAGGACCGTGGCCACCGGCGGCGCTGCGACGGCGTGACTCTCCGGAGCGGCAGCGTCGCCGTGCGGGGCCGCGGCGTGGTCGCCAGCATGGGCCGCTTGTGAGCGGACCAGCAAATCGCGACCATGTTGCGGCAGTCCCACCGCTGCTGCAGCCAGGTAGGCGGCTAAGGCGAAGGCGATGCCCCAAAGCGGCAGGCGACCAGCGTCGGCGGGTGCTGCGTCGTGCATGGCTGGGAACCTCCATCGTGACATGGGATTGACGGCAGATCGTATGCAAGCTCAGGCGACGGCGGAAGCGGAACTGAGCCGAGCGACCCACGCCGCGGCCGAGGTCTGGCTGCGGGCCAACCCGCGGCCGGCGGCCGTGCTGTTCGTCGCGATGATGGCCGTCGCGGCGGTCGCCGTGGCCGTGCTGATCGCGGTCCGCCCGCCGGCGTGGGGAGTCGCAGTCGTGGCCGCAGCCTGCCTGGCGGGCCTGATGGTCGCGGCAGCATTTCTCTGGGCTGCTTCCCGGCCGAGGCTCGCGTGTCGCGGTGGCGCTCTCGAAGTGCGGCTTTCGCCGCTGGGCGTGCAGCGGGTGCCGCTGGAAGTGGTCGAGTGCATCTTTCCGGGCTCACAGCCGCTCGGTGCCGACGACGAGACGGCCGACCGCCGCGTGAGCACCCTCGTGATGCGGCTGGCCGAACGGGCGGTCGAATGGCGGTCGCGGCCGGTGGCGTCGGCGTGGGGCTCGTGGGAGGATGGCAACGTGGTGTTCGACGGCCGCTGGTGCGAGCCGCTCTCGCAGGCGATCGCCCGCGACATCTCGGCACGGCTGCTCGAGGCGAAGAGGCGGATGACGCCGGTGTCGCAACGATGAACACCATCAGAAGCCGGCTGGCGGCTGGACTGCTGGTGAGCGTGCGGTCGGTCGCCGAAGCGCAGGAGGCCGTGGCCGGCGGTGCTGCGATCATCGATGTGAAGGAGCCGTCGCGTGGGCCCCTCGGACGGGCCGATGCCGACGTCACGGCCGCGATTGCCGAGGCGGTCGCCGGTCGGGCGCAGCTGACGGTCGCCTGCGGTGAGCTCGTCACCGGCGAGCGCGAGATCGCGGCCCACGTCGAGGCGATCACCACCCAACTCGCGGCCGCCAGACTTCCTTTTCCGGAGGCCGTGAAGGTCGGGCCTTCGAGACTACCGCTCGACCGCTGGCGGTCGGCCTATGAACGGCTTGCGGCGATCGTCACGGAGCCGATCGAACTCGTGGCGGTCGCCTATGCCGACTGGCAGTGCGCGAAGGCTCCAGACCCCGCCCGGCTGATCGAGGCAGCCGCGGATGGCGGGGCCTCGACGATCCTCATCGACACCTGCGACAAGTCTGCCGGTGGGCTGCTCGATGTCGCCGGGCTTAGCCGCCTCCGCGACTGGGTAGCGGCCGCCCGGTCACGTGGCCTGGGAGTGGCCCTGGCGGGCCGGTTGACGGCCAACGACCTACCGTCGGTTGCGGCAATTGGGGCCCAAATTGTGGGGGTGCGGTCGGCGGCCTGCGAGGGGGGCCGCATGGGCCGGGTTCACCGCGGGAACGTGATCGCACTCGTGGGTACACTCGCGGAGGTGGGCGCAGCCGCCAGCGGCAGCCCGCCACCACCACGCATGTGCCCGGAGGAGTTACGCCCATGAAATCGATGGAAGTCCGCATTCCACACAGCCTCGACGAGAGCGAGGTCCGACGCCGCCTCGAAGCAGCCGTCGGCCGCGCCCGTGACGACTTTGCCGGTAAGGTCGGCGCCATTGATTCAAAGTGGCACGAGGACGGTCGCCTGCAACTCTCACTCGACGTGATGGGCATGCCGATCGAGAGCGACGTCGAGATTCTGCCGGCAGAACTGGTCGTTCGGCTCGAGGTGCCCGGGATGGCCGGGCTTTTTGCCGGAAAGATCAAGAGCGGCATTCAGGAGCGGCTCGGCGGACTCCTGGAGGCGGGCTCGGCCTGACGGCCGCCAACCGCGGCTGTCGGGGTTCCGGGACCACGACGGGTTGCGAGGATTGCACGGGTGAAGACCGATCGCCCTCCCGGAGCACCGGTTCCAGCTTTTGAATTGCCGATCTTCCGAAGGGATACTTCCACACCATGACCCATCGCACGCCCTCCACGATCTTTCTTCGCATGCGGCCCTTGTTGGCGGTCGCCTGTTGTGTCGCCTGTTTCGCGGTTGTCGCAGCCTCCCCTGTGGCCCACGCTCAGGTCGGAGCAGAACCAGGCGGAGTGCCTGAGGACGACCCGTTCGCAGACGAACTAAACCCGTTCGGCCGCGGCAAGGGCGCCAAGCCGGCCGAGCAGCGAGCCACGCCGCGGCAGCCTGCCCCCACGATGCCGACGGAGCGATCCTCTGCCGGGCCGAAATCGAGTTCCCGGCTGCCGGTGCCGTTTCCCGACACGACGGTCTCGGGCGATCCCGCTGAGCGTTCAGATCGGTCTCGTCCCTCGATGCGCGATAGCCGGAGCGACGACTGGGAGCCGACACCGGCCGAAAAACTGCTCGGAGAGGCGGAGAAGCTCGACCGGGTCGGGAAGCTCGAGGAGGCTCGCGAAAAAGTCCGCGAGGTGATCAAGCTCGACCCGAAGATGACGCTCGCCTATCTCGCGCTCGGCGTCACGTCGCGGCGGCTCGGCGACTTCGAGGGCTGTGTCGATGCCTGCTCAAAGGGGCTGGCGATCGACTCGCAGGACTCCGAACTCTACCTGCGTCGTGGCATCGCCTGGTTTCACCTCGGCCTGTATGGCATCGCCCTCGAGGACTTCGAGGATGCCGCGGGCATTGCCTACGACGACCCGCGGCCGGAACTCTGGCGTGGGCTGACCCTCGTGGAACTCGACCGTCCGCTGGAGGCGATCAACGCCTATGCGTCAAGTATCCGCCGCGACCGCACGTACATGCTCGCCTACCTCAACCGTGGTCTGGCTTACCTGCAGACAAACCAGCCCCGCAAGGCGGAGTTTGACTTCGACCAGGCGATCCGCCACGACCCGAAGGACGTCCGCGCCTGGTTCAACCGCGGCGTCGCGCAGTCCTATCAGGGACGGTATTCCGATGCGGTGGGCTCGTACGCGGAAGCGCTGAAGCGCGACCCCCAGCACCAGCCGTCACGGCAAAACATCGAGGTTGCCCGCGGTAAGTCTGGCAATCGGTCGATCGCGCTGCCGTAAGCCATCACGGGGGATCGGCGTCGCGGACGGCTGGAAGAGCCGGAGCCGCGAACACCCGCAGCGTTCCGTTCTCGACCGTCCACGCGAGGTCGAGCGGAGCCATGATCGCGTCGAGCAGGTCGTCCCGCGACAGGTCGCGGGCATCCACCCGAACGATCTCCCCTGGCGCGATGCCGCGGGCCGCGAGCGATGCCTCGTCGAGCGACAACTCCAGCCCGAGGCTCTGCGCCACGGCGGACACCGCCTGGTTGAGCGGGGCCTCGAGGCGGAGGGAGTAGACCTTGATGCTCGCGGGCTTCGGCTTCTGCCGCAGCGGCCTGGGGCGGGCGGGAACTGGGCGCACAGCGGTGCGGTCGCGTGGATCGACGCCCACATCGATCGGGACGACCGTGCCACCGGCGGGCGACCAGTTAATGCGGAGGTCGAAGTTCGCCAGCAGCAGATCGAGACGTTCTGCAAGTTGAAGCGAGGGTAGCGACGTGGCTGGCAGGTGATCGTGTGGCACGCGGTCGAGTCCGGTGATCGTGATCCCCGCGTCGTCGGCCGCAGCTGCGACGAGGTCTCGTGGCCGCGCGGCCGCGGGCCAGCTCCAGGCCGCCCGACGCTCGGCGATGCGCCGGATCTCCGCCGGGAGCCCGCGAAGACTGCGGTCTCTCGCTGCTTCGGCGGCGGCCGCGCGGCCCGCGAGGTCGCGGGGGATGAGCCGTGTCGTCGAGGCGAGCGGCTCCACTGCGGCGCCCACAGAAGCGGCCACGCGGTCGAGCACCGCGCGGAGCGAGTCGCCGTCGCTCGCGAGGGTCACGCCCACGTCTGGATCGAGCCGCCGATCGACGATGACCGTCGCGCCTGTGATCTCCGAGATGCGGCAGGCCCAGTCGCGGAGTGGCACGCTTGTCCACGTGGCCCGAACCGCGGCGTCGAGTCCGGCCTGACCCGATCCGGCGGAGTCACTTGACGCGACGACGGCGAGGATCAGGAGCAGAGCCGTGGCGAGCACTGCTGAGCGGTCGACGGATCGGCCGCGGCCGGTACGATGTTCACTGCGGTTGGGGAGCGACGACGGCATGGCTCGTGTCCAGGGGCGCTATCGAGGATACTCCGCCCCACGTCCCTCGCCCATCACGGAGCCTCCACCATGCCATCGCGGCCCTCGGCCACCTGCGTGCTCGCGCTCGACCAAGGCACCACCTCGAGCCGCGCGATCCTCTTCGATCGGCGGGGCACACCGATCGCAGTGGCCCAGGAGGAGTTTCCGCAGCACGCCCGCAGCGAGGCGGGGCCAGATGGCGCCGACCTTGGGATCGTCGAGCACGACCCCGAGGACATTTGGCAGACGCAACTCTCGTGCGCGCGGCGGGTCCTCGAGTCGGCCGGCGTGGCCGCCGACCGGGTGGCGGCGATCGGGATCACCAACCAGCGGGAGACGACGATCCTCTGGGAAAAGGAGACGGGAAGACCGATCGCGCCGGCGATCGTCTGGCAGAGCCGCGTGTCGGCGCCGATCTGCACGCAGCTGAAGGCGGCTGGCGTCGAGCCGGAGGTGCGGCGGCGGACGGGCCTCGTGCTCGATCCCTACTTCTCCGCGACGAAGATCGTGCACCTGCTGGAGACGATTTCCGGTCTTCGCGGGCGGTGTGAGCGGGGCGAGGTGCTCTTCGGCACCGTTGACTCGTTCCTGATCTGGCGGCTCACCGGCGGCCGCGTGCACGCCACCGACGTCACCAACGCCAGCCGCACGCTCCTGTTCGACATCAACACGCTCGCCTGGAGCGACGACCTCTGCCGCATCTTCGGCGTGCCGCGATGCATGCTGCCCGAGGTCCGACCGTCGAGCGGCTCGTTCGGGGAGACCGAGCCGGCACTCCTGGGTGCGGCCGTGCCGATCCTGGGCTGCGCCGGCGACCAGCAGGCCGCGGCCTTCGGGCAGGGGGTCGAGCGGCCCGGCGACGCGAAGAACACCTACGGAACGGGATCGTTCCTGATGTTTTCAACCGGTAACCTGCCGGTGGCGAGCGACAACGGACTGTTGACGACGCCCGGATGCGGGGCCGCACCCGGGCCGCATTACTGCCTCGAGGGATCGGTGTTCATCGCGGGTGCGCTCGTGGGATGGCTTCGCGATGGCCTCGGCCTGATCGAGAAGGCCTCCGACGTGGAGCCGCTCGCCAAGAGCGTATCCGACAACGGCGGCGTGATGATCGTGCCGGCACTCACCGGACTTGGCGCACCCCACTGGGATCCCGCCGCGCGAGGCTTGATCATCGGCCTCTCCCGGGGCACGCACCGCGGCCACGTCGCCCGGGCGGCGCTCGAGGCAATCGCGCTGTCAGTGGCCGATGTGGTGGAGTGCATGCAGCGAGATTCAGGGGTCGAACTCCGCCATCTCCGAGTGGACGGGGGGGCGAGCGGCAACGACCTGCTCATGCAGATCCAGGCCGATGCGCTTGGGCTCACGGTGGAGCGTCCGGCGGTGGTGGAGACAACGGCGCTTGGCGCGGCGCTGCTGGCGGGTCTGGCGGCGGGATTCTTCGCCGACGCGACGGCCGTGGCCGATGCCCGGCGCGTGGAGCGGCGGTTCGACCCGCGGATCACCGCCGAGGAGCGACGGCGGATGCTTGCCACCTGGCGTGACGCCGTGGAGCGGAGCAAGGGCTGGGCGCGAGTTCGCTGACCGCGGCGTGCGTCGCCACAGGTTGACAACCTGTGCTACAGGGACACGTAGAGCAGGTTGGTCACCTGCGCAGAAATGCCACAGGTTGACAACCTGTGCTACGGGGAGACGTAGAGCAGGTTGGTAACCTGCTCAGAAATGCCACAGGTTGGAAACCTGTGCCACGGAGGGCTCGCCCTGCGGTGACGTCAGTACCGTCGGGTGGCGTCGACGGGTGCCGGCCGCTCGGCAAGCGTCACGGGGGCGGTGTATCGCTCGGGATTGGCGGCGAACTGGGCCCGCGTCTCCGAAGAGGAGAAGAGATACATCCGCGACTGATAGGTGACGCCGTACGCCCGCCGGCCCGGGAGGCTCTTGCCCTGATCCACGACGGTCACGGGGTCGTCGCCGGAGAGGGCCGGAGCGTAGCGATCGGGCGAGGCCAAGAACGCCTGCTGCTGTTCAGGGCCGGCGAACAGGTACGTGCGGCCGCGGTGCCTGACGCCCCACTGGGCGCGGCCCTCCGTCCAGACGCCTTTCTCAGCAAGCGTCACGGGGCAGTAGCCCTCGAGCCCCAGCGGCATCGAGCCATGCGGGTCGGGGCCTGCCGGAGCGGCGTCTGCGAGCGGGGTGGTGGGCGCAGCCGTTGTGGAGGGCGTCGCGGCGAGCGGCGACGTGGGCAGCGCGGGCGGCATCGTCGTCGGCTCTGCGGGCTTGGCCGGCTTCGAAAAGATACTGAACGGCTTCTGGAACGCCGTCACGAACGACGACCACGTGCTTGTTGATTTTGATTTTTCGGGTGGACCTGAGGCGACGGCCGACGAGGCGGGGCCCGATGGCGGCAGGGCACCGGCAGACGCAGACCCCGAGAGCCATGGCCGTGTCGCTGCATGCGGTTCGATCGCTTGGGCAACCGCAGCCTGCTCCGGGGCGTTGGTGAAGGCGGAGTCCCGGCTGGCTGGCTCGGCGGGCCACGACGAAGGCGCGGACTGCGGAAGCGTTGGCGGATCCGTGGGAGTGGACGACACGAAGCGGCTCGGCGGCGGCTCGCTCGTGGCGATGGCGGGTGACGTAGGCGACGGAGGTGCTGAGGACGACGAGGGCGGCTGCGGCGTGTCGCTGCCTGCGGAGCGCGGGGTGCCGGTCGCGAAGCTGGAGAGTTGCCGCACTTTCGCCGTGACGAGTGAGATTGAGCCGCGGCCCGCCGCCTGCGGAGCGGCGGAATCAGTCAGTGGGCTACCATCGCCCGGTGTCGTGGGAAAGTCGGCGGCCGCCCGTTCAGCGGCGGAGCGTTCATCGGTGGCCACGCTCCGTGCCACGCCCGTAGCATCGCCGGCTGGCTGCTTGGCGGCAGCACATGAAGCTGCTTCCTGGGCGGCTCGTGCCGCGGTCGCCACGAGCGCCGTCGAAGTCGACGGGCAGTCGAACCGTGCGAGGATCGCGTTGCCCTCGCCGAGCACGCATGCCGAGGGCACGTGCGATACCTCGAGTCGCTTGGTGAGGCCGGGCCGCTGATCGACATCAATGCGGACCGGCTCGAAGCACGCCGCCAGCACGGCCTCGACTTCCGCGGCGACCAGAACCTGCTGCTCAAACGAGGTCGATTCCGGACTCCACGATGCGGTGAATACGGCGAGGACGGGCTTGCGGCTCGCGGTGGATGCGGCCTGGGCCGCAGCAAGATCCTCGTGCCACGTCATGCCCGCCCATGCGGGAAGCGAGAAGAGTGAGAGGACCAGCACGCCGACCGTGCGAGTCGTCGGCGTGTGCCACCCAGCAGACCGTCGTGTTGTTGTTGCGCCACCCATCTCTCTGGCCCCGTTGTCGAGAATCCGGTCGCGGCGTCGCCTCCCGCCCCGGCCACCAGTGCCCGGAGGCGTGAGCGGCCTGCCGATCGGGAAAACCCTGCGTCTGGTATCGGTCGATCCGGATGCAGGAATCGCATCGAAATCGCCGGCGAGGGCGGCCGCTGGAAAGTGAACCTCGCCGGGGTCTCTCCAGGCACCCCAGCCTTCCGGGGCAGAAACGCCTAAAAATCGATGTTTTTTCGGTTTTTTTGCGGCGTGCCGGTGTGTGTCCCCTTGGTCGCCCTGCTTGACAGATAGGCGGCCCCCACGGATACTTCGTGTCGTCGTCGTGACTGACGATTCCGGAACGCGCTTTGAGCCTTCCGGAGGCTTTGTCGCAGGGCTTCGTCTCAACAGCTTGTGGGACGGGTCGCGGCCAGGGAGTCAGGACTCCGTGAGGGGTCTTCCCATTGGGGTTTTTAAGAGCCCCGGGTCCAGAGGTCGCGGCCTCGTTTCGGATGTCGTCGTTACGACGGCATCGTTTTCGAGGGTTTTTCCCGTTGTCCGTGGGAAAACCGCGCAGGATTCGGGCGGTGGCGCCTACGTCCGTGCGAAAGCGGCCAGGTTGAACCAGACGTTGTTCACGCTTTCCGAGTGACCAGCATTTCACGGCGGTTTTAGGTTCGGATTCCAGATCAGGGGTTTTCAGCATCCATGTCGAAGCGCAGGCGTTCGAGGCGTCCCGGTGGGTACGGTGGTCAGGGTGGTCAGGGTGGGCAGGGGCCTGGCCCCGGGCAGGGCCCTGGTCCGGGGCAGGGCCCTGGCGGATACCAAGGCGGCGGCTACGGCCGTCGTCGCCGATTTCGCCGTGGCGGAGGCGGTGGCGGTGGCGGTGGTCCTCCGCCGTCCGGAGCCGGGGCTGTGGATATGGACAGCGAGGGCATGAGGCCGCCGGAATTGGAGCCGGAGGTCGCTGAAAACGGCGAGCCGATCCCGCTGGAGCCAGGTGTCGGCGTGCTGGAAATGCACCCCAACGGCTATGGATTCCTCCGCAGCGTCGAAACCAACTACACGCGGGAACGAACCGATCCCTTCGTGCCTGCCACGATGATCGACCGTTACCGACTCCGCGAGGGCGTGTACCTCAAGGCTCTCGTCCAGCCCGGCCGGCGGCAGCAGGGGCCGCGGGTTCGCGAGATCGAGTCGGTCGAGGGGATGCCCCCCGACGACTACATCAATGTCAAAACGTTCGACCAGCTCACGCCGATCAATCCTGAGACCTGGTTGCGGCTCGAGACGGGACAGCAGCCAATCACCACGCGGGTGATGGATATCCTCACGCCCCTCGGCAAGGGGCAGCGGGCCCTGATCGTCGCGCCGCCGCGGACAGGCAAGACCGTGCTCCTCCAGCAGGTCTCGCAGGCCATCTCCACCAACCACCCGGAGCTCAGCCTCGTGATGCTGCTCGTTGACGAGCGGCCCGAAGAGGTCACCGACATGAAGCGGTCGGTGAAGGGCGATGTGCTCGCCAGCAGCCTCGACTGCGACGTGGAGAGCCACGTTCGGCTCTCGCAGCTCGTCGTCGAGCGTTGCAAGCGGATGGCCGAGAACGGCAAGGACGTGTTCCTGCTGATGGACTCGATCACCCGCATGGCCCGGGCCTTCAACAAGTGGGTCGGCAACACCGGCCGGACGATGTCGGGCGGTGTTGACATCAAGGCCCTCGACATCCCCAAGAAGCTCTTCGCCACGGCGCGTGTGTTTGAGGAGGGGGGCTCTCTGACGATCGTGGCAACCGCCCTCATCGATACCGGCAGCCGCATGGATGAGTTGATTTTTCAGGAGTTCAAGGGCACCGGCAACATGGAGCTCGTGCTCGACCGGAAACTCTCCGACCGCCGGGTCTGGCCCGCCATCGACATCTCGCAGTCTGGAACACGTCGCGAGGAGAAACTGCTCGATCCCAACACGCTCCACGCGGTCAACATGCTGCGGCGCACGCTCTCGAGCATGCACCACGTGGATGCGATGGAGCAACTCACGAAGCAGCTTGCGAAGTTCAAGAGCAACCGCGAGTTCATCTCGCTGATCGCCAGTTCGCGCGACGACTGATAGGGCTCAATCAAGACACACAGGTTGAAAACCTGTGCTACGAGAAGGCCACGAGCCTCTTGAACGCGTGAGGATCAAACGGAGGCCCTGTGATCGCCATTCAGCGGTCGCCGTTGGCCGTCTTCAGGCGGGCGAGCCAGTAGGAATACTGCGGATCGCCGCAGCGAAACGAAAACACGGCATCCGGCAGGCGGGAGCCTTCGGTGCCCTCCGACTTGACGCGGACCAGAATGGCGCCATCACGGCGCTGTTCGATCGACAGCCGCTCGTCCGGAATACTGGCTGTTTCGGAGTTCGACGCCATGGCTGGGCGCTCTCGCACGCTGGGTGGAGCGCGCAAGGACGGAGGGTCCTTCCGAACTCCCCCGTCGCTTCGGATTATGACGATCGTCCGGAAAGGTTTCCAGTCATGGGCATCCGGCCCCGCTTCTGGCGGACGCCCCGGGAGGAGAAGCCAGTCCCGTCTTGCTATACTTTCGACTTCGCCCTCGCCGTCTCCCTCTGGAGCCATTCCAGGACATGACGCCCTACGCGTCGCTCGCCGACGACTTCTACGTCAACATGAACCTGGCCACGGAGATCGAACTCCCGGCCCAGCGGGAGACGATTCTCCAGTACTTCGAGCGGGTGCAGAAGCGTTTTCCGTCGATGCGGAAGTTCTACTGCCGTGACAAGCGCGACTTCGTGCTGGAGGAAGACAAGGACCAGGGCCGCTACCGGTGGGCCGCAGTCGAGGCCAAGCGGCTTTGCTCAGGCCAGGTCAACCCGTCGTCGGTTGACGACGCCCTCGACCAGCACCGGCTCGTCCTCGACCTTGCTCCGGCGTTTCTTTCGGTAAGCCCGCTGGAGTGCGAGGCGCTCGACGTGCTCTTCGGCTTTGATTTTGCCTATCGCGGCAACCACAACTCGCTGCTGGCCGAAGCCCTTGGGGTGGGGCCGGCCATGGAGCGCCTCGGCGACGCTCCCGGGGCACGGGTGATCAACTACGAGCCGTCGCTGACGATCGCCATCGACGAGGACTGCCGCATTCAGGTGCGGATCAGCACCGAGACGCGGACGAATGCCTTTCAGGTTCGGACCGGTGATTTCACCGAGGAGCAACTGAGTGTGTACGTGACCGCGCGTCAGTACGGCAGCCTTGATCCCGACACGAGCTACGTCGAGGCGATGGACCGGCTGGCGCAACTCGCCCGCGAGGTCGTCGACACCTGTGTTGTCGAGCAGATCCTCCGGCCGCTGGCCCGCACGATCTCGCTGAAGTAGCGGACGTGCCGCTGGCCCGCAGATTGCCAATCGGCGGCTCCGTGCGGGAGTGTCGTTGCTCGTGGGTGCAGGTTGGTACCCTGCACTGCGATGGACGGATCAGCGGCTCCGGTCGCCGCTGCGGCCTTTGTTGCGGGCGTCGAGGTTGCCAGCGATCACGATGCCGATCGCCTCGACCCAACTCGGCACGTCGAGCACCGAGTTGAGGCCGCTCTCGACGAGGATGTCTTCGTCCTCGGCGGCCCGCTGCCGCCGAGACGTCTCCTGACCAGCCTCCTCGACACCGAGGAACTCGAGGCCCTCGTCGTCTTCGTCGTGACGGCCGGCGACCGGTGCGAAGTCGTCGCGGCGGCCCCGTGAGAAGGAGGACGACCGAGATTCGCCCGTCGATCCACGACCACTGCGGCTTCGTTGGCGTGACGGGCCCGAATCACGGTTCGAAGAGGATGACGAAGACGAGGATTCACGCTCGCCGCGCGGGCGTCCCTCGCCACCGCGGCGTCGGCGACGTCGGCGGCCACGGCCTTCGCTGCCCGCTGCCTCCTCACCTTCCTTGGGCTCCGCGGGCCTGTCGGTCGGCGAGCCTTCGCCACGGGCGGGTCCGGGGGAACGGGGCCGCATGCCATAAGAGGTCGGAAGCGGTTCGTCGTCGCCTTCGCCGGCGGTGGACGGCCCACGGGCCGGTGCGTCGCCGGAGGCGGCTTCCCCGCGAGCGACATCCTCCGTGTCTCGGCGGCGTCCGCGGCCGCCACGGCGTCCACGGCGGCGGCGCGGACGCGAATCGTCGTCGCCCCGATCGCTCTTTTCTCCTTGACGCTCACCGCTCTTTTCGCCGTCGCTGCGACTCTCCGACGATCCCTCGTCGTTGGTTTGGTCAACGCGACGCGAGTCGCGAATCTCCCACGCCTCGTCGGAGTGGACGGATGAGTCTCGGAAGCCGTCGCTCGGCGCAGCGTCCCGGCGCTCAGCGGAGGCCTCATTGGGCCGCTCGACACGGTCATCCTCGCGGCGCGCCCGGCCCCGGCCACCGCGGCGGCCACGCCGACGCCGACGGCCGCGACGATCACCGTCTACCTCGCCTCCGCCCTCACCTTCGCGGGATTCGCCGGAGTCGCTACGGAGTTCGCCAGACGGCTCGCCAACGGGGGCGGGCCGCTCTTCATCGCGGCTGCGCGGCGGCCGATCGTCGTCGCGGCTGCGCGGTGGCCGCTCTTCATCGCGGCTGCGCGGTGCCCGATCGTCGTCGCGGCTGCGCGGCGGCCGATCGTCGTCGCGGCTGCGCGGCGGCCGATCGTCATCGCGGCTGCGCGGTGCCCGATCGTCGTCGCGGCGTCGTGGCGGCCGTGCGGACCGTGCGCCCGCGTCGTCATCCGAGCGACGGCGCTGGTCACCGCGGATTTCCCGGTCGGCCGACTGCTCCGTATCTCTCTCTTTGGCCGCGTCTCTGGCGGCGGGTTCCGCTGCCGGCCGCGCGGCGGGGCGGGGAGTAGGGCGTGGGGCGGGCCGAGGTTCGGTTGAACCGCTCACACCCAGTTCGGCCGCAAGATCATCCCAGTTGCCGGTTTGCGGCGGCGGTGGCGACTTGGGCCGTTGCGGCGGCTTCGCTCGCTGCGCCGGCGGCTGCTGAGGCCGCGGAGTGGCTGGGCGGGAAGGCTCGTTGGTGGGCGTCGCGCCGAGCGATTCGGCGAGCGAGGCCCAGGGGTCGTGGGAATCGTGATCCGACATGATGCGGGTTCCCTGCGTGGGGGGTGGAAGGGCGGCGACGGCAGGCAGCCGTCAGGCGACGCCCTGATCACGCGAAGGATACACGAATCCCCAGGTTTGCGGCAGGTTCCGCAGGCAAGCCGGCCGGATCGCTCGATGTTTCGGGCGGTCCGGCCGGTCGGCCCCACGGGCCTCAGGTCAGGGCTTCGGCCGGGAGACGTCGAACTCCCGGATCATCGAGCCGTTGTCGGCCACCTCGAAGAGCGGCCGGTACGGACTCGCCAGACCCCGCCGCGAACGGCCGGCCGGGTACCAGACGAGATTCAAGCCCACGTTCCAGGCGGCGGGTGAGAAGTTGGTCGTGATCCCCGAACCGGTGACATCGACCGAACGGGTCTGGCCGGGGATCAGATAGGTGAACGTGCCCTCCATGGCGAGCGATCGCGCCAGCGGCGCCCTCAGCAGCGAGCCGATGATGCCCTCGCCGTCGCCGGTGGCACCACCCCAGACCTTCCATTCGTTGGCATCGCCGAACTGCAGTCGGTAGAAGCCGGTGTAGAGGTCGACGGTGCCGGCCGTGCCCTTGACCCGACCGCGGCGGCCGAGCGAGCCGTTCTGGTCGTAGACGTTGGCGGTGCCCCAGAACCCGAGCTCGTGGTAGCCCCAGACATAGCTGATCTCGGCACGCACCTGCGCGATGTCGGCGTTGTCGAGCCAGCTGTCGCTGAGGTAGTCGTAGACGGCTCCACCCTGGAGTCCTCGTCCCTCGAAGGCCCGGGTGAAGAAGCCCGTGGTGACGAAGTTCTGGTCGCGGGCGTTCTTGCGGAAGGTCTGATCGTCGACGGTGATCGTCTCGGGCTGGAAGTTGGTCTGCGTGCCCCGCCAGCCGAGCTGCCAGCCGACGCCGAACGCATTCCAGAAGGGCATGGCCCAGTTGAGATACTCGTTGGTGCCGTAGTTGCCGTGGAGGCCGAGGTTGGTGTCGTTCGTGAAGGCCGTGACGCCGACGCTCGCCGTAAAGTCTCGGTACCACCGCCAGCCGTAGTAGGGCTTGCCGAACCGCCGCATCCACGCGCAGAACCGGCCGCTGTGCTGACAGAAGGGATCATCGTCTTCGCAGGCGTAGGGATCGTCGTAGAACGACTCGACGTGGAGTTGGGTCGGGTACTCGCCCATCAGCATGCCACCGCCGTCGCCGCCCATCATCGAGCCGTCGTCGCCCATCGACATACCGTCGGGCATCATCATCGACGGATCACCGCCGTCCATTCCCATGCCCGAGCCCATGCCCGGCTCGAACGAGTCGATGCTCAGCGGCATCTCTTCGGTGACCGACGGAGCGTTGCTGGACGGAGAAGGGAGTGATTCGCCGGACTTGGGGGACAACGTCGCCGGCGCCGCGGGAGCCGCCTGTGATGTCGGAGCACGCCCCGGAACCTGGGCGTCGTCGAGGCCGCCGACCGGCGCTCGCTGGGCCTGCGACATCACCGACGGCAGCCCGTCGGCGTTCATCGCGATTCGGTCGATCCGCGGGCGGGCGCCCGGCGTGGTGGCGTAGCGCGGAGCCAGTCCGCCGCCGAGACGATCGTCGCGAGCCGCGGTGAGTTCGACCGACTCCGCTCGCTGCTCCATGGCGACCGCCTGCTGACCCTCGGGGGCGAGGATCCGCCGGCTGCCTTCGCCCTGCGGCGTCCGCATCGACATCCCGAACAGTTTCGTGTCATCGTTGGTGTTGAACACCTGCTGGAGCGGGGCCGCGAGCCGGTTGGGGATTGTTCTGTCGCTCGACGCCGTGGCGGGACGCGGCCGTGGCCGCGGGGGCAGAGGGCGGGTAGCTTCGGGCCGCGGGGCGACAGCCACGCGAGGCACTTCGTCGGGGAGGACGACTGCGGCTGGGGCACCCACAGCGGGTGCCGACAGGGCCTCGGGGACAGCCGCTGGGGCGGTCTCAGTGAGGGGCATCTGAGCTGGCGACGTCACATCGCGGTGAGGCGTCCAGTTCAGCTGCGACTCAGCCGCGGGGCATGCCGTGACAGCGACCCCCACCAGGGCGACTGCGAGCGGGAGTGCGAGGCGAATGCGAGTCGTGTTCATAACCAGACCTCCGATGCTTTGGTCCGCCGATCCACTGGCTGGCAGACTCTTCTCGATCGGAATCGATATCGTCATCCGCAGCGGCGGAACTTTCAGAAAAGTCCCCGCCATCCGCAAAAGTTGCCCAGCTTGCCAGTTCGGTTCAGGCTCGGGGTAGTGCAGAGGCGAGGTCGTCGCGGAGGTCTTCGAAAGCCTCGAGGCCCACGGAAAGCCGGATGAGTCCGTCGGCGATCCCGACGGCGCGGCGGGCTTCGGGGGCGTACGAGCCGTGCGACATCACGGCCGGGATCTCGATCAGCGACTCGACTGCGCCAAGACTGACCGCGAGTTGAAAGAGCTTCGTGGACTCGACCACGCGGCGGGCGTCGTCCACACCACCGTTGACCTCGAAGCTGACGATCGTGCCGCCGGCCGACATCTGCCGCATGGCCAGGGCATGGCCCGGGTGGCTAGCGAGGCCAGGATAGTGGACCGTCGTCACAGTTGGATGCGCGACGAGCCACTCGGCCAGTCGCTGGGCCGTGGCCGACTGGGCGAGCACGCGGAGTTCGAGCGTCTTGAGGCCGCGGGAGCAGAGAAAGGCCTCGAGCGGGCCCATCACCGCGCCCGTGGCATTTTGCAGCCAGTGAAGCCGCGTGCCGAGGTCGGTGTCGCGGACCACGAGCGCCCCACCAAGCAGGTCGCTGTGACCGCCGATCGACTTCGTGGCCGAGTGCATCACGATGTCGGCGCTGAGTTCCAGCGGCCGCGAGAGTGCCGGTGTGGTGAGCGTGGCGTCGCAGGCCAGCAGGGCCCCGACCGCATGGGCAATCTCCGCACAGGCCGCGAGATCGGTGATCGTGAGCAGCGGGTTGCCGGGCGACTCAACCCACACCAGCTTCGTTTTCGGGCCCACCGCGCGGGCCACGGCCGCGGTGTCGGCCGTGTTGACCGCCTTCACTGCGATGCCCCGCTCGGCGAGCACGCGGTTGAAGAGCCGCCAGGTGCCCCCGTAGATGTCGGTGCCGGTGACGATCTCATCGCCGGGGGCGAGCAGCAGCGTGGCGCAGTGCGTGGCCGCCATGCCCGACGCGAAGGCCAGGGCCCGCACGCCGCCGTCGAGGTCGGCGAGCGTCTTCTCGAAGGCGTGCCGGGTGGGGCTGCCGGTTCGGGCGTAGTCGTAGGCCGACGTCATCGAGGCGTCGGGCTGCACGAACGTGCTCGCCAGGTGGATCGGCGGCACGACGGCGCCGGTGGCGGGGTCATGCTCCTGGCCGACGTGAATAGCGCGGGTGCGGAACTGCATGAGAAGCCTCCCGCCGCCGGGCGGGCGGCTATGTGCGGTCGAGGGCCTGGGCGAGGTCGGCGATCAGATCGTCGGCGTCCTCGATCCCGCAGGCCATGCGGACCATGTTGTCGTGGATGCGAAACGCCTGCCGCTCCTGCGGCGAGTAGTTCCAGTAGCTCATCACCAGCGGCTGCTCGATCAGTGACTCGACGCCACCGAGGCTCGGGCCGATGCGCGGGATTTGTACGGCGTCGATGACGTCGGCCGTCCGCCGCCAGTCGGCGTCCTTGATGAAGAACGTCACGAGCCCGCCGCAGCCCCGCATCGTGCCGGCGGCGACCTCGTGGAAGGGATGGCTCTCGAGGCCCGGATAGAGCACCCGCTCAACCCGTGGATGGCTCTCGAGGAACCGGGCCACCGCGAGGCCGTTGGTGTTGTGCCGCTCCATCCGCAGGGCCAGCGTCTTGAGTCCGCGCTCCAGCAGGTAGGCGTTGTGGGGCGAGTTGACGCCCCCCATGATCCCGCGGAGGTTTCGCACCGGCTCCATCAACTCGGTCCGGCCGATCACGGTGCCCGCGAGCAGGTCGTTGTGGCCGCCGAGATACTTCGTCGCCGAGTGGAGCACGAAGTCGACCCCGGCCGCGAGGGGCTTGAGGTTGTAGGGCGTGCAAAGCGTGGCATCGATCAGCGTCAACACGCCGCGGCGACGGCCGATTTCGGCGAACCGCTCGACGTCCACCACGCTGAGATGCGGGTTGGTGGGCGACTCGCTGACGAGGAACTTCGTCTTGGGCGTGATCGCCGCCTCCATGGCGGTGTAGTCGCAGGTCTTCACCTCTCGGAAGCCGACGCCGAACCGCGTGAGATGCTTGCGGCAGAACTCGCGACTGCGGTGGTAGCACTCGTCGAAGAACACGATCTCATCGCCGGCGCTGCAGTGGGCCATCAGCAGGCCCACCAGTGCCGCCATGCCGCTGGCGAAGAGCACGGCGTGCTCGCCCCCTTCGAGGGCGGCCAGCTTTTCTTCCACGACCCGCTCACCGGGGTTGCCGTAGCGGCCGTATTCCTCGCGGGGGTGCTTTTCCTCGATGAAGTCGATGATCGACTTCGTGTCGGGGAAGGTATAGGTGCTCGACGCGAAGATCGGATCGGTGATCGAGAAGCCGAGCTTCTGGCGGGCCTCGCCGGCGTGCACGGCGGCGGTGGACGGGCCGAGGCCGGAGGCGGCTGCCGTGCCGGCAGCGGACGACCGAGCCGGGTCGGGGGCGTTGGTCGTGGGCATTCGGAATCCTTGCCGGGCGTCTGCGTGACCGTGGTGGCGGGAGTGTAGTCGCGTTTCCGTAGTTCTTCCAGTAAAAGTGTGTCATGCCCCCGCGTCGACCTGCCCCGAAATCTCCCGTGAAATCCGCCGCTCCTCGGCCGCTCGTGCCCCCGGTACGGGTGTTCGTGACTCTCGCATCGCTGGCTGCCGCCACGGCGATGGTCCGCATGGGCCTCCTCGAGTCGCTGGTCGGGGGCATCGTCGATGCCGCGGTCCGCAACATCATCACGCTGATCCTCGGCTTCTCGGCCCTGATGGCTGTGCTCGGCTGGTTTCTTTTTCAGAGCGGTCACGCAACTGGTCTCAAGCGGTCGGTCGGGCTCGGCCTGCTTGCCGCGGTGGGGCTGGCATGCGCCATGTTTCGCATCGAGCGGGTGTCGGGCGACCTCGTGCCGCAACTCGCGTTTCGCTGGGCGCCGCCTCGTGACCGGCTGCTGCCGCGGGCGGCGAAGCCGGCTGCGGAGGCCGCGGCGGCAGCCGCGTGGGCCGAGACCTCGGGCGACTTCTTCCGGTTTCTGGGGCCGCAGGGCTCCGCGTCGCTCGAGGGCCCAATCCTCGATCCGGCCTGGGAGTCGCGGCCCCCGGAGCGGCTCTGGCGGCGGCCAATCGGCGCCGGCTGGAGTGGCTTCGCCACCTGCGGCGACCACGCAGTCACGCTCGAGCAGCGGGGCGACGACGAGATCGTTTCCTGCCAATCAGTGGCGACGGGCGACGTGGAGTGGACGGTCTCGGTGCCAGGTAGGCACGAGACGGTGCTCGGAGGTGTCGGGCCGCGGTCTACGCCCACCATCGCCGGTGGTGCTGTCTACAGCACGGGTGCCACCGGCTGGCTGCACGCCATCGACGGCGCGAGCGGCCGCGTGCTCTGGAAAAAGAACGTGCTCGATGACCTCGGGATCGACGCGGCCGCCCACGGCCTGGCGGTTGCCTGGGGCCGGGCGGGATCGCCGCTGGTCAACGAATCGCTCGTGATCGTGCCAGGCGGCGGGCCGCGGCAGGATGGCTCTGCCGTGTCGCTCGTGGCCTACGACCGTGCGACGGGTGAGCGACGTTGGACGGGCGGCGCGGAGCAGATTAGCTACGTGTCGCCGCAGACGGCCTCGATTGGTGGCCGCGAGATCGTGTTCACCGTCAACGAGTCGAGCGTGGCCGGATACGACCCCACCGACGGCACCGAACTCTGGCGATTCGAGTGGCCAGGCCACTCCAACTCCGACGCCACCTGCTCGCAGGCCCACGTGCTTGACGGCGGGAGGATTTTTGTGAGCAAGGGCTACGGGGCGGGGGCTGCTGCGTTCCAGCTAAAGGCGGGTGATCCGCCCTCGTTCGAAGCGGTGTGGCGGCAGCCCGGCCTGCTCAAGACCAAGTTTACGAATGTGGCGATCCACGACGGCCACGCCTACGGCCTCTCCGATGGGATCCTCGAGTGCGTCTCCCTCGCGGACGGCGCGCGGCGTTGGAAGGGCGGGCGGTACGGTCAGGGGCAGGTGCTTCGCGTGGGCGGCCTACTGCTGGTGCAGGCGGAGTCGGGCGAGGTGGTGGTCGTCGATTGTTCCCCCGAGAAGCATTTTGTCCGCGGGCGGTTTGCGGCGATCGACGGCCAGACGTGGAACAACCTCTGCCTCACAGGCGACCGGCTGCTTGTCCGCAATGCCGAGGAGGCCGCCTGCTACCGGCTGCCGCTGGCCGCCAGGGGGCCGGTTCCGTGAGCAACGCGGCCGTGGAAGTTGATCTCGGGGGTCGTACGGCGGTGGTGACGGGGGCGACCCGCGGCATCGGCCGCGCGGTGGCCCTCGAACTCGCCGCCGCTGGAGCCCGCGTGGCTGTGCACGGCCGTTCGTCCGCCGGTGCCGCCGAGCTCGCCGCGGTTCTCGGCCCCAGCGGCCATGCCGGGACGTTTCTTGCCGACCTCGCCGCTGATGGGGCCGCGGACCGCCTGGCGGCGGAGGTCACCGCGACGCTGCCGGGCCTCGACATCGTGGTGCTCGTGGCCGGGGCCGACGTGCTCACCGGCGAAGCCGCGACGTGGGATTTTCAGCACAAGCTCGATGCCCTGCTGGCGATCGACGTGGTCGCCACGATGACGCTCACGCGATCGCTTGGCCGCTGGATGGCCGAGCGAGACGGCGGCACGATCGTGACGATCGGCTGGGATCAGGCGGCCGTCGGCATGGAGGGGGATAGTGGCGAACTCTTCGCCGCCACGAAGGGGGCTGTGATGGCGTTCACGCGAAGCGCCGCCCGATCGCTCGGGCCGAAGGTGCGCGTCAACTGCGTGGCTCCCGGCTGGATCAAAACGGCCTGGGGCGAGAAGGCCAGCGCGGCATGGCAACGGCGAGCGGCCCGCGAGAGCATGCTCGGCCGCTGGGGCACGCCGGAAGACGTGGCCCATGCGGTGCATTTCCTCGTGTCGCCGGCCGCGGGGTTTGTCACGGGCCAGGTGCTGCCGGTCAACGGCGGCTTCCGCCGGGCGTGACGCGCCGCGGCTCCGATCTCCCCGTAGGTGCAGATTGTCAACCTGCACATGCCTCACGCTGCCGCTCGGGGCTGCCCGTGCCCCGTCGCCGGACGTTCGCTACGGGCATCCTGCCCTTCACTCACTCGATGCTGGCCTCGCTTCGCCTATCGGTTTTCGCGCCGGCGCCGCCGTCCCGGCGTCGGCGCCGGCTTACGGTCGTCGTGCAGAGCACGACTCCTAGGCTTTCGGCAGCTCTTACTCCCATAGCCCAGCTCCCGGGGCACGGGCAGCCCCTCGCTGCTCTTCCCCAGTAGCACAGGTTTTCAACCTGTGTGCCTTCCTGGCCTCGCCTTACGGCGTTGGGCTTGTACGGCAGTTCAGAAAGCCGACCGGCCGTAAGGCCGCGGACGCGGTCGAGAGGACGCGGCGTCTGTCCTGGCCTCGCCCCACGCCTTACGGCGTTGGGCTTGTACGGGTAGCGAGTGTCCGTCCGTGAAAGCCGACCGGCCGTAAGGCCGCGGGCGACCTGCATGAGGGCTCTCATGCTTCTGACCCGCCGTAGGCAGCGCTTTAAAACGGCACGTCGTCTTGGGCGGCCTCGGCGAGGGCGTCGTTGGGATCCACGCCGCTGAACCCGCCTTGGTCCGGGCCCTTGCCCCCCGAGAGCTGCCGAAACGAGAGAGCCTCGGCACTCAGGAAAAACTTGACCTCGCTCGCTTCATCCCGCTGCCAGCGGCGGCCGCTGAGCCGGTAGGTCACCTCGATCTCGTCTCCCACGCTCAGGCCGTCCACCTCGTCGCAGGCGTCTTTCAGGAAATCGACCGGAACGTAGTTGGTGAACGTGCCCTTCGACTGCTCGAGCACCACGAGCCGCTTCCGAAACCCCTTCTGCCCGAAGGTCTTGGTCTCCTCGATCAGGTGGACGACGCCGCGGACGGTGGGGTCTTTCATGACGATACCTGGGTGGTGCCTCGAAGCAGCGCGCGGCCCCAGTATACGCATGGAATGGTCCCCAGCGCTCACGCGATTGGGGGTCCTCAATCCGCTTCGCGCTCCCCGCTCCAAAAAATGCCCCGGCGTGGGCGGGCGAGGCGGATTGCCCGCCCACGCCAGTGGGGCATCCTTCTGGATCAAGTGAGGTGGTAGGCCGACTCGCCGTGTTCGACGACGTCGAGCCCCTGGTCCTCCGCATTGGGGTCGACCGTGAGGCCCATCGTCTTGTGGATGATCAGGCCGAGCACCAGCGAGACGATGAAGGCATAACCCCCGCTCCAGAGCAGCCCCTGGAGTTGGATCATGACTTGGTCCATGCCGCCCATGACGGGGCGGATCGAGAACACACCCACGAGCAGGGCTCCGAGGGCCCCGCCCACACCGTGAACGCCGACCACGTCGAGCGAGTCGTCGTAGCCAAGCATCGGCTTCGCCTGCACCGCGAGGAAGCAGACGATGCCGCCGATGAGGCCGATGATCATGGCACTTCCAGGGCTCACGTGACCGGCACAGGGCGTGATGGCCACGAGGCCCGCCACCATGCCGGAGGCAAACCCAAGGGCCGTCGGCTTCCCGACCTTGAGCCACTCGGCCACCATCCAGGAGCCGGCAGCGGCGCTGCCGGCAATCGCCGTGGTGGCGAACGCGAGCACGGCCACGGGACCGGCCACTGGCAGGAAGTCCTTACCGACCGCGATCGCAGAACCGGCGTTGAAGCCGAACCAGCCCACCATGAGCAAGGCGGCGCCGATCAGCGTCCAGCCCACGCTGTGGGGCACGAACTGGGCACTGGGATATCCGCGCCGCTTGGGCAGGATCAGCAGGAGGGCGAGGGCCGACACGCCCGCCAAGACATGCACCACGGTGCCGCCGGCAAAGTCGAGCACGCCCTTTTGGAACAGCCAGCCGTTGACGTTCCAGACCCAGTGGCAGACGGGGTTGTAGACCAGCGTGGCCCAGAGCAGGGCGAACACGCACCACGAGCTGAACTTCACTCGTTCCGCGACGGCCCCGACGATGAGCGCCGGCGTGATGATCGCGAACATCATCTGGTAGATGGCAAACAAGAGTTCGGGCACGCCGTTCGGGGCCGCGGCGACGGTGTCGCCACTGGTCACGAGTCGCTCGTACGCATTGGGGCCGTCGACGCCGAGTTCGGCAAACGCCTTCATGAACACGAGGCTCGGGTCCCAGCCCAGGTAACTGTGGGCGGGCAGCGGGTTACCGGCGGCATCGTTGCCCGCGTCCACGGCGATGGCCGACGGCACAGCGAAGGCCATGCTGTAGCCATAGGCCACCCACTCCAGGGTGATCAGCGGCACGCACACCATCACGAGCATGAACATGTTGAGGAGGTTCTTGGCCCGAACCATGCCGCCGTAAAAGAGCGCGAGGCCCGGCATCATCAGGAACACAAGTGCCGCACTGACGAGCATCCAGGCGATCGACCCGGTGTCGTACGTGCCCGCGATGTGCGGAGGAGTCACGGCCGCAGCCGCGGGTTCGCCTTCCGCGAAAGCGAGGGAGGAGTGATCAACTGAACCGAACAGCATTGCAGCCAACACGGCCGCGACAGCGCCGCAGCGCGCCATGCCAGAGAAAGTCATGGGTTCCGCCTCATGATTTTTGGATGATGCCGTGGAAGGTTCCACGACTGCTTAGTCCCATGGGCAAAATCCGTGCCAGAACCTTTGTCTCACGGGCGCGACGGGAGGGCGGTGCGTGTCCGGCAGGCCTCCCGGAGTACCCTATTTTCCAGGCTTGTCATGCGGTTGGCGGAGCATGGGCGCGACGCCGGAACCCCCCAAATTCACACCGATGGAGCGCCGTCGGCCCGAACCGGCCGCCCGATTGTCGGGCAGTAAGTGATGCGAGAACGCGCAGTCGGCGGCCTCAGAATGTGACCACATGCCCTGCGGCGGGCGCGTCGTGCGGCAACGGGGGGGCCGCCTGTCGGGCGATCTCTTCGTCGAGGAAATCGACCAGCCCGCCGCGGTATGGGATCGCCGCCGCGGTCAAAAAGTTTGCCAGCAACCGGAAGCCGTGTCGCGTGAGGATCGACTCGGGGTGGAACTGAACGCCGTAGGCGCAACGGCGTACGTCGGCGATCGCCATGATCGTGCCTTCCTCATCGCGGGCCACGGCCACCAGGCCGTCGGGAAGCGACTCAGCCTCGACCACCAGCGAGTGGTAGCGGCAGGCGGTCATCGGGCTCGGAATGCCCGCGAAGAGATTCACGCCGTCGTGGTGCACCCGGCTGGTGCGGCCGTGCGTGGGCCGCGACGCCCGCACGATCCGGCCCCCACCCGCCGCCGCGAGCACCTGGTGGCCGAGACAGACGCCGAACAGCGGCACGTGGCCGATGGCCAGCCGTACGAGGTCGAGCGAGCAGCCGGCCTCGGCCGGTGTGCAGGGGCCTGGCGAGATCACGATCGCCGCCGGCCGCGCGGTGAGGATCGCCTCCGCTGCCGCCTCGTGGCTCGACACCACGGCCGTCTCGACACCGAGCAACTGGAAATGCCGGGCGAGGTTGAAGACGAAGCTGTCGCGGTTGTCGATGACGACGATCATGCCGTGCCTCCGCCGATGCCCAGCGCGTCGAGCACCCGCAGCATGCCCTCGGCCTTGGCGAGCGACTCGGCGTATTCGGCAGCCGGATCGCTCGCCGCCGTGATTCCGCCGCCGGCGGCGAAGGCGATCGAGCTGGGCGAGACGACGAGCGTGCGGATCAGGAGGTTGAAGTCCGCCGTGCCGTCGAAGCCGATGTAGCCGATCGAGCCGCAGTAGCAACCGCGGTCCACCCGCTCGAGGTCCGAGATGATCTCGCAGGCTCGGTGCTTCGGCGCCCCCGAAATGCTCCCTCCCGGGATCGCGGCCTCCAGGGCATCGATCGCGCCCACGCCGCGGCGGAGCCGGCCCGACACCACCGACACCAGGTGCTGCACGTAGCGGTAGCGTTCGAGCCGGCAGAGAGCCTCCACGCACACGCTTTCAGGCGTGCAGACCCGCGAGAGGTCGTTTCGCAGGAGGTCCACGATCATCACGTTCTCGGCGCGGTCCTTCTCGCTCGCTTCCAGGTCGGCTGATGCGTAGAGATCGGCCTCCGGGCTGGCGGTGACCCGCCGTGTGCCTTTGATGGGGTGGGTGCGGACCACGCCGCGGGAGACCTGCAGGAATCGCTCGGGCGACATGCTGGCCACCTGCACGTCACCAGCGTCGAGATAGCCGGCGAACGGGGCCGGATTCACCTCGCGAGCCCGCAGATAGAGGCTCACGGCATCGACGCTCGCGGCCACCTCGAACCGCTGGGCAAGATTGGCCTGGAAGATGTCGCCCGCATGCACCAGTTCGATGCCCGCGCGAACCATGTCGAGATAAGCGTCGCGGGAGTGCGTGGAGCGAACCTGCGGCCGGCCCGGCAGCGGGTGAGAGGCGGCTGCGGCGGCAGACGATGCGGTCGGCGCGATGGGCGCGGCTTCGCGCGGCTCGGCCAGAAACGCCGTGAGCCGCTCAGTCGCCCGTCGCGCCCGCTCCACGGGCCCCCGCGCGGGCACGCCCTGGGAGATGAACCAGCCGCGGCCGAGGTCGTGGTCGTAGGCGAAGACCACGTCGTGGACGTGGAGCGAGAGCACTGGATCCGGGCCGGTGGCAGGAGGCGGCTCAAGGCCCAATCGCGCCAGGCCACAGTCGTACGCCACAAGCCCCGCCACGCCCCCCTGGAACGGTGGCAGGCCCGGGATCGTGGTGCAGGCGAGGTCGGCGAGCACCTTGCGGACCACGGTAAACGTTGTGGCGATCTCCTGGCGGCACTCATGCCAGTCGCCACCGCGGCGCACCAGCCAGGACCGGATCGGGTCAGCGGCCACGAACGAGTGGCAGCCGAGCCGCACAGGCGGATCGGTGGCCGGGGCGGCTGGCGTGGCCGCCGCTGCTGGCCTATCGACGACGGCACTGTCAAAAAAGATCGCGTGCGGCAGCCGGCTGGCATGGCGGAAGACCGTCACCGGGTCGATGCCCGCCGCCGCCTCGGCGACGAGGCAGCCGGATGGCGTGATCCACGTGCGGGCGATCCACGGGTGATTGGGCCGGGCGGGCGGCGCCGCATCAGTGAGACTGGGGCTGGGAGTGGTCATGAGGCGGCCGTGGGCTCCGGCGGTGCGGGGCCTTCATCGCGGTGGCGAGAGGTTTCGGCCGCGCGGGCGGCGGCTCGCGACGGGCCATGCCCGATCTCGTCTCGCGTGAGGTGGCCCCAGTCGAGCGGCTGGTCTTGCCGGTAGTCTTTGTCGAGCGTCAGCGCCGTGACGGCCTTCGCCATCTCGTAGCCGAGGTAGAAGGCGTGGCTCGGGTCCACATCGTCGCGGCCCGCGTCGGCGAGTTGCAAGAAGAGCGCGAAAGGATCGGGCGACGCGAGGTGCAGCCCAGCGCCGACGATGTGGACCGCGTCTCCCTCGGCGAAGATCCGAAAGTTAGGGTCGCGGATCGCCGTGGCGAGCCGATCGAGCGTTTCGCCGCCGTGCTCGTGCGGCTTGCCGCCGCGGAGCGTCACGAGCCGGGGCTCGACGTGCTTGGGGAGCGTGTGGTTGGTGACGGCGTGCCAGACGAGGGCCCTGGCCAGCGCGCATTCCCGCACGCTGCTCCGCGCCCAGTGGATCACCTCGGTCGTGAGCACCGAGCGGATGCCGACCTCCTGGCAGAAGCCGAGGAGCAGCACGTTGACGCCGGCGGAATCGACGTCGGTGAGTTCCGTGAGGTTGCCGATGCCCATCATGATTTCGGCATCTGGATGCCGGCGGCGAACGTCGAGGTAGCGGCCGAGGCTCGCGGCGAACCCGAAGCCGATCGGCTCGAGCACAGGATCGAGACGGTGCTTCACGCCCGCCCTGGCCAGGGCCTCGATCGTCGCCTCAAAACCCTCCAGCGTGGCAGGCACGTCGGGCACCACGACCACCTCGCAGCCCCAGTCGGCCGCGGCGGCGGCGTTGGTCGAGTTGACCGAGAGCACGAGATCGGCACCGGCCTTGGCGGCCGCCGCGACCTCGACGGGGTCGAAGCTGTCGATCGACACGCGAAAGCCCTCGGCCACGAGCATCCGCACCGCGTCGCCGACCCCGGCCCAGCGTTCGCCCGGATCGCAGCCCACATCGATGCGGTCGGCGCCGGCGATCGCGAGCCGGCGGGCCTCGGCGAGCAGGTCGGCCGCGTCGAGCCGCGGAGCATGGTTGATTTCGGCAATGATCTCGATGTCGTGCCGGCCGTAGCCCGAGAGGTCACGGGATTTCTGCCCGAAGAACTCGTCGAGGGCCCGGAGGTCGTTGGGGCCGCGGTCGACCGGCACGGGCGTCACCTCGGCGAAGGCCTCGAGCGGTCCACGGCAGGCCCCGGGGATCTGCACGCGGGTGGTGCCCGGGGGCACCTCGAGCCGTTTCGCGATCCAGGGCGTGGTCATCAGGGCAGCCACGGTGATCGGCATCGCCTGCACCGTCCAGTCGAATCCGGCCCGCGGCGCGAGCCGTTCGAGGACCTGCCGCAGCGAGTGCTCGGCGAGCCGGCCGGTGACGAAATGGATGCAGGGACGGTCGGCAGACAAGGATGGGCTCGCGGGGCAACGGTGCCTCGAGTTTATCATGCGGGCTCTCGTTTCCCGCCGCCTGCCGCCGTATCAGGGCCGCCGATGATCCTCGAAGGACTTGTGACCACAACCGCCGCCGACGGCCGGCTCCACGTTGCCGCGATGGGGCCATGGATCGACCACGGCGAGCGGGCCGCCGGGCGGCTCACGCGGCTGGTGCTCAAGCCGTTTGCGACAAGCCAGACGGCCGTGAACCTGGTGCGGGAGCGGTGCGGCGTGTTTCACGTCAGCGACGACGTGCTGCTGCTGGCCCGGGTGGTGGCCGGCCGCCTCGACGAGCCGCCACCGTCGCGACCCACCGATGCCGTGGCCGGCCGGGTGCTGCTCGGCGCCTGCCATGCCTGGGAGTTGGCGGTGGACGCGATCGACGACTCGCAGGAGCGGCTCGAGATCACGGCGCGGGTGGTGGCCGAGCACGCCGTCCGGCCGTTCCTTGGGTTCAACCGCGCCGCCCATGCCGTGGTGGAGGCGGCGATTCTGGTGACGCGGGTTCACCTGATCGGCCGCGACGAGGTGCGGCGGAGGATCGAGGACCTGCGGGTCCTGATCGACAAGACGGGTGGGCCACGGGAGCAGGCGGCATTCGCCCTGCTGGCGGCCGCAGCCGCGGCTTGAACAGCCCGCGTGCGGTTCCGCCGGCCTTGGGTATGCTTGGCGGGATGCCCGATCCATCCACGTTAGGCACTCAGCTGCCGCCCAAAGCCGTCGAGATTCGGACGCCCGCGCGGGTGCACCTCGGCATGCTGTCGTTCGGCCACCGCGATGTGCGGTCCTTCGGCGGCGTGGGCGTGATGCTCGACCGGCCGCCGCTCCAGGTACGGCTCCGGCGGGCCAGCCGACTGGAGGCTCGCGGCCTCCACGCCGAGCGGGCTCTCCGCTACGCGAAGGCCTGCGTCGACACCTGGCGGCTCGGCGACGTGGGCTGTGCGATCGAGGTGGTGACGGCGCCCGCCGCCCACGTCGGTCTCGGCACGGGCACGCAGCTCGGCCTCGCGGTGGCGGCCGGCATGCGGCACCTCTTCGCGCTCGGCTCCGAGGCTCACTTGCCTGCGGCCACGCCGCATCCGATGCAGGAGGAACTCCAGCCAACGGAGCACGACTGGCTCTTCGACACGCGCGACTCGATGGAGCTTGCCCGCGCGGTGGGCCGCGGCCGACGCTCCTGCGTGGGGGTCTACGGGTTCAGCCGGGGTGGCCTGATCGTCGAGGCCGGTCGGATGATCCGCGACGAGGCCGATGCGGATGACAACGTCACCCGCTCCTTTTCCCCGATGGTCGCCCGCGTGCGGCTACCTCAGGCGTGGCGGTGCGTGCTGCTCGTGGCCCGGGATGCGGCTGGCATCTCGGGCGAGGCGGAGCGGGAGGCCTTCAAGCGGCTTGCCCCGGCGCCCCGCGAGATTACCGCAGAACTCTCGCGGCTGGCGCTGGTGGAACTCCTGCCGGCCGCCGTCGAGGGGAAGTTCATCGAGTTCTCGCTCGCCGTTCGCAACTACGGCGCGATGGCAGGCAAGCCCTTCGAGGCCGAGTCTTCGAAGCTGCCCTACGCCAAGGCGACAGCCGACCTGATCGAACTCCTCGCGGAGTTGGGCGCCCCGGGCTGTGCGCAATCGAGTTGGGGACCGGCAGTCATGGCCTGCTGCGAGTCACTCGACCGGGCCGGCTCGCTCGTCGATCGCCTGGAGTCGCTGGGCCTCGGCCGGCACCACGACATGGTGATCACGAAGTTTGACACCCAGGGTGGTGTGCTCCGCGTGATCGAGTGAGGGCCGAAAACGGTGACAGCCACCTTTTGCCGGTCGCCGCAGGCGACACGGCCCCGGCCAACGGCCGGGGTCTACAGACAAAAGGTGGCTGTCACCGTTTTCGGCTCGGCTAGCAGGCCTTTGCCGGCAGGCCGTAGGCGGCGAGCACCTGCCGTAGTTTGTCGGCCAGCGGCGGCTCCAGCGGCACGAGCGGCAGCCGGATGTCGCCCGTGTCGCGGCCCACTATCGCCATCGCGGCCTTGATCGGGATCGGATTGCTCGCGAGGCCGAGCAGGTCGCGGCAGAGCACGAACAGCTTCGTGTGCAGCGCCTGGGCCTTCTTCATGTCGCCCGCGTCGAAGGCGTCGCAGAGGGCCTTCATGTCGCGCGGCACGAGGTTGCCCACCACCGAGATCACCCCGCGGCCGCCGACCGCCAGAAGCGGCAGTGTCATGCTGTCATCCCCGGAGAGCACGGTCAGGTCGGTGGCGGCGAGGACTTGCGAGGCCTGATCCATCGAGCCGGTCGCCTCCTTGAGCATGGCGATGCCCGGGAGTTCGGCGAGGCGGATGATCGTCTCGGGTTCGATGTTGCGGCCGGTCCGCGTGGGGATGTTGTAGACGCAGATCGGGATGTCTACCGCCTCAACGAGCGCCTTGAAGTGCTCGTAGATGCCCTGCTGCGTGGGCCGGTTGTAGTAGGGGCCGACGACGAGGGCTGCGTTGGCGCCGGCCTTGGCGGCGAACTTCGTCAGCCGCACGGCCTCGGCGGTGGAGTTGGACCCGGTGCCCGGCATCACGAGCAGGCGGCCCGCGGCGGCGGCGATGCTCTCGGCGATCACTCGCTCGTGCTCGTCGTGGGTGAGTGTCGGCGACTCGCCCGTCGTGCCGACCGGGCAGATGCAGGTCGCGCCGGCCTCGGCCTGGAAATCGATCTGCTCCTTGAGGCGAGCGGAGTCGACCTTGCCGTCGCGAAACGGCGTGACGATGGCGACGGAGAGGCCGGCAAACTTCTCGGCTCGGGTGGGCATCGGGAGGATCCTGCGGAGGGCGTGGCCTGCGGTTCGGAAGCGATCGTGCTTGCCGATTCCCGCGGCGGGCGCGAGGATAGGGTTTTTCTCCGGGAGCGGCAAACCCCGGGCGGCTTTCGTCGAGGTGGCGGCGCATGAGCAATGGGATGATCGCGAGCGGCCGGCCGCGGCTGCGCATGGGGAGGCCGCGGGCGGGAGCCTTCGAGGCGGCCGAGCGGGTCGTCGCGGCCGGCGGCTGTCCGGCGACGATTGGCGTGGTGCTCGGCACAGGCCTCGGCGGACTCGCCGACCGGCTCACCGGGAAGTGGGCGATGCCCTCCACCGAGACCGGCTGGCTCGCGAAATCGACCGCCACCGGCCACGCCGGGCGGATCGTCTGTGGCACGCTCCGCGGAGTGCCGATCGCCATGCTCCAGGGCCGCGTGCACGGCTACGAAGGCTTTCCCCCCGAGACGCTCACTCGGGGGATCGAACTGCTCGCGGCGCTTGGCGTCGGCCAGGTGCTGCTCACGAATGCGTCGGGCGGCCTGAAGCACGACATGGTCGGCGGCGAGCTCGTGATCGTGACCGACCACATCGACATGGTGCGGCGGCCCTGGGGCGATGCGCTCGAGCCCGACGACCTCGGTGAGGTGCCGCCGCAGACGCATTACTACGACCCCGAACTCGCCGACCTTGCGCTCGCCGCCACGCGGCGGGCCGATGTCGTCGCCCGCAAGGGGGTGTATGTGTTTCTCTCGGGGCCGACCTACGAGACGCGATCGGAATACCGGATGCTCCGCAAGATGGGAGCCGACGTGGTTGGCATGTCTACGGTGCCGGAGGTGGTGGCCGCCACACGGATGGGGCTCGACGTCACCGTCTGCTCCGTGGCGACCAACGTGGCCAAGCCCGACGCGCTCACGCATGTGGACACCGACGCGGAAGATGTCTGCCGGATGGCGGCCACCGCCGCCGAGGGTGTGTGGGCGATCCTCGAGACCCTTGCGGCCCGCGCGGCCGGCCGACCATGCGTATCGTGCTGACCAACGACGACGGCGTCGAGGCGCCGGGGCTGGCGGCGCTGGAGCGGGCCGCGGCCGGGCTCGGGGCGACGCTCGTGGTGGTGGCGCCGGCGGAGTGCCATTCCGGCTGCGGGCACCGCGTGACGACTCACCAGCCGATTCGCGTGGACGAGATCGCCCCGGGGAGGTTTCGCGTGGGGGGCACGCCGGCTGACTGCGTCCGAATCGCACTGGCGCGGCTCGTGCCCGATGCGGCGCTGGTGATCGCGGGGATCAACGCCGGCGGCAATCTGGGGGCCGACATCCACCATTCGGGCACGGTGGCGGCGGCCCGCGAGGCGGCGCTTCACGGACTGCCGGCCGTGGCCGCATCGCAGTATCACCGCCGGGGCACGACGATCGACTGGGATCGGTCTGCCCGCTGGGTGGCGGAGGTGCTCGAGACGGTCAGAGGACGCGCGCGGGTGCCGGGCGAGTTTTGGAACGTGAACCTCCCGGATCTTCCGGCGGCTGCAGCCGACCCCGAGGTGGTGGAGTGTGTGGTGGATGGCTCGCCGTTTGGGCTGGGCTACCGGCTCACCGACGAGGGCTGGGCCTACGAGTCGAGCTACCACGAGCGGCCGCGAGTGGCGGGGGGCGACGTGGACGTGTGTTTCGGCGGCCGGATCGCAGTGTCGCAAGTCCGCGCGGTGTAGCGCGGTTGCCCACCCCGTAGCCGCAGGTTGGTAACCTGCGGTGCGCGACGCGGGACATTGCTTCAGGTGCAGGTTGCCAACCTGCACCTACGTTTGGCATGTTGCCCGCTACGTAGCCGCAGGTTGGTAACCTGCGGTAACCAGCCTCACGCTAGGTTGGCGTCGAACACGCGGACCTTCGCCCAGTCCGTCGCGTTTTCGGCGATGAACTGCTCGTGCCTCGGAGCCGTCTGATACACGTCGTGGGCGGCGTGCGATTCGAACACGATCGTGAGCGCCACGTCGTAGTCGCGGTCGTTCACCTGACGGTCATACTCTGCCGCGCAGGTGCCCACCGAGAAAAACACCGTGCCCGGGTGCCCGGTGAGGTGTTTCTGGCACGACTCCACAAGCTTCGCGGCGGCCTCGGGCGTGCGGTTCTTGAGCGTGAAGTAGACGGCGTGGGAAAGTTGGGGCATGAGGAGTGGTGCGGTCAGGCGGGATTCGAGTCGCGAGCCGCTTGCAACGGTGCGGGGTCGGAGCCGGGCATCGACTCGCCGGCACGGCGGGGCGTGGCGGGGCCGATGATCTCCGCCACCTCGGTGTCGTCGAGCATCTCGCGGGTCTCGAGGGCCCCGGCGAGACGGTCGAGTTTGTCACGGTTGTCGGAGAGGAGCTTGACGGCCCGCACGGCGGCCTCGTTGAGGATCCGAGTCACCTCCTCGTCGATGATCTGCGCCGTTCGTTCGCTGAACTCGCGGTGTTCGTAGACATCGCGGCCGAGGAAGGGATGCTCGTTGGACGTGGAGCAGGCCACCGGGCCCACCCGTTCGCTCATCCCCCAGGTGGCCACCATCTTGCGGGCGATCCGCGTGGCGTTCTGGAGGTCGTTCTCGGCGCCGGCCGTGTATTCCCCGAACACGATCTTCTCGGCGGCCCGGCCTGCCAGTCCGAGAACGAGTCGGTTCATCAGCGCCGACTCGCCGATGTTCATCCGGTCTTCCTCGGGCACGAGCTGCGTCACGCCGAGGGCCCGGCCACGGGGAATGATCGTCACCTTATGAAGCTTGTCCACGTCGGGGAGCAGCCAGGCGCCCAGCGCGTGGCCGGCCTCGTGGTAGGCCGTCATCTTCTTCTCGCGGCCGGTGAGCACCTCTTCCCGCTTCGGGCCCATCAGCACCTTGTCGCGGGCGTAATCGAAGTCGGAGGAGTCAACGGCGTTCTTATCGTGCCGCGTGGCCCAGAGGGCGGCCTCGTTGACGAGGTTGCGGATGTCGGCGCCGGTGAGGCCGACGGTAGCGCTGGCAAACCGGTCGAGATCAACGTCGGAAGCAAGTGGCACGTTTCGCGTGTGCACCTTGAAGAGGGCCAGGCGGGCCTTCTGGTTGGGGCGATCGACCGTCACGTGGCGGTCAAAGCGGCCCGGCCGCAAGAGCGCGGGATCGAGCACGTCGGGCCGATTGGTGGCGGCGAGCACGATCACACTCTCCGACTGGCTGAAGCCGTCCATCTCGGAGAGGATCTGGTTGAGCGTCTGCTCTCGCTCGTCGTGGCCGCCGCCGAGGCCGGCACCGCGGACGCGGCCCACGGCGTCGATCTCGTCCACGAACAGGATGGCGGGGGAGGCGTCCTTGGCGGTTTTGAACATGTCGCGCACCCGCGACGCGCCCACGCCCACGAACATCTGGATGAACTCGCTGCCCGAGATCGAGAAGAAGGGCACGCCCGCCTCGCCGGCCACGGCCCGCGCCAGGAGCGTCTTGCCCGTGCCGGGCGGGCCCATCAGGAGCACGCCCTTGGGCACGCGGCCGCCGAGCCGCTGAAACTTCTGCGGGTCCTTGAGAAACTCCACGATCTCCTGAAGGTCGGCCTTCACCTGCTCGAGTCCGGCCACGTCGGCGAACGTCACCTGCTTGTCGTCCGCGGCATACCGCTTGGCGGGCGACTTGGAGAACCCACCGAGAAACCCGGTGTTGCCCAGCGGATCGCGGGCCTTCCGAAGCGTCATCCAGAACCCGGCCATCAGCAAGAGCGGCACGAGCATGTAGAGGCCCATCAGGAAGCCGGTGCCGTCGGTGGGCGTCTGCGTGAGCTTCTTGATGTCGTCGTGCTCCTGCATGAGCCGGTCGAAGCCCTCGCGGAGGTAGGGGTTGAGATCGAGCGAGAAGGTCTTCTGCGGCTTGCCGCCCGGGGTCGTCTCGGGGAGTTCCTTGGCGAACTCACCCTCGAGATGGTCGCCTGAGAGCACGATGCGGGTGACGTTGCCCCCCTTCACCTGCGACACGAACTCGTCGTAGGAGATCGCGTTGCGGACCGTGGCCGCGTTGCCGGTGAGCACGGTGGCAAGAGCCACGGCCCCGAGGATCAGAAGAATCACCATCGGCAGGCCCGGGCGTCCGAGCAAGGAGGGCGTGTTGGACGGTCCCTTGGGGCGCGGGGCGGAATCCATGGACGCGGTCGTCTCCGGAGCGGGGGTGGGCCGGCGGACCGCGGGCTGCGGAGTTTCCGGCAGGGCCGATTAGTCTACTGTATGAGTGCAGCCAGGTGTGGCGTTGCGGCCCGTGTGTCGAGGCCGACAGAGAAGGTCGAGGGAGCGAGATGCAGCAGGACCTTTCGGCAGGACGGCCAGTGAAAAGGGGCGTCGTGGCCGTGGCCCGCCGCGGCGGCCTGTTTCTGGCGATCCGGCGGGGCAGGGCGGTGGCCGCCGGCGGACGCGTCTGCTTTCCGGGCGGTCACATCGAACCGGGCGAGGAGGAGCACGAGGCGGTGGTTCGCGAGTGCCACGAGGAGTTGGCGGCCGTCGTCGAGCCGGCCGCGTGCGTGCATCGCAGTGTCACGGCCTGGGGCACGTCGCTGGCGTGGTGGACGGTGCAACTCGCCGAGGGCGATCTTGTGCCGCACCCGGTGGAGGTCGACGAGATCCTTTGGCTCACGCTCGACGAGATGCTCGAGGAGCCGACGCTGCTGTCGGGTAACCGTGAGTTTCTGGAGGCGGTGATCGACGGCCGCGTGCGGTTGTGACGAACGAGCAATGATTTGTTCCGCAGGTTACCAACCTGCGGCTACGGTGACCGCCCCGTAGGTGCAGGTTGGCAACCTGCACCAGCACCACGACGGACGTTGATTCCTCGCCGGGTATCAACCTGCGGCTACGTTGATCGCCTCGTAGGTGCAGGTTGGCAACCTGCACCAGCACCACGACGGACGTTGATTCCCCGCCGGGTATCAACCTGCGGCTACGGTGACCGCCACGTAGGTGCAGGTTGGCAACCTGCACCAGCACATCACGGTGGCGACGGCGCGACCGGCGGCTCGGCGTCCACACCGTCGTCCTTCTTGAAGATCACGCCCTGGGGCTCTTGCGGCTCCTCGAAGGCAGGTGGATTCGCTGCCGTGTCGAGCAGCTTGCGAAACGGATTCGGCTGCCTCGCGACCGGCGCCTCCGCCGAGACCTGTCGCACCGCGGGGTCGTGGCGGCGGCCCGTCTCGGCCATCTTCACCGCCGCCAGCCACGATTCGATCGTGATCCGCTCGCTGGCGGTGAGCGGCGCCGCTGCGAGTCGGCTTTTTGTGGTCTCCGCGGGATGCCTGATGGAGAGGAGCGTCACGAGTCGCTTCGGATCGCGGTTGGAGCCGATGGTGTCGAGGAAGGTCCGCATGTTGGTAAGCGTGTCGATGCGGTCGGGCCTGGCTGATGCGGAGCCGCGCTCAAAGCGGGGTTCGTGACCGGCGGGGCCGCCGTGGCAGGCGCCGGCAGCGCAGCGGTTGACGAGCAACGGCTGCACCTGTCGCGTGAACTTCGCCACCACCTCCGGCGGCATGTCGCTGGCAGACGCCGTGGCCATGCAGGCGAGGGCGAGCAGGATGGTGAGGGGGGCGAGGCCGCGGGCGGCCATGGCGGCGTGCTCCAGATGGCGGGAGATGGGGGCGGGAGATGCCATTCGGCATGGGGCGGGAGGGTAGAGTGGCAGAGGCCGCGGGACAAGCAGAGTTCGCTTGTGGCCGCCCCCTTCAAATCCCTAGACTCGCGGCCGAAATCAGCCAATCATCCACCCCGAGGACACCATGGAACGCACCTTCGTCATGTTCAAGCCCGACTGTCTCGAGCGCGGCCTCGTGGGCCGGATCCTCACGCGGTTTGAGGAGAAGGGCTTGCGGCTCGTGGCGATGAAGATGCTCCGGGTGACGCCCGCTCTCGCGAAGCAACACTACGCCGAGCACGTCGAGAAGCCGTTCTATGCCGGTCTCGAGGAGTTCATCACGGCGTCGCCGGTGGTGGCCACGATCTTCGAGGGGCCGGAGGTGGTTCGTGTGGTCCGCGAGATGCTCGGAGCCACCAGCGGCCTCAAGGCGGCAGCGGGCACGATCCGCGGCGACTACTCGTCGAGCCGGCAGATGAATCTCGTGCACGCGTCCGATTCTCCGGAATCGGCAGCCCGCGAGATCGGCATCTATTTCAAGGCCGATGAGATCCAATCGTGGGATCCGTCGCTCGCGTGTTGGTATCAGGCGCCGGGCGAGGCGTAATCCAGTACAAGGCGACCGGCCGTGAGGCCGCGGGCTCATCCCGGTTGACGACGCGTTCGAATGCTCACCCGCGGAGCGCCGCGGCCGGCGTGTCGGCGGCGAGGCGGTCGATCATCTCGTGGCAGGCGCGGTCCACGGCCGTCTGCCACTGGTCGTCGGCGAGTCCCGCGTTCATCTCGGGACGGGCGTGGGCAAAGATCACGTCGCGGGCGCTGACGATCAGCGCCCCGAGGCCGTCCGGGTGAAACGCCCCGCGGACGTCTGACGCGCGGCCTCCTTGGCGGCCGAAGCCGGGCACGAGCAGCCACGTGTGGGGCATGGCGGCACGGAGGTCGTCGAGCTGTTTGGGCCAGGTGGCGCCCACGACGGCGCCCACCGCGCCGAAGCGGCCGCCGGCGGCGGTGCGGGCTGCGAGGGCTTCCACACTGGCAGCCACGTGCTCGTAGTTGGTCTTCCCGTCGCAGATGAGATCCTGAAAGTCCTTGCTGCCGGGATTCGACGTCTTCACGAGCACGAAGATGCCGGCGCCTCTGGTCTCGGCCGTCTTGACGAACGGCTCGATGGAGTCGTGGCCGAGGTAGGGATTCACGGTGAGCGCGTCGGCGGCCCACGGTCCGGCGAGCCATCCTTCGGCGTAGGCCTCGGCGGTGGAGCCGATGTCGCCGCGCTTGCCGTCGGCGAGCACGAGCAGGCCCTTCGACCGTGCGTGGGCGATGACGTCGGCCAGCGCCGTCATGCCGTGGGGGCCGATCGCCTCGAAGCAGGCGAGTTGTGGTTTGACGATTGGCACGAGTGGTGCGACGACATCAATCACATCGCGGCAGAACCTCGCGAAGATGTCGGAGAGGGCCTTGGGGTCATGGATGGTTGCGGCACCAAACGCGGGGGGGAGTGATTCACGTCGCGGGTCGAGGCCGATGCACGACGGCGTGCGGCGGGCGGTGATCGCGGTCGCGAGTCGGGCGGCGAACGGGGAGGCGGTGGTTGGGTGGCTCGGGGCGGTCATGGCGAGGGATCCGGGGAGGCGTGCTACCGGGATGACGATGCGAATCACCAGTGTGTCAGCCGGCCCATGGTGGGGCGAGGGGCTTGCGGCGGCCGCGGGCAACTCGTGTTGAAGCCTGCGGCGGTGTATGCCATAGTGGGGTGATTGTGGGGCGGTGGTGCCAGAGGCACTGTCGTCCCGCAACGCAATCGGGGCGTGGCGCAGCCTGGCTAGCGCGCTTGACTGGGGGTCAAGAGGTCGCAGGTTCAAATCCTGTCGCCCCGACTTGTTGGAAAGCTATACTGCGAAAGCAGTTCGGATACCTGCCGATGTCAGGCAGTGCCTTCGGGAATCCCAAGGAATGGGGTCAGTTAATAGGGTCTGACCCTATTAACTCTTCCGGAGGTCTTCTCATGCCACGTCGTCCCAAGGGGTCGGTGCCCGCTCTCGTCCACCATAAGCCCAGCAACCGGGCCCGCGTCCGCATAAACGGTCGCGACCACTGGCTCGGAAAATGGGGCTCGCCCGAAGCCCGCCTCGCCTACGAGCGGCTCATCGCTGAGTACCTCGCCAACGGGCGAATCACACCTCCCCAGCCGACGGCGGCTCCCGTCGAGGTGGTTGTGCAGCCGACGCGTCCCGGCGTCGATGTGAAGAACGGCTACAGCACCACGGAGCCGCAGGTTCCCGCGACGCTCTCCGTCGCCGAGGTGACGATCATGTACCTCGACTACTGCCAGGTCTACTACAGGGACCCCGAGGGAAACCTGACGAGCACCTACGGTAACGCCTTGCAGGCTGCCCGGGCCCTACGTCCCTTCGACGACACCGCCGCCGCCACGTTCGGCCCCAAGAAACTTGGCATGATCCGCGACGCTGAGGCGGCGGCCGGAAGACCACGGGTTGGCTGCAACTCACTCGTCAAAAGCGTCCGCCGCTTGTTCCAGTGGGCCGAGTCCCAGGAACTCGTTCCCCGCGGCACGCACAACTCGCTCAAGACTGTCGAGCCGCTCAGGAAGGGCCGCACGATCGCCCCGGAACTGCCGCCCGTGAAGCCGGTGTCCGACGAGGACGTGGATGCGACGATTCCGTTTCTACCCGACATCGTCGCCGACATGGTTCGGTTCCAGCGGCTCACCGGTGCTCGCCCAGGCGAAGTTTGCGGCCTACGGCCAACGGATATCGATCGCTCTGGCCCAGACTGGGTATGGCGGCCGGTACATCACAAGAACAGCTGGAGAGACGCTGACCGCGTCATCATGATCGGACCGCGTGCCAGGAAACTCCTCGAGCGTTACCTGCTCCGGGACGCTGCCGCGTACTGTTTTTCGCCTGCCGAGTCCGAGCGGAAGCGGAGCCAGCTACGCAGGCTGGCAAGGAAGTCGCCCATGACGCCGTCGCAGCGGACTCGGAGAGCCAAGGCCAACGGGCGACGACGTCCTCGCGATCGTTACGACACCGCGGCGTACCGTCACGCCATCACCCGTGCCGTGGAAGCCCTCAACAGCGAACGCAAGGCGAAGGACCCGTCGGCTGTTCCCGCCGAGGACTGGTCGCCGAACCAGTTGCGGCACGCGGCGGCGACGCAGATCCGCAAGGAGTTTGGGCTGGAGGCAGCCCAGGTCGTCCTCGGCCACACCTCCGCGGACATCACGCAGGTCTACGCCGAACGTGACCAAGCCC
>CAMBSN010000010.1 GCA_945870505.1 Candidatus Kuenenia stuttgartensis | reverse complement strand
GTTCTCGTTGCGTCCCTCGGCTCGCTCGTGGCGGCGGCAGACGAGCCCGCCGCGCGGGTGTATCACGCCGCCCGACCCGGTTCGCTCGCCGAGGCGCAGCGGAGGCTCGCCGCGGGCGATGCTGAGATTCGCAACGCCGTCGACACGCTGATCAACGAGGCCGACGCTCTGCTCGACGTGCCGCCGCCGACCGTGACCGCCAAGCGGTTACCGGCACCGAGCGGCGACCCGCACGATTATGCAAGCCTCGCGCCCTACTACTGGCCCGATCACTCCGCTGCGGACGGGCTGCCCTACATCCGCCGCGATGGCCGGCGAAATCCGGAATCGGACGACCAGCAGTTCACCGACCGCGGCCGGGTAGGCCTGCTGGGTTCGGCCATGGAGACACTCGGCCTCGCCTGGCGGTTCACCGGCCAGAAGCGGTATGCCGAGCACGCCGCCGCGTTCGCCCGCACGTGGTTCATCGACGAGGCGACGCGGATGAATCCCCACCTCCGCTTCGCCCAGGCCATCCGCGGCACCAACGATGGCCGTGGCACCGGCATCATCGAGGGCCGCGATCTGGTGGAAGCGATCGACGCCGTCACGCTGATCGACGATGCGGACGTGCTGTCGGCCGCCGACCACGAGGCCATCGCCGCCTGGGCCGGCGACTACCTCGACTGGCTCCTGGGGAGCGAGCCCGGCCGCCGCGAGCGGGCCGCCGACAACAACCACGGCACCTTCTTCGACACGCAGGTCGTGCAGTTGGCCCTGGTGACCGGCCGCCGCGATCTCGCGGTTGGCGTGCTCGAGGATGCCGGCCCGCGGCGGATCGCCGTGCAGATCGAGCCCGACGGGAGCCAGCCGCACGAACTGGTGCGAACGAGATCGCTCGGCTATTCCGCCTTCAATCTCCAGGCGCTGTGCCACCTCGCCACGCTCGCGGAACACGTGGGCATCGACCTCTGGCGTTATGAGACCCGCGACGGCCGATCGATCCGCCGAGCCATCGACTTTCTCGTGCCCTACGTTGCGGCGCCGCACCGCTGGCCGCACGAGCAGATCCGCCGGATGGAGCAGGCCGATTTCGCCACGATCCTCTGGCGAGCCGGGATCGTCTATCGCGATCCGTCGTACGCGGCGCTCGTGAAGGGTTTGACGGGCGCCGGGGACGGCCGAATCCGACTGACGTTCGTAGACGAATGACCGCCTGACACACCGTGACACGCATGAACAGGAGAGACTGAAGCATGGCCTCGATCGATCGCCGCGGCGGATGGCTGCTGGCGCTGGTGCTCGCGACCGCGTGGCCGATCCTGCAGCAGCCTGCCCCGGCCGCCGAGCAGGGACAACGGCTGACCGATGGCTGGGAGCACTACCGCGGTACGCTCGGCAGCGTCTGGGAAGTCTGGCGAGGCGAGAAGGCGAGCGACAACGTCGCCTGGACGAAGGTCTCACTACCCCACTGCTTCAACGCCCGCGACGCCGTCGATCCCGACGAGCGGTATTACCAGGGGCACGGCTGGTATCGCGCGCGGCTGGAGTCGAAGAACCCCTTCCCGCGCGGCCGTACGCTCCTCCACTTCGACGGCGCTGGCCAGGCGACGAGCGTGTTCGTGAATCTCGCCGAGGTCGGCAGCCACCTCGGTGGCTACGACGAGTGGACGCTCGACATCACCGACGCCGCCGCCGGCGCGCTGGCCGACGAGTCGTGCCAGGGGAAGGTCCCGCTGGCGATCCGCTGCGACAACTCGCGGGATGCGGAATCGATCCCGTCCGATCTCAGCGACTTCAACCGCTACGGCGGCCTCTACCGGCACCTCCACCTCGTGCACGTGCCGGCCGTGTCGCTCGAGCAGGTTCACGTGCTCCCGGTGCTCGCTGACGGGAAGGGGAGCGTCACGATCCGCGGGCGGCTCCACAACCCCGAGCGGCTCACCGATGAGGTGACGCTCGCGATCGAGATCCGCGATCCAGCCGGCGCGGTGGTCCACCACCGTGAACTGAAGGCTGCTCCGTGGGAGGGCGAGAAGGATCTCGACTCGTTCACGATTCCCGCGCCGGCCACCTGGTCGCCGGCCGCGCCCCGGCTGTATTCGTGCTCCGTGACGCTCGCCTCGCCCGGCGGCGAGCACCGCGTCGCCGAGCGGTTTGGCCTCCGGAGCGTGGAGTGGGTGCCGCACGGCCCCTTCAAGCTCAATGGCGAGCGGCTGCTCCTGCGGGGCACCCATTACCACGAAGACCATGCCGGCGTGGCGGCGGCCGTGCCCGACGACGTGATCCGCCGCACGATGACCCAGATCAAGGAGATGGGGGCCAACTTCGTCCGCCTCGGCCACTACCAGCAGGCGCCGCTCGTCCTCGACCTCTGCGACGAGCTGGGCCTGCTCGTGTGGGAGGAAATCCCCTGGTGCCGCGGTGGGCTGGGTGGCGAACGCTACCGCGAGCAGTGCCGCGACATGCTCCGGGCGCTGATCGACCAGCACAGGAACCACCCGGCCGTGATCCTCTGGGGCCTTGGCAACGAGAACGACTGGCCGGGCGACTTTCCCGCGTTTGACAAGGAGGCGATTCGTTCCTTCATGGCCGAGCTCAACGGCCTCGCCCACGAGCTCGACCCATCGCGAAAGACTTCGATCCGCCGCTGTGACTTCTGCAAAGACGTGGTCGACGTCTACTCACCGAGCATCTGGGCGGGCTGGTATTCGGGCCGCTACCGCGAGTATCGCGGGGCCACGGAGAAGGCAATCGCCGACGTGCCGCACTTCTTTCACGCCGAATGGGGAGGCGACAGCCACGCCGGCCGGTTCGCCGAGAATCCGGAGCAGATGCTGGAGAAGGTCGCGGAAGGGCAGGGGACCGCCGAGGTGGGCAAGGCCTACAAGGCGTCGGGCGGCAAGGTGCGGATGTCGAAGGACGGCGACTGGTCGGAGAGCTACATGGTGAACCTCTTCGATTGGCACCTGCACGAACAGGAGCAGATGCCGAACCTCACCGGTGCCGCCGCCTGGATCTTCAAGGACTTTTCCACACCACTGCGGCCGGAAAACCCGGTGCCGCGTGTGAACCAGAAGGGTGTGGTCACCCGCGACGGCACGCCGAAGGAGAGCTACTACGTCTTCCAGAGCTACTGGGCGGAGAAGCCGATGGTGCACCTCCTCGGCCACGGCTGGCACGACCGCTGGGGAGAGCCGGGCGAAGCGAAGGAGATCCGGGTCTACTCCAACTGCCCGCAGGTGGAACTCTTCGTCAATGGCACGTCTGCTGGCACGAAGAGCCGCGACGTCGCGACCTATCCCGCCGCGGGCCTGCAGTGGCACGTGCCGCTTGCCGCGGGCCGACATGTCGTCCGCGCGGTGGCCCGCGCGGCGGCGGGCGAACAACTCACCGACGAAATCGCCTTCGACTACCACACGGCGAAGTGGGGGAAGGCCGCCAAGCTCACACTCGTCGAGGTGTCGCGAGACGGTGCCGAAGCCTGGATCGAGACCCGCGCCTTCGACAAGGACGGACTCCCGTGCGTTGACGCGGCCAACGTGGTGCGATTCGACCTCGCCGGTGAGGGCACGCTCATCGACAACCTCGGCACACCCGAAGGATCGCGCGTGGTGCAGCTGGCCAACGGGCGGGCCCGCATCCGCGTCAGATTCACGGGCCGCAAGGCGGTGGCCGCGGTCACATCGCCGGGGCTGCGCTCGGCTTTCGTGACGCTCGACGCTGATCCGGCGGCGAAGGCCGCGACGACCGCGACCCAGGCGTCTCCGGTTGGCTATTCCCAGCCGCCGGCGACGGACGCCATCGATGTGGCCGGTTTCGACCGCGAGCGGATCCTCAAGGCGGCCGACGCCGCCCTGGCATTGCCGCCGCTCACGATCACGTCCCAGCGCGCCCCGCACGCCGAGGGCTCTCCGAACGACTTCTACTCCAACGGCGACTACTGGTGGCCGGATCCGACGAAGGCAGACGGCCTCCCGTACGTCCGCCGCGACGGGGAATCCAACCCCGACAACTTTTTCGCCCATCGTCAGGCGGTGAACGCTCTCCGCGACCGGGTCGCGGCTCTCGCCGCTGCCCAACTCGTGACCGGCGACGCCCGCTACGCCGCGAAGGCCGACGAACTCTTGCGGGTGTTCTTCCTCGATCCGACCACACGCATGAACCCGAATCTCGACCACGCCCAGGCCGTGCCCGGCGTGTCGGCGGGCCGCCCGGCAGGCATCATCGACGGGCTGCACCTCGCCGAGGTCGCGCGGGCCGTGAAAGTGCTCGCGCGGGAACGCGCCCTGCCGGAGGCGACAGTGACCGGCGTGAAGCGGTGGTTCGCCGACCTCAGCACCTGGATGACCACGAGCGAAAATGGCCGCAAGGAAGGGGAGGCGAAGAACAACCACGCCGTTGCCTACTTCGTGCAGCTGGCTGCCTTCGCCGACCTCACCGGCGACGAGTCGCTCCTCGCCGAGTGCCGCCGGCAGTTCATGGGGGTCTTCGTGCCGCACCAGATGGCAGCCGACGGCTCATTCCCGGCGGAACTGTCGCGAACGAAGCCCTACGGATACTCGATCTTCCAGCTCGATCAGATGGCAACGCTCTGCCAGATCCTCTCCGCCGGGGGCGATGACCTCTGGACTTTCGCGCTGCCCGACGGCCGCGGGATGCGCACCGCGGTGGCCTGGCTGCATCCGTATCTGGCCGACAAGAAGACGTGGCCGAAGCCGCCCGACGTCGAGCACTGGGAAGGGTGGCCCGTGCGGCAGCCGCACCTGCTCTTCGCGGGGCTCGCCCTCCATGAGCCCGCCTACCTCGATCTCTGGAAGCGGCTCCCTGCCGACTCGACCGATCCCGAGGTCCGCCGCAACGTGCCGATCACGCAGCCGCTACTGTGGGTACGATGACGCGAAGCCCCTCACGGCTTTCGTAATCCGGCCGCGGCGATCGCGTCGGTCCCGTGCCGCACGGTGGCTGGCAGGTCGAAGCGATCGAGGTTCATCACCTTGTTCCAGGCTGCCACGAAGTCGGTGACAAACTTCCGCCGTGAATCGTCGCTCGCGTAGACCTCGGCGATCGCCCGCAGTCGCGAGTTGGAGCCGAAGACGAGATCGACCCGACTGGCCGTCCACTTCACGCTGCCCGTCGTCCGATCCCGGCCTTCGAAGAAGTGGTCGCAGACGGGTGACTTTCGCCAGTCGACACCCATGTCGAGGAGGTTCACGAAGTAATCGTTGGTGAGCACCCCGGGCCGGTCGGTGAAGACGCCGAGTTGGGCCAGTGGGCCGCTGCTGGCATTCGCGCCGAGCACCCGCAGGCCGCCAACGAGCACGGTCATCTCCGGGGCCGAGAGCGTGAGCAACTGCGCCCTATCGACGAGCAGTTCCTCGGCCGGCCGGTCGATCTCCCGAGCGAAATGGTTGCGAAACCCGTCCGACTTCGGCTCCAGCACGGCGAACGACTCGACGTCGGTCGTCGCCAGCGTGGCGTCGGTCCGTCCGGGCGTGAACGGCACCGTCACCTTCTGCCCGGCCTGACTGGCGGCCTGCTCCACCGCCGCGCAGCCACCAAGCACGATCAGGTCGGCCATCGACACCTGCCTGCCACCGTTCTGGGAAGCGTTGAACTCTTTCTGGATCACCGCCAGCCGGTCGAGCACCTTCGCCAGCTGGGCGGGCTGGTTGACCTCCCAATCCTTCTGCGGCGCCAGACGGATCCGGCCCCCATTGGCCCCACCTCGCTTGTCGCTGCCCCGAAACGTCGACGCCGAGGCCCAGGCCGTCGAGACCAGCTCCGGCACCGAGAGCCCGGAGCCGATGATCGTGGCCTTCAAGGCGGTGATGTCCCGTTCGTCGATGAGCGGGTGGTCAACCGGAGGCACGGGGTCTTGCCAGATCTGCGGCTCCGGCACATGGGGGCCCAGCAGCCTCGACACCGGCCCCATGTCGCGATGCGTGAGCTTGTACCAGGCCTTGGCAAACGCCTGCTGGAACTGCTCTGGGTGCTCGTGAAACCGCTTCGAAATCGGGGCATACTGCGGATCCATGCGAAGCGCGAGGTCGGTGGTGAACATCATCGGCGGGTGGGATTTGGCGTCGTCGTGGGCGTCGGGCACCGTGCCCTCCGCCGACGTCTCCTTCGGGGTCCACTGCCAGGCCCCGGCCGGGCTCTTCGTCAGCTCCCACTCATAGCCGAGGAGGTGGTCGAAGTAGCCGTTCGACCAGGTCGTGGGCGTCGCGGTCCAGGCGCCCTCGAGGCCACTGGTGATCGTGTCATCCCCCTTGCCAGTGCGGAAGCCGTTCTTCCAGCCGAGCCCCTGTTCCTCGATGCCGGCCGCCTCCGGGGCGGGGCCGACGTTGTCCGCACTCGCCGCGCCATGGGCCTTGCCGAAGGTATGTCCGCCGGCGATCAAGGCCACCGTCTCCTCGTCGTTCATCGCCATCCGGCCGAACGTCTCGCGGATGTCGCGGGCCGCCGCCAGTGGATCGGGCTTGCCGTCGGGCCCTTCCGGATTGACGTAGATCAGGCCCATCTGGACTGCAGCGAGCGGGTTTTCGAGCCGGCGATCGCCGCTGTATCGTTTGGCACCGAGCCACTCGCTCTCCGGCCCCCAGAAGATGTCGTTCTGCGGCTCCCAGACGTCCTCGCGGCCCCCGCCGAATCCAAACGTCTCGAACCCCATCGACTCGAGCGCGACGTTCCCCGCGAGGATCATCAGGTCGGCCCAGGAGATTTTCGGGCCGTACTTCTGCTTGATCGGCCAGAGGAGCCGGCGGGCCTTGTCGAGGTTTGCGTTGTCGGGCCAGCTGTTGAGCGGCGCGAATCGTTGCGCACCGTAGCCGGCACCGCCCCGGCCATCGCCAATCCGATAGGTTCCGGCGCTGTGCCAGGCCATCCGGATGAAGAACGGCCCGTAGTGGCCGTAGTCGGCCGGCCACCAGTCCTGCGAGGTCGTCATCAACTCCCGGAGATCGTTCCTGACCGCCTCAAGATCGAGCGTCTTGAACGCCTCGGCATACTCGAAGCGTTCTCCCAGCGGATTTCCGGCGGGAGAGTTTTGATGAAGGATGTCGAGGTTCAGCTGATCGGGCCACCAGTCGCCGTTGTTCATGCCCCCCGCCACCGTGGTGCGGGTCGCCGGCGCGGGGTTTCCCATCACCGGACAGGTGGCTGCGGCCGGCTCCGCCGCCCGGCTGACGGTCGTGAACAGCATGCCGAACACCACGAAACGGACCGCGGTTCGCAAGGCCATGGATTGTCTCTCCAGTTGACGACGTCGAGCAGGCACGGGTGGGCGAATCACCAAGCAATGGACTCTGGCTCCATTCTACGGCAGTGCGGGCCCGACAGTCCTCGCCTGCGGGACATTCGCTGCGATCAGTTGGTGTCTACGGCGAAATCGCACTGTTTCCCGGGCCTGAACTGCCCTTGAGCGATCGCCGATGTTCCGGGACGATCCGCGGCTCCTGCGGGAATCCCGGATGCGTCGCCCGTTCGCTATCGTGATGCTGGTCGCAACCCTGTCGGCGGGGTCGTGGGCCGCCGCGCAGGAGCAGTTGCCTCCGCCGCAGGCGACGCCGATGATCTTGCCGGCGCCAATCGGCCCCCAGTCGAACGCTGTCCAGCCGAATCCATTCGCACTGCTGCCCGAGGGCGCGGTGATCGGCCCCGGCGGGCCGGTGATGCCCGGACCGCCTCCGACGCCCCGCAACGCGGTCGTCATCCCGCCGCTCGACGCTGAACTCGTGTGGACGAAGCTCGTGGACGTGACCGACGACTTCTTCAAGGTGCACTCGGAGCAACGGGTGGTGTTTGCCAATGGCGTGCCGACCGAGGGCCGCATCGACACCTTCCCCCAAACCGGCGCGACCGTCCTCGAGCCGTGGCGGGGCGATTCGGTGGGCTGGGACGAGCGGTGGGAGGCCACGCTGCAGTCGATCCGCCGGATCGCGACCATGCGGCTCACTCCCGACTCCGCCGGCTGGCGGGTCGAGGTCGTGGTCAACAAGGAACTCGAATACCTGCCACGGCCGATGCGGGCGACCACCGGTGGTGCCTCCTTCCGCAACGACGACTCGCTCTACCGCTACGGCACCCCGCTGCCCACGCTCGGGCAGCAGGTGGGCGATCAACCGCGGCCGGTCGCGAGCCCCACACCCAACCTCGGCTGGATCCCGCTCGGCCGCGACCCCAAGCTCGAGCAAAAGATGCTTGCGCTGGTGCTGGCCAAACTGGGCGTACCGCCGCAGCAACAGGCCGAACCCTACTACCAGCCGCCCGATGCAAGCGGCGTCGCAGTGCCACAGCCGGGCCTTCCACCGGCGGCACCGCCCGTCCCGCAGGGCCCCGTCTACGGAGCCCCGATTCCTCCCGAGCAACTCCCGCCGGGCGCACAGATCGCCCCGGGTCCGCCGGTGCCAATCGAGACGCTGCCGATCCGGTAGGAGCGGTTCCCGTAGCGCAGGCCCCCGTAGCACAGGTTGTCAACCTGTGCCTCACGTAGCACAGGTTTCCAACCTGTGGCCGCACCGCAGGTTACCAACCTGCTCTACGTTTCCTGCTCCCAGTAGCACAGGTTGTCAACCTGTGCCTCACCGCAGGTTGCCAACCTGCGGCTACGACGTTCGCGAGCCGGTCACTCGTCGGTCACGCATCCCCTCGAGGCCGGGGCCACGCAGCGGATGTACTTCGCGAGGATCCCGCGGGTAGCCTTGAGCGGCGGCGCCTTCCACTCCGCCTTGCGACGGGCGAACTCTTCGTCCGAAACCTCCGCATCGATCGCGGCGGTGTCGGCGTCGATCACCACCACGTCGCCGTCCTTCACCAGGGCGAGCGGACCGCCATCCTGAGCCTCCGGCACCACGTGCCCCACGATGAAGCCGTGCGAACCGCCCGAGAAGCGGCCGTCGGTGATCAGGGCCACGTCGTTGCCGAGGCCGGCTCCCACGAGTGCCGAGGTGGGCGTGAGCATTTCGGGCATCCCGGGGCCACCCTTCGGGCCCTCGTAGCGGATGATCACCACATCACCCCGCTTGATGACGCCCTGCTCAAGCGCCGCCAGCATCGCCTCCTCGCTGTCAAACACGCGGGCCGGGCCGCGAAACCGCGAGCCCTCCTTGCCGGTGATCTTTGCGACGGCCGAATCGGGGGCGAGGTTGCCGTGAAGGATCGTGATGTGCCCGGTCTTCTTCAGTGGTTCTTCGACGGGCCGGATGATTTTCTGGCCAGCGGCGAGGCCCTTGCTCGTGGCGAGGTTTTCGGCGAGCGTCTTGCCGGTGACGGTCATGCAGTCACCGTCCATCAGTCCCTTGTCGAGCAGGTATTTCATCAGGCCGCTGGTGCCGCCGATCGAGTGCAGGTCTTCCTGCACGAACTTCCCGCTCGGCTTGAGGTCCGCGAGGTAGGGAATGCGGCGGGCAACCTTCTGGAAGTCGGCCGGCCCGAGATCGACATCGACGGCGCGGGCCATCGCGATCAGGTGGAGAACCGCGTTGGTCGAACCGCCCAGCGCCATCACCGTGACGATCGCGTTCTCGAAGGCGCGGCGGGTCATGATGTCGCGGGGCTTGAGATCGAGTTCGAGCAGGTGGCGAATCGCCGCACCGGCCCGCAGGCATTCCTCGGCCTTGCCCGGATGCTCGGCCGGGATCGAGGCGCTGTCGGGCAGCGACATGCCCAAGGCCTCGATCGCCGTCGCCATGGTGTTGGCCGTGTACATCCCGCCGCAGGCTCCTGCTCCGGGGCAGGAGTGGCGGACGATGTCGCCCCGCCGCGTGTCGTCGATCCGGCCCGCGACGTATTCGCCGTAGCACTGAAACGCCGAGACAATGTCGAGCACCGTGCCGTCGGCGAGGTGACCCGGCTTGATCGTACCGCCGTAGACCATCAGCGCCGGACGATTGAGACGGCCCATCGCGATCAGGCAGCCGGGCATGTTCTTATCGCAGCCGGGGATGGCCACGAGGCCGTCGTACCACTGCGCCTGCATCACCGTCTCGATCGAGTCGGCGATGATGTCGCGGGACGGCAGCGAGAAGCTCATCCCGTCGGTGCCCATCGAGATGCCGTCGCTGACGCCGATGGTATTGAACCGCATGCCGACCATGCCGGCAGCCAAGACGCCCTCGCGGACCTTGGCCGCGAGACGGTCGAGATGCATGTTGCAGGTGTTGCCCTCGTACCACATGCTCGCGATGCCGACCTGCGCCTTGTCGAGGTCGGCGGGCTGGAGCCCGGTGCCCAGCAGCATCGCCTGCGATGCCCCCTGCGAGCGTGGCTGCGTGATCCTGGAACTGGTGCGATTGAGCACGGACATGATCGAGGGTTCCTGACGGTGGTGCCGGCCCCGCCGGCGCTGCCGCGACAGCCGCGACCAGTGACGGAGCGGGGCAGGATAGTATGCTGCGCAGCGGTTTGAAAGCCGCCAGCGCGCCTTCGGCCGCCCCGCCTGTCGTCCCGGACGCACCGATGCCCCCCGCCTTCATCTACCTCGACCTTGGTAACGTCGTCTTCTTCTTCGACCGCGACCGGTCGTTTGCGTCGATGGCCGCGGTCAGCGGCACCGATGCGGCGACGGTTCACGACGTGGTCATGGAAGGGGGGCTGCAAAAGGCGATCGAACGCGGCGACATCGACTGGCCCGAGTTCCACGCCGAATTCTCCCGCCGCACCGGCACGCAGCCCGATCCCGCCGCGCTGGCCCGGGCGGCCAGCGACATGTTTCGACTCAACACGGCGATGCTGCCGATCATCGCGGGCTGCCGCCGGGCGGGAGTGCCGATGGGCATCCTCTCCAACACCTGCGACCCCCACTGGAAGTTCCTCATCTCCGGCGGCTACGCGATCCTGCCGGGTGGGTTTCGCGAGATCGTGCTCAGTCACGAGGAGCACTCCGCGAAGCCTGAACGGGCGATCTACGACGTGGCGACCGCCCGGGCGGGCGTGCCGCCGGAGCGGATCTTCTTCTGCGACGACCTCGCGCCGCACATCGACACGGCCCGCACCGTCGGCTGGGACGCGGAGCTCTTCGTCTCGGCACACCAACTCGCCGACCAACTCGCCCGCCGCGGCCTGCGACTAGGCGTCTGATCCCTGGCCCGCAGCGAGGCGGGCGATGGTGGCCTCGTCGAACCGGCCCTCGACCGCCACCGCACCGTCGATCTCGAGCACGGGCACACGGAGATCGAATCGCGCCCGCGCCTGAGCGTCGCGATCGACGTCGATCACGACCACGTCGGACCGATGGGCGACGACGATGTCCTCCGCTGCCTCGCAGAGGTGGCAGCCGCGTCGAGAATAGAGCACCCAGGTCACGATTTGGAGTAGGATTCGGGGAAGAAACAGGGCCGCGCGGTCGCGGCCCCCGCTCACGGTCACTCCCGAGTGTCGCCGCCGATGTCCGCGCCGGTCCAGTCCGTCGATGAGTTCCTGCAGGTTGTCCGCCGCAGCGGCCTCGTGGAGGATGCCCGGCTCACGGCCGCCGTCGAGCCCTGGATCGCCCACGCCGGCCTGCCGCCGGAGCCCATGCTCCAGGCCCTCACCGACTCAGGGCTCCTGACCCGGTGGCAGATCGAGCAGCTGCTGAAGGGCCGCTACAAGGGGTTCGCACTCGGCAAGTACCGGCTCCTGAAGCTGCTCGGCGCGGGGGGCATGAGCAGCGTCTACCTCGCCGAGCACGCCACCCTCAAGAGCAAGGCCGCGGTCAAGGTGCTACCGGTCAAGCGGGTCGATCAGACCTCGTATCTCGCCCGCTTCGAGCGGGAGGCCCGGCAGTCGGCCCGCCTCAATCATCCCAACATCGTTCGCACGTTCGACCTCGACACGGCCGGTTCGATCCACTTCATCGCCATGGAGTACATCGACGGCATCGATCTCCATGCGAAGGTGAAGCGAGACGGTCCGCTGCCGGTCCGCGAGGCGGCCGAATACATCCGCCAGGCGGCCCTTGGCCTCCAGCATGCCCACGAGGAGGGCTTGATCCACCGCGACGTCAAGCCGGCGAACCTGATGCTCGACCACCGGGGCACCGTGAAGGTTCTCGACCTCGGGCTCGCCCTCGCGGGTGGCGACGAGGACGGGTCGCTGACTCGCGAGCACGACGAGAAGGTGCTCGGCACGGTCGACTATCTCGCCCCCGAACAGGCGACCGACAGCCACAAGGCCGATCGCTGCAGCGACATCTATTCGCTCGGGTGCACGCTCTACTACCTACTTGTCGGCAGGCCGCCGTTCGCCACCGGCAAGCTCGCGGAGCGACTTCAGGCCCATCTCACCAAGCCGCCGCCCAACCTCATTGAGCAGCGGCCCGACGTGCCGATTGCGATTGCTGACCTCTACTTCCGGATGCTCCAGAAGCACCCCGATGGAAGGCCCCAGTCGGCGCAGGAGGTGGCCGACGCGCTCGGCGCCTGGCTCGGCTCGGCGATGCCGGCCACGCCGGCGGCCCGCTCGGACACGCCGCGACGGCCGCTGCCCCGCCGCGCGGTCGTCGGCCACGACTCGGGCAGTGGTATCGTTGGGCGAAGCGGCCCGGGCAGCGGCTCGAGCGGCATCTTCCCTGCGGCCGCTCCGCCGTCGCCCGGCGGCTCCGGCAGCCTCGCACGCACGCCTTCACCGTCGAGCATCACGCGCACGCAACCGCTGCCGCGCCCCGCGGCCGAAATCCCGCCCGTACGGATCGACACTGCGTCGCCGGCCGCCGCGAGTAGCCCCACGAAGCCGAGGCGGCCGCGCCGCGACATCGCCGGCCTGCCGCTCGGCGCCTGGATCGCCGTCGCGATTGGGGTGCTCCTGGCGATCGGCCTCGCGGTGGCTGTCGCGCTCAAGTACTACGGGTAGCACCTGAACCTCGCGAGGGAAAACGGTGACAGCCACCTTTTGCCGGTCGCCACAGGCGACACGGCCCCGGCCAAAGGCCGGGGTCTCCAGACAAAAGGTGGCTGTCACCGTTTTACCGGGCAGTCCTTCAAGGCACACAGGTTGACAACCTGTGCTACGAGAGGCAGCGAGGGGTTGCCTTTGCCCTGGAGCCGGCGTTGCTGACAAGCGCAGCCATGGATGGCGGAGCGAAGTCGGCATCGAGCGAGCGAAGCCCAGGAAGGGCGCAGCGAGCGTCCGGCGACGGGCACGGGTAGCCCCGAGCAGCCGCGATGGCAAGACACAGGTTGAAAACCTGTGCTACGAGGGCCGGCGAGATCAGCTGATCGGCCACGGGCCCGCCGCGAGTTCGTCGAGTCCGCCGCGGTGGGTGAGATCGTAGTCGAGTGGCGTAAGCGTCACCTTCCCCGCGGCGAGCGCCGTCACGTCTGATTCTCGGGGCGACGGCGGCGGCGGGGGCTCGTTCGTGGCCCAGTAGTAGGCCCGGCCCCGGGGATCGACTCGTCGCTCGAAGGCCTCGCCGTAGCGGGCGATGCTCATCGGCACCACCCGCAACTCCGGTACGCCGGCGAGCGCCCGCGTGGGGATGTTGATGTTGAACAGGCTTCCGGCCGGAGGCCGTCGGTCGAGCAGACCGCGAATGACGTCAACCGCGATCTCCGCGGCCCGGGCGAAATTGGCGTGGTCGTCCCATTCGAGCGAGACGGCAATGCTCGTGATCCCAAAGAACGCCCCCTCGATCGCCGCGGCGACGGTGCCCGAATAGAGCACGTTGATGCCGGCATTGAGGCCGCTGTTGATTCCACTGACGACGAGGTCGGGGCGGCGAGGACAGAACTCGGAGATCCCGAGCTTGACGGCATCCGCCGGGCTGCCGTCGACGGCCCAGCCGCGGCGGCGGTCTCCGTCAAACACTTCCTTGGCCGTCAGCGGCGTGAGGAACGTGATGGCGTGGCCCACGCCGCTCTGCTCGGTCGAGGGCGCTACCACGCTCACCTCACCTATGCCGCGAAGACCGCGTTCCATGGCCGCGATGCCGGGCGCGAAGATGCCGTCGTCGTTGGTCAGCAGGATGTGCATGGGCGGCACTATAGCAGGGTCCACGGTGCCCCAAACACGCCGCGGCCGGGCCCGGCGACCGTGCATCGCGGCGGAGGGGCAGCCGCCCTATACTCGGCGGTTTTTCCAGCCCCTTCCCGCCATGACACCCACCGCGTCCCCTCCCGCACGCCCCGAGCAGCCCGCCACCGGCCAGCAGGCCGAGCGTGTGCTCGTGCTCGACTTCGGCTCGCAATACGCCCAGCTGATCGCCCGCCGCGTCCGCGAGCAGCACGTCTACTGCGAGATCGTCCGCCACGACATCACCGCGGCGCGGATCCGCGAGTTGGCCCCACGGGGCATCATCCTCTCCGGCGGCCCGGCGAGCGTGTACGACGAAGGCGCGCCGCGGTGCGATCCCGCGATCTTCCGCCTCGGCATCCCGGTGCTCGGCATCTGCTACGGCATGCAGCTCGCCTGCGACGCACTCGGCGGCCGCGTCGGCCGGGCAGCGGCCCGCGAATATGGGCGGTCGGAGTGCGAAGTCGTGGAGGCCGACTCGCTGTTCGCGGGCGTGCCAGGGCGGACCGAGGTCTGGATGAGCCACGGCGATCAGGTCGACGGCATCGCGGCGGAGTTCGTGCCACTGGCCCGCACGGCCACCTGCCCGTTCGCCGCCGTCCGCCACAAGTCGCTCCCCGTCTTCGGGCTGCAGTTCCATCCCGAGGTGACCCACACGCCGGCGGGCGGCACGATCCTGGCCAACTTCCTCAGCAAGGCCTGCGGCTGCCACGGCACCTGGCGGCTCGACGACTTCGCGGAGTCGATGATCGCCGATGTCCGCCGCCGCGTCGGTGGCGACCGCGTGATCTGCGGGCTGTCGGGAGGCGTTGACTCGGCGGTCGTGGCTGCCCTGCTCAGCCGAGCGATCGGCGACCAGCTCTCCTGCATCCTCGTTGACAACGGCCTGCTGCGGAAAGGCGAAGCCGCGACGGTGATCGACGAGTTCACCAGGCACTTCAAGACCGACCTCCACGTCGTGGCGGCCGAGGAACTGTTTCTGGGCGTGCTTGCGGGCGTCACCGATCCGCAGGAGAAGCGGCGGCGGATCGGCAAGGCGTTCGTCGATTGCTTCGCGGCGGAGGCGGCCAAGGTGAAAGACGCCCGGTTCCTGGCCCAGGGCACGCTCTACCCCGACGTGATCGAGAGCGGCGCGGCGGCCGACGGCCCCGCCGCCACCATCAAACTCCACCACAACGTCGGCGGCCTGCCCGACGACCTGCAGTTCGAACTCTTCGAGCCGCTTCGCGATCTGTTCAAGGACGAGGTGCGACACCTCGGGCTGCAACTCGGCCTGCCGGAGCGGATCGTCTGGCAGGCCGAGTTGCAGCCCCCGGCCTCGCCGTCCGCTGCCTCGGCGAGGTCACGAAACCCCGGCTCGACACGCTCCGCGACGCCGACGCCATCGTGCTGGAGGAACTCGACCGCGCCGGGTTGATGCGGAAGGTGTCACAGGCCTTTGCCGTGCTCCTGCCCGTGCAGAGCGTCGGCGTCATGGGCGACGCCCGCACCTATGAAGACACCCTCGCCGTCCGCGCGGTCGAAACGGAGGACTTCATGACGGCCGACTGGAGCCATCTCCCCTACGACCTGCTCGCCCGGATCTCCACCCGCGTGATCAATGAGGTCCGGGGGGTGAACCGCGTGGTGTACGACATTTCCTCGAAGCCACCCGCCACGATCGAGTGGGAATAGCGCCCGGACGCCGGGCAGACGGTATCCTAAGAAACTTCCAGGAGGTGAGGGCGGCAGATCGCCCTTCTGTGGAGGAGCCGGATGCAAGTTGCCATCGTCGAGGACGATCCGATCATCGCCAAGGCGGTCAGCGCGGCGGTCTCAGCCGCCGGCCATGAGTGCCGGTGGTTTCCGGACGGCTCCGTGGCAGGCAAGGAGGCGTTGATCGCCAGCGACGTGGTGATCCTCGACCTCATGCTGCCGGGGGAAGACGGCCTCTCGGTGCTCAAGGCGGCGCGGGCTGGCGGGGTCCGCACCCCCGTGATCGTGCTCACGGCGCGAGGCCTCGTCGGCGAGAAACTGCAGGCCTTCGAGGCGGGCGCCGACGACTATCTCGTCAAGCCGTTCGCGATGGACGAGTTGCTGGCGCGGATCGAGGCCGTGCACCGCCGGGCCGGAGACAAGCCGGCCATGACGCTCGCCGCCGGAAGTCTCCACCTGAGCCTCGCCAACCGTCGGGCAACTCTCGATGACAGGCCCGTCGATCTCACACCCACGGAGTTCAACATTTTGGAGCTGCTGATGCGGTTCCAAGGACAGGTTGTGACCCGCAAGATGCTCTGCGAGCACGTCTGGGGCTTCGACTGGGACGGCCCCACCAACGTGATCGAGGTCCACATCAACCGGCTCCGCGGCAAGATCGACAAGGACCGCGACGCATCGATGATCCAAACGATCCGGGGCCGCGGCTATGCACTCGCCACTGATTGAGTGGATTCGCGCCACGTCGCTCCGCACCAGGCTGACGCTCTGGAATACGGCCGTCGTGATCCTGCTCACGACGGCCACGCTGCTCATCGTGCGGTTCTCCGCCCGCTCGGCACTCTACGCCGACTGCGATGCGGAACTCCGTGCCGCCTCTCGCGAGATCGCTCTGGCCGTGCAGGAACTCAGCGGAGATGCGGCACCGCTCGTGGCGGAACTCCGCCGCAAAGCCGCCAGCCACGAGGAACGGGGCTGGTTTCTCCATCTCCTCACCCCCGACGGGGCGACTGTTTGGAAGAGCGACCACTGCCCCGCGGATGTCGTGAACTACCCTCCCAAGGACGTCGAACAGGTGGAGGTGGTCCGCCAGGTTGGCCACTACCGCTACGTCCGCAATCGCATTGATCGTGACTCCGGACCGTCGTATCTCGTGCGGGTGGGCACCTACACGACGGGGCTCGATGACAGTCTCGCCGGCCTGATTCGCCTGCTGACGGGGATGGGCCTCGGGCTTACGCTGATCACCCCGTTCGCCGCCTACTGGCTCGCCGGCCGGGCCACACAACCGATGGGAGCGATGCTCCGTACCGCCGAGCGGCTCAGCCCAAGCCGCCTGGGCGATCGCCTGCCGGTCCGCGGCACAAGCGACGAACTCGACCTGCTCGCCCGCACCATCAACGGCCTGCTCGACTCGGTGGCTCAGCACGTCGACAAGCAGGAGCAGTTCGTCGCCGACGCGGCGCACGAGCTTCGCGGCCCCCTCGCCGCCCTGCAGAGTTCGATGGAGGTGGCGCTGGCCCGCGACGACCTGCCACTCGACCAGCAGGAAACGCTCTCCGACATGCTCGACGCAGCGCGACACCTCTCGAAGGTTGCCAACGACATGCTCCTGCTGGCGGAGTCGGGAAATCCCGCGGAGCCACGCGATCACCTGGGCATCGATCTCACGCTGGTTGCCCGACAGGCGGTGGCGATGTTCTCTGGGGTTGCCGAGGAGCGGGGGATCACGCTCACCATCTCTGCCGATCAGCCCGCCGAGACACTCGCAAACCCCGTCGATCTGCGTCGCCTGCTGAGCAACCTGCTCGACAACGCCATCCGCTTCACGCCCTCGGGTGGTGCCGTCGAGGTGCGGACCGTCGCCGCTGGTGAGACGGTGACCCTTGAGGTGGCGGATACCGGCATGGGGATCGCTCCCCGCGATCTCGAACACGTCTTTGATCGATTCTTCAAGGCCGACCCGGCGCGGACTCACGGTTCGGGAATCAGGAGCGGGGGCCTGGGGCTCTCGATCTGCCGATCGATCGCGGACTCGTGCGGGGGCACGATCGGGATCGCCAGCAGGGTCGGCGAGGGAACCACGGTCACGGTGCGGTTTCCCGCCGCCTCTCCGTCCGTGCTGCGTTCCCTCCACAGCGAGCGGCCTGCCCTGGCCAGCCAAACAGCCCAGCCTGCCGCCCGCTGACGGCTTGCAGAACCGCCACACTCACGAGGTCCATGGACCTTGCCGATAAAGAGGGTGGTAGCGATTGCATGAAGATGAACGGACCCTGCGATCCGGCAATCTGGGCACGGCAGACAGACTCGTGGGTGTTTTCCGCCACTTCCGACTCACGATTCTGCTGACCGCGATCACGTTTGTCGCGACGCCGGCCCTGGGCTGGGCCGCGGATGCGATCTTCGTCGTGGCCGACACGAGCGATGCGGCTCCGCTCGCGATTCCAAGCGTGGCAGCAGACTTTGGCTCGCTCGCCGAGGTCTCCGAAGCCGTCGAGGCGGACCGCCAACGGATGACGGCGCTCGAGCAGCGGATCCAGGAACTCGAAACTCAGAAGGCGGCCGAACCGCTGCCCGCTCCGTCCGCGAAGGCTGCCACAGGTGCCGAGGCTACGAACCCCGACAAGGAAGCTGACAAGAAGGATTCGAAGACGGACAAGGACGCCAACACGGACGAGAAGAAGCCGCCGGAACCGTACGAGATCGGCAGCGATACAAATCTCAGTTCGAAGTGGGCGGCGGGCTATCACGCCGAGTCGAAGCAGAAGGACTTCAGAATCAAGATCGGCGGTCGCACGCAGGTCGATGCCGTCGCCTTCACGGCCGGGCCCGGCCCCGGCAATCAGGCGCCGAACCAGGGTGGCCTCGATCCGACACTCGCCGACACCGTCGCCCTCCGCCGTGCCCGGTTCCGCATGGAGGGGCGGATGTACGAGTTCTACGACTGGGCGGCGGAATACGACTTCGTCAATCAGATCAATGTCAACAACGAGACCTACCCCACGGAACGTGACGCCGGCCCGCTGACCGCCGTCACCGACCTCTGGCTTCAGCTCCGGGAGATCCCCATCCTGGGCACGGTCCGCGTCGGCAACCAAAAAGACCCCTTCGGCTACGAGCATCTCACGAGCAGCCGCTGGCTCAACTTCATGGAGCGGTCGTTCAGCCAAGACGCCTTCGAGGGGCCCTTCAATAACGGCTTTCTACCCGGCATTCAGATCCTCAACAGCAACGAGGAGGGTGACGTCGCCTGGCAGGTCGGCGAGTTCAAGAACGCCACCAATCCGTTCGGCTTTAACAACTCCAGCGGTGGCAGCATGACGGTCGGCCGGCTGATTATTCTTCCGGTGTTCGAGGACGAAGGCCGCAAACTGCTCCACCTCGCCATCTCCGGCCGGACGATGGAGCCGCGGCGGCAGTACACGTCGTTCGACAACGAAACGGGCCTGCCCACCGGCGACCCGATCAACGCGGTGCGGTTCCGGAGCCGCGGCTCGATTCGTAACGGCCCGCCCGGCCCGCTCAACTCGATCTACGCCGACTCCGGCCTGCTCCAGGGCTCGTGGCAGAACATGATCGGGCTGGAGTTCGTCGGCAACAACGGGCCGTGGTCGTTCCAATCGGAGTACTTCGGCTCCTGGCTCTACAACGCCAGCACCACCAGCGCCGGCCCGCTGGTGACCAACGGCTACCAGCCTGCCCCGGGCACCAAGGTGGGCACGGTCTACTTTCAGAGCGGCTATGCGGAAGTGCTCTATTTCCTCACCGGCGAAAGCCGCACCTACTCAAAGATCGAATACCGCTTCGACCGCCCTGTTCCGCACAACAACTTCTACGCCGTTCGCGGCGGGGGCTCGGGGCGGAGGCTGAGCGTGAGCGAAGGTGCCTGGCAGCTGGGCGTGCGCTACAACTACCTCTGCCTGAGCGACGGCGAGGTGAACGGTGGCGTGCTCAACGGCTGCACGCTCGGCCTCAACTGGCTGCTCAACCCCAACGCCCGCGTCTACTTCAACTACGACTTCACCTATCGCGACTTCTCGAGCACGCCGTTCAAGAAGCAAAAAGATGGGAGCATTGTTCCGGGACCCAGCTACGACGGCAGCGGCTGCATCCACGGCTTCGGCACCCGGCTCGCGTTCGACTTCTGACCCTCGGCCGCACGGAGACGTTCTCATGCGACGCACCACGAACCACATACGTGCCATCGCCCTGCTCGCCACGCTCGCCGGGGCGGCCGTGGCGACGAGCCGCGCCCGCGCCGGCTGCACGGGATGCACCGGCGGCTGCCGGGAGTGCATCCCGGCCTGCAGTGGCACCTGGGACGAGAAGAAGTCGTTAAAGCCCGTCTACTCGATGAAGTGCGAATACACCTGCGTCCGTGGTCGCGACCCGTGGCACACGCCGCCACCCGAGTGCCGCTGCCATCCACCGTGCGGCGACGTGATCGTCAAGAAGAAGGTCTACAAGGTTGACGGCCCAGAGAAGGTCGAGCGGGTGCCGAAGTACGAGGTGAAGATGGTGCCCGTCGAGCCCTGCGACTGTGCCGCCGGCCACGACGAATCACGGTTATGCTGGTGGAACCCGGTCGCCTTCCTGCATCGCTGCGCCTCGTGGTGGTGAGCGGGGCGAGGACTCCGTCGCCATGCCTCCTCCCGCCGTCAGTGACACTGCTCGCCTGCCGTCGTCCGCCGTCGACGTTGGCATCGTCTTCGCCCTGTCCGTGGAGGCCGATGCCTTCGAGCGACTGATCGAGGATCGTCGCGAAGTGCAGGGAGCCCAGTTCGCATTTTCAACCGGCGTTGCCGTCGGTAGGCGGATCGCCTGGTGCATCTCCGGCGTGGGCCGCATCGCGGCCGCCACGGCGGTCCGCCAGCTGATCGATGGCCACCATCCGAGGCTGATTGTCTCGGCCGGCTTCGCTGGCGGCCTTGATCCCGACCTGCGGCGGGGCAGCGCCGTGCGTCCGGAGGTTGCTGTGATGGACCACGCGGCCCGGCGGATCACGCTCGCGGCACCGCCGCGTCCGCGTTCCGAGCCGCTGACGATCGTGACGGTGGATGCCGTGGCCGCCACCGTCGAGATGAAGCAGAGCCTCGCGGCGCGAACTGGCAGCCAGCTCGTTGACATGGAGACCTTCGCGGTCGCCGAGGTGGCGGCCGCGGCCGGCCTGCCCTGCGCGGCGGTCCGCGTGATCTCCGACAACGCCCACGAGACGCTGCCGGGCGAGGTGGCGACGTTATCGGCACCGCAGTCGTCCCTGCGTCGTCTCGGTGCCGTGGTCGGTGCGGTCGGCCGGCGGCCGGCCGCCGCCGTCGATCTCTGGCGACTCTGGGAGCGGTCGGTCATCGACTCCCGCACACTCGCCGATGCGGTCGTGGAGGCGATCCGCGTCTGGCCTGGCTCGAAGCTCCCCACGTAGGTGCAGGTTGTCAACCTGCACCAGGATCCCGCGCCAGCTCACGGTCTCTCGTAGCACAGGTTTTCAACCTGTGTGTGCCTCTCGTAGCACAGGTTTCCAACCTGTGTGTCTTCCCGGTTCGCATGAGGCTCGGAGCTACCCATGCCCGTCGCCGGACGCTCACTACGGGCATCCTGCCCTCCGCTCGCTCGATGCTTTCTCCGCTTTGCCATCCTGGCTTTGCGGAGAAAGCAACGCCGGCTCCCGGGCACGGGCAGCCCCTCGCTGCCTCTCGTAGCACAGGTTTTCAACCTGTGTGTGCCTCTCGTAGCACAGGTTTTCAACCTGTGTCATGGAGCAACGCAGGTTAAAAACCTACGCTACAGACTCGATTCGTAGCGCAGGTTTTCAACCTGCGGCACATCCGGCACAGGTTGGCAACCTGTGTTGCTCGACTCGCATACGTGCGAACCGTATCAACCAGCATCAGCCCGCTGTGATCAGCCGCACGAGCGGGTTTTTCGGGAGCTCAGGCACGACGGCCGCCACGGCGGTCCCGAGATACCCGCCGGCGGCCGCCGCGGCGATGCGGCCGCTGCGGATCGCTCCCTCCATCGTCGAAGGCCAGCCCGTGGCCGTCCAATCGCCCGCGAGAAAGAGATTGGGCACGCGAGTGGTGGCGGCAGGCCGCTGGGCATCGACGCCGGGCCGCACCGAGAGCACCGCCGTGGGATCCGTCACGACCTTCGCGTCCCGGAGTTCGGCGTCGCGGGCGGCTGGAAACACCTCCCGCAGTTCCGCGACCACCTGGTCCACGAGCTTCTGCCGGTCGCCCTGCATCAGCCCGCGGGACGCGCTGATCACCACCTGGCAGTGGCCGGGCGTGGTGGACCCGGGCTCGCCGCGAAACACCCACTGCGACACGCGGCCCACGAGCACGGCGTGGGGAACGTCGATCACATCGCGATCGAACCAGAGATGCACGGCCGTAATCGGCGATCCCGCCAGCTGCTCGGCCACGTCCGGCACGACATCGGGCACCAGCCGGCCCGCGGCCCTCCACGGCACCGCGAGCACGACGGCGTCGCCGGCGATCGACTCCGTTCCACAGCGGACGGCGGCAACCCGTCCATCGGTGGCTCGCTCGATCTCCGTGACCGTCATCCCGCGTTCGACGACGACGCCCGCCCCCTCCAGCCAGCGGATGAGCCGATCGCCGAAGAGCCGGCCCAGCGGCTCGGTCGGCACGATCAGGTCGGCCGCGTCGCGGTGCGCGAGGAAGCCATCGACCGCCACCTTGCGAGCGGCCGTGATGCCCACGAGGTCGATCGATTCGCCGAGCGCGCTTTCGATCACCGGCTGCCAGAAGAGGCGGATCACCCGCTCGGGCTGGCCGATCGATCGCAGCCACTCAAGCGCCGTCGCCGTATCGGCCCCTCCGGCGGACTGATGCCGGGCCAGCCGCAGCATGCCCCGGCCGAGGGCGAGCTTCTCGCCGACCGAGAAATGCCGCATGCCGAGGAGCAGGGGAGCGAGGTGGAGCGGCGCCGGTAAAACCCGCGACGGCGTGCAGCGGCTCCGGTCACCGTCGGGACCGATGAACCAGAGCGTCCGGTCGCGGCGGAGGGCATCGTCGAGGCCGGCCCGGCGGCAGAGGTCGAGGAAGTTGGTGCAGCAGCCCATGGCCACGTGCTGGCAAGCATCGACGAGCCCGCCGCCCACCGGGTCCTCATACGACGCCGCGCGGCCGCCACACCGCCGCCGCGCTTCGAGTAGCGTCACGCGACAGCGGCTTTCGGCGAGCGCCGCCGCCGCCGCGAGACCGGCGAGCCCGCCGCCAACGACGATCACGTGCGGTGGCTCAATCTGGGGACTGCCGCTCATCGCCACACCTTCGTCCCGCAGGCGAGCGTGGCCAGCGCCGCCGCCATGAGCCGCGGCTTGGAAGCCCGCACCTTCGCCGTGAAGATGCCAACTCCCTGGCGGCCCACCGCCCGGAGCAGCGTCCGATAGACGCCGAACATCGCGCGAAACACGCCCCGGCCGTCGGTGGAGAGCATGCCGTCGAGCGCCGCCGCCCGTCGAAACCTCTCCGCCGCCCGCTGGATCTCCAGCGTGGCAAGCCGGGCGAAGGCCGGGCCGATCCGACCCGCCAGGAGGTCGTTCACTGTGCAGCCGCATGCCAGGAAATCCTCTTCCGGCAGGTACACCCGGCCGCGGCCGAGATCCTCAGGAATGTCGCGGAGGATGTTGGTCAGCTGAAAGGCAACGCCACAGTCGTGCGCGAGGCCGATCGCGCTGGGGTCGGTGAATCCCCAGACGTGGATGGCGGCGATGCCTACGGCGCTTGCCACGCGGCTGCAGTAGAGCTCGAGTTCGGCGGGGGTCTCATAACGACTGTGGTGGAGGTCCATCCGCACGCCCGCGAGGATGTCCCGTAGGTACTGCTCGGGCACCGCGTAGCGGCGGACCGTGTCGGTGACGGCGCGGAGCACGGGATCATCGACCGGGAGGCCCGAGAGCGCGGCGTCGGTGGAGGTGGAAAAGGCAGCCAACCCCGCGGCGGCGGCTTCGCGGTCGGCGGCGTCGTCCACGATGTCGTCGGCCACCCGGCAAAAGGCGTAGAGCGCGGTCGTGCCGCGGCGTTTCGCCTCCGGCAGTAGTGCGATCGGCATGGCGAAGCTCGAGCCCGATCGCCTCAGGATCGCCGCGCACGCCGCATGATCGGCCGCCAGCGTGGTCATGCGCGGCCCCCGCCGGCCACGCAAGATCGCCACCAGGCGCGGGCCGCAAGCCGCATCTTCGCCCAGCGGCCCACCGTCGGCCGCCGGGAGAGCGTGTCGAAACCCGCTTGCTCGATGGCGTCGGCAACAGCCCGCCCGCCACCGATGAACATCTCGATCGCGGGCCGGAGCACGGCGGGGGCGGCATCGGCGAGCGGCGCCCCCGCGGCGAAGCAGCGGCGGGCCCACTCCACCTCGACGGCCAGGAGCCGCCGCAGGGCAGGGGATGCCGACGGCGCATCGAGCATTGCCTCATCGACGCCGTGCCGCGTCATGTCGTCGAGCGGAAGATAGACGCGGCCGGCGAGCCGGTCGCGACGAACGTCCTGCCAGAAGTTGACGAGCTGCAGCCCGGTGCAGATCGAGTCGGACATCGCCACCAACTGCAGGTCGCGACAGCCCTCCAGCGCCAGCACGATCCGGCCGACAGGATCGGCCGAGTGGCGGCAGTAGGCGACGAGGTCGTCGCGGGTCGCATACCGCGTCTGTCGCTGGTCCTGCTCGAACGCGGCGATTAGGTCGGCGAAGGGCGCGCGGTCGAGGCCGGTGCGGCGGATCGTGTCGGCGAGCGCGAGAAACACCGGGTGCCGCGGCCGGCCGGCGAAGCAGGCGTCGAGTTCCTCGCGCCATGCCGCGAGCGCGACAGTGGCCTCCGTCGGAGACGCCGATTCGTCGCCGAGGTCGTCGGCCCAGCGGGCGAAGGCGTAGACGTTGGCGAGGTGCTGGCGGAGCTGCGCCGGCACGAGGCGGGTTGCGACGGTGAAGTTTTCGTAGTGGCGTTGGGCGACGGCCCGACAGAAGGCCTCGGCAGCGGCGAGGTCGTCGCCCGCCGGCAGATCGGCCAGCCGCCACGCCACGCCGTCGCGAGCGGCCGCCTGGCCGCGCCGCGGCAACGGCGCCGTGTGTGGTGTCCCAACCTGCATGCACCTGCTCCCTCACGCCGCGGCGGGGAGCCCCGGCGACCGGACTGTCTGGCCGCGTTTCGCCGCCTCCACTAGGATGCTTCGGCGGTCCCAACCGTTGTACCCGATGGCGGTTGCCTCCCGCCTGCTGCCGCCCCGAGCTGGAACGCCCGATGAAAATCCTCCTCGCCAGTCCCCGCGGCTTCTGTGCCGGCGTCAACATGGCCATCGAGACGCTGGAGACGGCGATCCGCCTCCACGGCACGCCGATCTACGTGTTTCACGAGATCGTCCACAACAGGCACGTAGTCGACCGCTTCATCCGCCAGGGCGTGGTGTTCGTCGACTCCGTGGAAGAAGCGCCGGAGGGCGCAGTCCTGCTGTTCTCAGCCCACGGAGTAGCGCCGGAGATCCGGCGGGTGGCGGCCGAGCGGCGCCTGCGGGCGATCGACGCGACCTGCCCGCTCGTCACCAAGGTGCACCTCGAGGCAATCAAGTACGCCTCGCAGGGTTACCGGATCGTGCTCATCGGCCACGAGGGGCACGACGAGGTGATCGGCACGATCGGCCAGGCGCCGGCGGCGTTCACGCTGGTGGAGTCGCCGGAGGACGTCGACGCGCTGCCGTTTGGCACGGACGACAAGCTGGCCTATCTCACACAGACCACGCTCTCGGTGGACGACGCCTCGCGAATCATCTCCCGGCTGAGAGAGCGGTTTCCGCAGATCGTCGGGCCGCCAAAGGATGACATCTGCTACGCGACGCAGAATCGCCAGGAGGCCGTCCGCCTGCTCTCGGAGGATGCCGACCTCGTGATCGTGCTTGGCAGCCAAAACAGCTCCAACAGCCAGCGGCTCGCCGAACTGGCCCGCGAGCGCGGCATCCCTGCCCAACTCATCGACGGCGCCGGAGAAATCGACCCTACGTGGTTCCACGGCGAGGAGACGGTGGTGATCACGGCCGGCGCGAGCGCTCCCGAGGCCGTCGTGCAGGACTGCCTGACGTGGCTGCGGGACCGCTTCGGCGCCGAAGTTGAGGAGCGGTCGATCCGCGAGGAAGACGTCTACTTCCCGCTCCCGAAGGAACTACGGGCAGCCGCATCGGCAGCCCGGCTGCCGATGGCGTAAACCGGCGTGAAGACCCCGATAGCATTGTCGCGGCGGACGCTGCTCGCGTCGGGTCTCGCCTCGGTGACGCGCCTCGCGGTGGCAGACGAGACGTCGGCCCGGGGCGGCACGTTCCCGATCCAGGGCATCGACGTCTCCCGCTGGCAGCGGGATGTCGATTTTGTGAAGGTCGCGGAGGCGGGAATCGAGTTCTGCTTCTGCAAGGCGACCGAGGGCCTGGCGCACGTCGATGCGAAGTTTGCCGCCAACTGGCCGGCGATCGCCGCGGCGGGGCTGATCCGCGGGGCCTACCACTTCGGTCGACCCGGAAGCTCCGCCGCTGGCCAGGCCGACTTCGTCTTTGACACGGTGCGGCCGGTGTCGGGCGACCTGCCGATCGTGCTCGATCTGGAAAAGGACGACGGCCTGAAGCCGCCTGAGGTCCGAGCCTGGACGGAGTCGTTCGTGGCGCGGCTCCGCGAGCGGATGGGGGCGCCGCCGATCATCTACACGGGCCTCTACTTCTGGCGCGACGAAGCGGGCGACGGCGGCGCGCTCGACTGTCCGCTCTGGCTAGCGGCCTATGTGGACGAACCGGCGAAGTACGTGCCGAAGGCGTGGGAGCGGTGGTCGTTCTGGCAATACACGTCGAAGGGATCGGTGCCCGGCGTGCGGGGCAACGTGGACCGCGACGCCTGGCGCGGCGACCGCGGCTCGCTCGACGCCCAGCGGCTCGCCTGAGCCGCAAGGCATCGCAGAAGCCCAACGCCGTGAGGCGTGGGGGGAGCCGATGCCCAGTGGTGCACCAGGCCGGGATCCCCTCGCGGCGTTCATCAGCCACAGGTTGAAAACCTGTGCTACGAGAGCCGCGACGCGGACTCACACAGGTTGACAACCTGTGCTACGTGGTCGGCAGGATGTCGCCTGCACGAATCAATGCTTCAGCTTCTTGTAGCGGAAGCGGTGCGGCTCGTCGGCGGCGAGGCCGAGTCGCTCCTTGCGGCTTCGCTCGTAGACCTCGAAGTTGCCTTCACAGACGTGGACGTAGCCGTCTCCCTCGAAGGCGATGATGTGCGTGGCCAGTCGGTCGAGGAACCAGCGGTCGTGGGTGATCACCACCACCGAACCCGCGAAGCTCGTGATCCCTTCCTCGAGTGACCGGAGCGTGTCAACGTCGAGGTCGTTGGTGGGCTCATCGAGCAGGAGCAGGTTGGCCCCGCCGCGAAGCAGCTTGGCGAGGTGCACGCGGTTGCGTTCGCCGCCCGAGAGCGTGCCCACCTTCTTCTGCTGATCCGGGCCCATGAAGTTGAACTTGGCGACGTAACTCCGGGCGTTGACCGCCCGCTTGCCCAGTTCGATCGTGTCGTGGCCCTCCGAGATCTCCTCGAACACCGTTTTGATCGGGTCGAGGGCGTCGCGGTTCTGATCCACGTAGCCGATGTCCACCGTGGAGCCCACCTTGACCGTGCCAGAATCGGGCTGCTCCGCGCCGACGAGCATCCGAAAGAGGGTCGTCTTGCCAGCACCGTTGGGGCCGATGATCCCCACGATGCCTCCCGGCGGCAGCTTGAACGACAGGTTCTCGAAGAGGAGCTTGTCGCCGAAAGCCTTGGAGATGTTGTCGACGTCGATCACCTGATCGCCGAGCGGCCGGCTGGCAGGGATGAAGATCTCGATGTCCTGATCCCGTACCGCCGCCTGCTCCGCGGCGAGCTTATCGTAGGCCGCGAGGCGGGCCTTGCTCTTGGCCTGTCGGGCCTTGGGCGACATCCGCACCCACTCGAGTTCCTTGTCGAGGGTCTTCTGGCGGGCGCTGACCTGCTTCTCCTCCAGTTCGAGCCGGGCCTTCTTCTGCTGGAGCCACGACGAGTAGTTGCCCTCGAAGGGCATGCCGCGGCCGTGATCGACCTCGAGGATCCACTTGGCGACGTTGTCGAGGAAGTAGCGATCGTGCGTCACGGCCACCACGGTGCCGGTGTACTCGGCCAGATGTCGCTCCAGCCAGTTCACGCTCTCGGCGTCGAGATGGTTCGTCGGCTCGTCGAGGAGGAGCAGGTCGGGCTTCTCGAGGAGCAGCTTGCAGAGGGCGACGCGGCGACGCTCGCCACCGGAGAGGTTCGTCACGCCCCAGTCACCGGGCGGGAGGTTCATCGCATCCATCGCGATCTCCACCTGCCGGTCGAGATCCCAGAGATTTTTGACGTCGATCTCGTCCTGCACTGTCGCCTGTTCGGCGAGGAGTTTCTCCATCTCCGCGTCCGAGAGCGGCTCACCGAGGCGGGTGTTGATCTCCTCGAACCGCCGCAGCACGGCCCGCGAGTGGTCCACCGCATCCATCACGTTTTCGAACACGGTCTTGCCGGGATCGAGATGCGGCTCCTGCTCGAGGTAGCCCACCGTGTAGCCCTCGGCCAGCCGGGCCTCGCCGTCATAATCCTTGTCGATGCCCGCCATGATCTTCATGAGCGTGCTCTTGCCGGCGCCGTTGCGGCCGAGCAGGCCGATCTTCGCGCCCGGGTAGAAGGCGAGGTTGACGTTCTTGAGAAGTTCGCGCTGCCCGAACTTCTTGTTCAGGTCGCTGATTTGGAAAATGAAGGCCGGACCCATCGGATGAACGGTGCTCGCACAAAGGGGAATGGGACGGGAAAACTGCCGCGTCACGATCCTAGCAAAACCCGGGCGCGGCATGAGGGGCCGTTGCTGGCCCGGGGGGCATGGTCTACGATGAATCGAGGTCTTCGCATCGCCAATTTCAGACCGCCGACGAGGAGTCGCCCATGCCCGACTACATCCATCCCGAAGTGCTCGTCTCAACCGAGTGGGTGGCCGAGCATCTCTCCGACCCGCAGGTGCGGATCGTCGAATCGGACGAAGACCGGGCGCTCTACACGCAGGGTCACATCCCCGGCGCCGTCGAGATCGACTGGGCGGTCGACCTGCAGTGTCCCATCGTCCGCGACTACATCGACCGGGCCGCGTTTGAGAAGCTCTGCGCCGAGCGGGGCATCTCCAACGACACGACCGTGGTTTTCTACGGCGACAAGAACAACTGGTGGGCTTGCTACGCCTTCTGGGTCTTCAAGCTCTACGGTCACAAGGACTGCCGGGTCATGGACGGCGGCCGGAAGCGGTGGGAACTGGACGGCCGGGCCTGGTCGAACGAGCGGGTCTCGTCTCCGCAGGCCCACTACACCGCGCAGGAGCAGGACGGATCGATCCGGGCCCTCCGTGACGAGGTGCTCAGGCACGCGAAGGCCGGCAAGCAGTTGCTCGACGTCCGCAGCCCGGAGGAATACCGCGGCGAGCGGATGCACATGCCCGACTACCCCAATGAGGGCGCCATCCGTGGCGGGCACATCCCCGGCGCTCAAAACGTTCCCTGGCCGATGAACTGCAACGACGACGGCACGTTCAAGTCGGCCAAGGATCTCGAAAAGCTCTACATTAAGGAGCTCAAGATGAAGCGGCGGTCCCCGACGATCGCCTACTGCCGGATCGGCGAGCGGTCGAGCCTGACGTGGTTCGTGCTCACCTACCTACTCGGGTTCGGTAACGTGAAAAACTATGACGGCTCGTGGCTCGAGTGGGGCAACGCCGTCCGCGTGCCGATCGCCAAGGGCGCGGAGCCGGGCGGTGCCGTGGCCGTGACGTCAACGCCGGCGATGCACGCCTGACCATGGCGAGCGTACGAGAACGCCTCGATGAACTGGTCGGCGAGTTCGCTGACCTTGACGCGCGCGAGAAGCTCGAACTCCTCGTCGATTTCGCCCACGGGCTGCCGGCGCTCTCGGCGGAGTACGCGGCGCGGAAGGCGGTCGAAGATCGCCGCGTGCACGAGTGCCAGACGTCCGTGTTTCTCTGGACGGAGTCGGCCGGTGGCTCCGCCCAACTCGTCGCCGAGGTGGCCCCCGAGGCGCCGACCGTGAAGGGCTTCGTGGCCATCCTCGCCGAGGCGATCAACGGCCGGCCAGTGGCCGATGTCGCCACGATTTCCGACGACATTCTCGATCGCATGGGGCTTGCCGACGTGCTCGGCATCCTCCGCACCCGCGGCCTGAGGGCGATCGTCGCCCGCGTGAAGCGGGGCTTCGCAGAGCACGCCGCGGGCTGAGACGCCCCCTCCCACTCCCAACGACCAGACCACCCCAGAAAGGACCGAGTTATGTCACCCGCAGAGAAGGTGGTCGCCGGCGTAGACCTCGGCGGCACCGCCATCAACTACACGTTTCTCGACGAACGGGGCGAATTCCTCATCGACGGGCTGTGTGAGCATCCGGCCCGGAGCGTCGAGGGCCCCGCGGTGTGTCTCGGGCAGATCGCCGACGGCCTCGAGATGGCGTGCGGCAAGGCGGGCGTTGACCGGGCGAAACTCGTGGCCGTCGGGCTCGACACGCCCGGCCCGGCGAGCGGGTCGGGGGTGCTCAGCAAGAAGGGCTCGACGAACTTCGTCCACCCGGCGTGGGCCGGCTACGACATGCGGGCCGGCCTGGAGTCGCGGCTCGGCCTGCCGGTGACCTACCTCAACGATGGCAATGCCGCGGCCCTCTGGGGCCACGTGTCGATCTTCGGGTCCGACAACACGGCCACGAGCGTGTCGGCGATCATCGGCACAGGCCTGGGCGGCGGCGTGATCGTCGGCGGCCGCGTGGTCACCGGCCGCAACGGCTTCGGCGGCGAACTCGGCCACGTGCTGATCCCCCACGAATCGGTGCCCGGGATGGAGGGTGCCGTGCCGGCCTGCAACTGCGGACGCACCGGCGATCTCGAGTCGCTCTGCTCGCTGACGGCGATCCGCCGCACGCTGCTGCCACACTTCCTGGCCCGGAACCCCGGGCATCCCCTCGCGGCCGACGAGATCGGCGATGCGGCGAAGAAGGTCCGCGGCCTGGCGGAGCGGGGCGACACGATGTGCCGCGACATCTTCCGCGTGCAGGCCCATGCCCTCGGCCTGTTCTTCGACGAGATGGTGAACGTGTTCGATCCCGACGCGTTGATCGTCGGTGGCGGTGCCGTGGAGACATCCGACGAGTTTCGCCGCTGGTTTCTCGACGAGATCCGCGCGGGCATGCCGTCGCAGCGGGAGGAGCAGGCGAGCCTGCCGATCCACGTGATGCCCACCGGCGATTCGGCGGGGGCGAGAGGCGCCGCCCTCGACGCCGCCCGGATGGTGCGCGAACGCGGCCTTTGAGCAACCCACCGCGCTCGAGCCGTGCGAGGCGGTGACAGGCACACAGGTTGAAAACCTGTGCTACGAGAAAACCTGTGCTACGGGAGGCAGCGAGGGGCTGCCCGTGCCCGGGAGCCGGCGTTGCTGACGAGCGCAGCCATGGATGGCGGAGCGAAGTCAGCATCGAGCGAGCGCAGGCCCGGAGGGCCGCAGCGAGCGTCCGGCGACGGGCATGGGTAGCCCCGAGCCCAGTGCGAACTGGGAAGACACACAGGTTGAAAACCTGTGCTACGTGGGAACCTGTGCTACGAAAGCCTGCGTCAGGCCACGCGGTCGATGACCGGCAACGCCGGCAGGCCATTGGGCTGGAGGTGCAGGGCGGGGGAGGGGGGCGGTGCCGGTTCGTCCCGGCTGCGGCGTGGCGAACCAAGAAACATCAGCCGGGCCGTGGCGAGCAGGCCGCCGAGCGACCCGAAGGTGGCCTCCACGGCGGCGGGCTCATAGCCGCAGTGCACCATGCAGTCGCCACACTTCGGGTTGCCGCTGGCCCGACCGTAGCCGTCCCAGTCGGTCTCTTCCATCAGTTCGCGGAAGGTCTTCGCATGGCCTTCGTCGAGCAGGTAGCAGGGCCGCTGCCAGCCGAAGAGGTTGTAGGTGGGTGTGCCCCAGGGGCGGCACTCGAGGTCCCAGTCGCCCTTGAGGAACTCCAGGAACACAGGTGACTGGTTGAACTTCCAGCGGGCGGGGGCAGCGTCGAGGATCCGCTGAAAGAGCGACTGGCTCCGCCGCCGCGAGAGGAAGTGATCCTGGTCGGGCGCCTTCGAATAGGAGTAGCCCGGCGAGATCATCATTCCTTCCACGCCGAGGCCCATGACCTCGTCGAAGAAGCTGCGGTAGCGGACGGGATCGGCGTCGGTGAACAGCGTGGAGTTGGTGGTTACGCGAAACCCGGCCCTGCGGGCCGCGCGGATCGCCGACACCGCCATGTCGTACACGCCCTCACGGCAGACGGCGTGGTCGTGCTCCTCGCGGGGGCCGTCGAGATGCACCGAGAAGGCCAAGTAAGGCGACGGCCGGAACAGCGGCAGCATCTCCTCGAGCTTGATCGCGTTGGTGCAGAGGTAGAGATACCGCCGCCGGGCCACGATCCCCTCGACGATCTCGACGATCTGCGGATGGAGCAGAGGCTCGCCGCCTGGGATCGAGACCATCGGCGCGCCGCACTCGTCGACCGCCGCGAAGCACTGCTCGGGCGTGAGGTGCGACCGCAGCACCTCGGTGGGGTGCTGGATCTTGCCACAGCCGCCGCAGGCGAGGTTGCAGCGAAAGAGCGGCTCGAGCATGAGCACGAGCGGATAGCGGTCGTTGCCGCGGAGTCGCTGGACGGCCACATGCCGCAGGACCGCCATCATCTGGCCGACGGGAACACTCATGCCACCATCTCCCGTCGGGACGCCGCCGCCGCCCGGTGCGCCCGGGAGAGTGCGATCAGCGGAAAGTAGATCGGATACCAGTGGTACTTCAGGTAGAAGACCTTCGGGAAGCCCGTGCCGGTGAACTCCCGCTGCTCCCAGCTGCCGTCCGCCTCCTGGCGGGCGATGAGCCAGTCGACTCCGCGGCGAACGGCCACCGACTCGCCCCGGCCGGCGGCGATGAGGCCAGCCACAGCCCACGCCGTCTGCGACGGTGTGGGCACTCCCGTGCCGGCGAGGCCTCGATCGGCGTAACTTTCGGCCGTCTCGCCCCAGCCACCATCGGCCTGCTGGTGAGTCTCGAGCCAGGCGACCCCGCGGAGCACCGCCGGGTCGTCGAGCGGAATCCCGATCGCCCGCAGGCCTTCGAGCACCTGCCAGGTGCCGTAGACGTAGTTCACGCCCCAGCGGCCATACCAGCCGCCGTCGGCTTCCTGCGATTGGCGAACGTAGGCCAGCCCGCGATCGACCGCCGGATGGCCGGGCCGCAGGCCGATCTTGCCAAACGCCTCCAGCACCCGCCCCGCGAGATCGGGCGAACTCGGGTCGATCATCGCGTTGTGGTCCGCGAACGGCACCTTGCAGAGGAACTCGCTGTTGTTGTCGCGGTCGAAGGCGCCCCAGCCGCCGTCGGCGTTCTGCATGGCCGCCAGCCACTGGGCCGCACGGCCGATCGCGGCATCGACGGCCTCGCGACGAGCCGACGTCGCAGCCGCTGATCGCCAGGTCGCCAGAGCGATCACCACCATCGCGGTGTCGTCCACGTCGGGATAGAACCGATTGGCATATTCGAAGCACCACCCCGCCGGCTCTGCGGCAACCCGGTCGGCCCAGTCGCCGGCGAAACGGATCTCGTTGGCCAGCAGCCAGTCAACGGCGCGGTCGGCCGCTGCCCGCGCTGCATGGCCGTCGCCGTGACTCGCAGCCGACTCGACCACAGCGATCGTGGTGATGGCGGTGTCCCACACAGGAGAGCGGCAGGGCTCCAGCCGCGTGGTGCCATCGGGCTCCCGCTCGACGAGGCCGTCGAGCCGGCTCCAGGCCTCGGCAACCTCCGGATCGTCGTCGTGGCAGCCCATCGATTTCAGGGCGATGATGCTCCACACCATCGGTGGAAAGATCGCGCCGAGTCCGTCGCTGCCGTCGAACCGGTCAAGCATCCAGCGGCGGCAGGCCTGAATCGCCCGCGGCCGCAGGGGCGTCAGCCCCATCGCCTCGCAGGCCTTCATCGCACGGTCGATGCCGCGAAAGAAGCAGGCCCATGAACTCGTGTCAGCGGGCGGGGGCGGTCCGCGGCGGTCCCGGTCGCCAAAGAGTTCGGCGATGCCACGGCCGGCGAGCACGTGGCGAATCGGCTTGAAGGCCCACATCAGCGACAGCGGCACGATCATCGTCCGCGACCAGGCCGACACGCGCGAAAGGTTCACCGGGAACCAGCCCGGCAGCAGAACGGCCTCCGGCGGAACGGCCGGGCAGGCGGAGTAGGGCATCTGCCCGAGCAGCGCGAGGTAGAACCGCGTGAAGCTGTTCACTGCCCATGGGCCGCCTGACTCGGCGATCGCCCGCCGGGCCCGCACGAGCGACGGTTCGTCCGCCGCATGGCCCACGAGCTTGAGCGCGAAATAGGCCTTCACACTGGCACTGATGTCGACCGGCCCACCGGGATAGATCGCCCAGCCCCCGCCCGGCTGCTGCTGGGCAAGGATCCGATCGGCGGCGCCCCGGACCCTTGGGTCGGTGAGTCGGCCCGCCCAGGCCAGCAGGAGCAGGTACTCGCTCTCGAGGATCGTGTCGCCCTCCAACGGCGCCCGCCAGTGGCCGTCCGCCGACTGGCGATTCAGCAGCCAACGGGTCGTGCGGGTGACCGCCTCCACCTCGGCGGCGTCATCGGCAGTGCCCCGGGCGGCCTGGCGACGCGGCATCCGCTGCGAGGCAGGCCCACGTGGAGATGCGACGGCGACCGTTACCGGCTCCGACTCACCCGAACATGAAGGCAGGCTCTCGGCGACGGGTCCGATGAAAGTCATGCGTCCATCCCTGTTGCGTGCCGTGCGGGCGATCCGTCGCCGCGAAACCGGAAATCTCGCCGGAGAATAGAGAACCTCGAGCCGTCGCGACAAGTGCGGACAGACAGCGAGGCCAGGCGATCCAGCGGCAACCGCAGAGACTGAGCCGGACGGGCAACACTCTCGGAAAACTGGGGTGACTTTTCCGGGGGCCTGGCCTTACGCCGGCCCCTGGACGACCATCGGTAGATTCACCACGACACGAGTGCCCTCGCCAGGCCGCGACTCGACGACCAGGCCACCGCCATTTGATTCGATCAACCGCAACGCCTTCGGCAGGCCGAGCCCGATGCCGCGCCCCGCATCGCGTCCACAGTAAAAGGGATCGAACGCCCGGCGAGCCGCATCGCCGTCCATACCCGGACCGTCGTCGGCCACGGTTACACGGCAGCCATCGGCGACGGACGCAGCTTCGATCACGACCCGCCCCCCCTCGTTGGCAGCCTCGACCGCGTTGGCAACGACGGCCCGCACGGCCTCCGCCACCTGGGCCGCATCCACCCGCACCGTCACGGCAAGAGGGGGCGGACTGTAGTCGAGCCGCACCCGCTTTGCCTCCGCGGCGGGCCGCGCCGCCTCCACCACCGGCCGCAGCACACCGTGGACGTCAACGTCGGCCGGGATTGGCCGCGGCGGCCGCGCGTACACCATCAACCCGCCGATCATGTCCCGCGCCCGAAACGCCTGATCGACGATGGTGGCCAGTTTCCGCCGCCGCTCGGGATCCCGCTCATCGACGAGCAACGCCTGAGCCCGAGCCGCGATGTTGGCCAGCGGGTTATTGATCTCGTGGCCGGCACCGTAGGCAAAGGATCGCACAGCTTCGAGACGGGCCTCGAACACCGCCGCATCAAACCCGGAATCGCCAGGCCGTGAACCATCCATGATCGCGCCTCCACCAATGCTCGAGGCCGCCCGCGCCCCAAAGGAGACGCGGGCGGCCCGGCAAAAACCGTAGAAAACCCGCTGATCAGGAGCCCGAACCAGCCACACCCGACTCGATGTCGAGCAGGCCACAGATTCGGTCCACCAGCATCTCGGCCTCGAACGGCTTCTGGAGGAACTCGTTGGCGCCCGAGGCCTTGAGGTCCTCAATCTTGTCCGGCTCGCACATGCCCGAGATGCAGATAATCCGCACCTCGTCCATGGTGGAGTCGCTGCGGACACGCTGGCAAACTTCCTTGCCGTTGATGTCGGGCAGCATCACGTCGAGCACGATCAGGTCGGGACGGTAGTCCTTGACCATCATGCCGGCATCAAAACCGTTGTTCACGCTCCGCGTCTCGAAGCGGCCGTCCCGCTCGAGCACGTCGGTGATCAGCTCGACGAGATCCTGGTCGTCGTCAACGACGAGGATTTTCCGACGCCCGCTCTCGAGGGCGTCGGTCGGGATGCCGTTGTCCCTCATGAACAGGAACAGCTGATCCCGCGGAATCCTGCGAAACCGGCTGCCCGGCACGCGGAACCCCTTCAACTGCCCCGAATCGAAGCAGCGAATGATCGTCTGCTGGCTTACCTTACAAATTTTGGCGGCTTCGCCAGTCGTATAAACGGTCTTTTGCATGTACCACCCTCTCCCTAGCCGTGGTGCAGCTAGTAAAAACGGTGCCCGGGGCCTCCTCACCGGCGACTCAGCCCCGAACGCCTAGGCCTCCTTGCCAAGAACACTCAACCAGTTCAACGGAACCGTCGCCAACGTCGCACTCCGTGATTTCGACGCCGACGAGTGTTTCGAACCAGAGCCTGAAAGGACTCCTGACAGGCGGGGGAAGAAGGGGAAGGAGAACTCCTTTCCTCATCCTGCCTCCGTGCCAGCCATCCTTGCCAGACAACCCAACTCTACAGGTCGCTTCCGCAGCGAGTCAATATCGACCCAGTTGACGCAAACGCCTTGCGCACAAGGGTTTTGCGTGAAGCCACACAACGCTCCCAAGAATCCGATCCCGCCGTGCCTCCGCAGGATCACACGGGCACGACAACCTCGAGCAGTTCGATCGCCGGCTGGCCACCGACGAGAATCTCAGCGACGCGGCCACTGAGCGGCCCCGGCATCGCAACGATGCGGCCGAGATGGGGCCCGGGTTCGATCCGCAGGAGGCTCACCCGGTGCACGTCGCAGAGCAAACCGGCCTCGATCAGGATCCTCCCCAGCGGCGCAGCGGCGCTGCGAATCGCGGCCGCGGTCGCGGCATCCACCGCGGCGAGGTTGATCCGCACGATGCCGTACTGCACCACCTGGCCATCGGGCCGGACCAGCAGGATCTCGCGGGCATACCTTGCCCCGCTGCCTTCGGCTGCGTTCTGTTCCGCCACGACCCGCACGTCGAGGCGACACGCATGATGCCGCTCCATCGTCACTGTCATGTGGCTGCGGTGGTCGAGCAGGTTCCGATCGACGGCCGGCAGTTCGTCGGCATCCGCGGGAGTGATCGTGCCAAACGACGCGACATTCGGACAGAAGAGTTGCACGAGGCGCTCGGCGCGGCCCACCGCATCGGCACCATCCGGCGGCAATCGGCCTGGGCTCATCATCCGCCCGTCGCGCCGGCAGGCACCGCGAGGTCGAGGAGAAACTCGAGCACCTCGCGCAGCCGTGGCATCCCGCAGGCGGCCACAACCTCGCCGGCGAGCAGTCGCTGCTTGGCGGCAATCCGCGTCGCCTTGGTGGCAACGCCGGCACGGTCGTAGAACTGCCGGACCTCGGCCAGTGCCGCGGCATCACCCGCCTGCCGGGCCCGGGCGGCCGCCTCGACGAGCGCGGCACGGTCGGCCGGCTCCAGGCCCTCGACCGCCAGCGCCCACAAGAGCGTCGGCCGGCCCCCGATCAGGTCGCCGGCAGCGCGGCGCTCGTTCTCCAGATCGCCCGCCCAGTCCTTGAGGTCGTTGAGCACCTGAAAGCCCGTGCCGACGTGCAGGGCGTAGCGGCCGATCGCCGCCACCTTCGTCGGATCGGCACCGGCGAGCCGCACGCCGAGGGCCACGGCTGCCTCGAAGGCAGGCGATGTCTTGAGGCCGTAGATCTCCAGAGCCTCGTCCGGCGTCAGCAGGCGAGCCGGCATTCCCGCGGCCGCACCGTCCCGCCACCAGAGCTCCGCCCCCTGGCCGCGAGCCAGCCGGACATGCGCGTCGGCAAGGATCGCCACCGCATCGCGAATGGTGGCTGCATCGAGGCCCGGCAGCGATGCCATGATCGAATAGCCCACACCTAGCAGGTAGTCGCCGGCATTGACCGCCGAGGGCACGCCCACCTCCTCATGCAGCGTGGCGCGGCCGTAGCGAATCTGATCGGAGTCTTCGATGTCGTCGTGGACGAGCGACGACTTGTGGAAGATTTCGATGGCGACGGCCGCCGCCTTCGCCGACGCGCGGGGCGTGCGTCGATCCGGCACGACGCCAGCGGCCGTGGCCGACGGCCGTTCGGCCAGATCGGCGGTCACGGCGTCAAACGCCGCCAGGGTGACGAACGGCCGCAGAAACTTGCCTCCACGCGCAAGAAACTCGCCCGACATCCCGGCGGCGGCCTCGAGCGGCAACCAGTCTGCCGGCGTCGTGGCGGCGCCTCCGAGCATGCCCGACATCCCCACCTGATCCATGAGCGTGTGGATCGCCTCAGCCTCGAACAGGCCCGCGGCCTCGCGGAGCAGAGGCAGGTAGTCGCCGGCCGGCGCCGCGTCACCGGCGGCGATGCCCAGCAGCCCGAGCACCCAGTCAACGTCGATGGCTGCCGCGCCGAGCGCCTCGGCGCACGTGCCGCTCGGTGCGGCGACGGGCTGGTAGGGCACCGCCGCGATCGGCAGCGCGAAGGCCGGCAGCATGGCAAACGCCTTCTCGAGATCGGAGAGCCGGGCCACACCGAGGACGCCGTCGTACTGCCCGGTGAGCAGCGACCCGATCGCCGACACCGCCTGCGACGTCGACTCGACGACCCATCCCTGGTCGCGAGCGGCAGCCCAGAGCGTGGCGATGCCGCACGATGGCCCGCAGACGTGGGGCACGCCGGTGTCGGCCGATTCGGGCACCAGCGGACAGTCTGGCAGCAGCAGGAGCCGGCGGCCGGACGACACCGCGGCGAGCCGATCCCGCCAGTATTCCGAGACGAGCGCCACCATCGTCCAGCCGACCACTTCGGCCGGGGCTCCGATGCCCTGCACGATTCGCTCGGCCTGATGGCGGAGCCCGGCGGCCGAGCGAGCGGCCGAGGGCAGCCCCTCGGCCTTCCACGAGGCAACGCTCTCAGCCACGGCGGCCCGAAGCCGTTCGCGAAGTTGACGCGAGTCTGGGCAGATGTGGGCGGAGGCCGCCCGGGGCGAAACCACCGCCGCCCCGGCATTCGCATCGACGGCCAAGTGGTGCACGAAAGGACTCGCAGGAGGGTGCAGGAAGGAGCGGTGAACCGCTCACAGAAGCCTAGGAGGGCCGCTCCAGGGTGTCGAGTGGCTGAATCATCCTGCCCCGTGTTTTTCCAGATCAGACGGCTCGAAAAACGCGGGAAGTAGGGAATCGACCCGCAACAGGCCCGCCCGGGTCAGCACCGGCTGCGGGGCGATGGCCTCGAGCCAGCCGTCGCGAGACAGACGCTCCCAGGCGCCCCCCCATTCGACGAGCGGATCGACGCCGAACTTCGCCGCCAGCCGACGGGTGTCGATGGTGCCCTTCTTGAGGCCGAGGATCAGTTCGCGAATCAGGAGTTCCCGCCGGGTCGGCCGCAGGCCGCGATGGATCGGCAGTCGCCCCGCCTCAACGGCGTCGAGGTAGGGATCCCAGTGCGGCTCGTTCTGGTAGTGCACGCCCGACAGGTGGCCGAAGCTCGCCACGCCGAGGGCCACCAGATCGGCCCCCTCCCAGAGCATGTCGCGGTAGCGGAAGTGGACCCTCGCAGGATCGCGGACCAGCGTGTATCCGCTCGACACCGCGTAACCGCGACCGAGAAACCGGTCGAACGCCTCGCCCACCCAGCGGCGCTTCGTGGCCCAGTCGGCGACGGGCACGTCGCGGCCCTCTCCCTTGGCGTCTTTGACAAACACCGTGTTGAAGGGGAGCTCCATCTGGTAGATCGTCACGCTGTCGGGCTCGAGCGCCAGCGTCTTCTCCACCGTGGCCGTCCACGACTCGTCGGTCTCGCCCACCATCCCCGCGATCAGGTCAACGTTGGTGCTGGGAAACTCCGCGGCCTTGATCCAGTCCCAGGCTCGCATGATCTCGGCGGAGAGATGGGCCCGGCCGTTGGACTCGAGGATCTGGTCGTCGAAGTTTTCGACGCCGAGCGAGATCCGCGTCATCCCGAGGGCCTTAAGCGCCTTCACCTTCGGCTCGGAGAGCGTGCCCGGCTCGCACTCGAACGTCACCTCCTCGGCATCGTCCCAGCCGAAGCTCTCGTGGATCCCCGCCACGAGCCGCTCCAGTTGCTTGACGCTCAGGAACGACGGCGTGCCGCCGCCGAAGTAGACGTAGCGGAGCGGGCGGCCCGCCACCGCTGGCTGCGCCGCCGCAGTCGCCGCTTCGCGGGCCAGCGCCAGCGAATACCGCTCCACGTCACTGGCAACCACGTCGGTGTAGACGCGGAAGTAGCAGAACTTGCACCGCTTCCGGCAGAACGGGATGTGCAGGTAAAGACCGAGCGGCACGTCGGTCGGCGGCGCCGCGAAGGCGGCAAGTGCATCAGGCACGGCGGCGTCGGTCCACCGCGCGAAAGGCGGATAGTTGGCGACGAAGTAGCTGCCGGGCTCGGTGACGTCGCTCATGCTGCCTGCTCCATGAGGTGCTGCCGCCGAGGACGGCAGTTGTCTGCTCGCGGGGATATTTCGCTCCTCGTCAACCAACGATTCTCCACTCCGGCGAGTGAAATCTCCAACGCTCGTCGAGCAGCCGCCGATCCTCGGCTCGCCACTCTCGTCACAGGCCCCGGGCGGCCAGCAGGTCGTCGAAGTCGCGGAGGTGGTAGGCCACCTTCGTCTTGTCGAGCACGCGGCAGAGGCTGCGGACCGCGACTCCCATGCCGTCGGGGCCGCTGGTGCCGCCAAACTGGCCGCCGCCGCGAACGTGCGGCTCGAGATCGAGAAACACGCCGGGGATGCCGCGGCGGGAGAGCTTCTTGGTGAGCGTGGGCAGCATCCCGCGGAGGTCGGCGAGGATCTTCTCGTGGCCGCCGGCGCCGATGTCGGCCGGTACGAAGTGGGCCAGCGCGTCTTCCTCGACGTGCTTCCCGCGGGCGGCGGCCTTCACCGGCCGGTAATCCTTGATGTGCACCCAGCCGAGCCCCGGCTTCATCGCCTCCCACTGCTTCCAGACCTCGTTCGTCGAGAAGCCCTGCACGATCAGGTTGGCCGCGTCGAACACGAGCACGAGCGCAGGGTGGTTCACCCGGCGGTGGATCTCCGCGAGCAGCTGGCCGGTGCGGCCCACGAGGTTGGCCTCCACCTCCAGGCCGAAGGTGAGGTCGGAGCGGTGGCACGCCTCGGCGATCTTGCCGATCTGGTCCACCGCCTGCTCGAGGTGGTCCTCGGGCTTGGCGTCTTTCGGTGGATAGAAGGAGAAGCCGCGGATCAGCTTGGTCTCGAAGGCGTGGGCGAGTTCGCAGGCCTTGGCCACGTCCTTGGCGAGGTACTGCTTGAAGGGCACGTAGGCGTTCTTCGTGCCGTCGGCCTTGTCGAGCAGCTTCACCTTGCCAATGGGAGAGGCGATCGAAGCCACGTTGAGGCCGTATTCGTCTTCGAGATGGCGAACCTTCTGGATCTCAGCCATCGAGAGCTTCATGACGTTCTTCACGCCCTTACCCACGTCGATGTTCCGCAGGCTGTAGTACTCCAAGCCCAGGGCGGCGAGCGCCGAAAACTGCTCGACGGCCGAGAGGTGGAAGGCGGCCTCGTCGGCGAGGGCGGAGAGGAGCACGGCGGGCTGCGGCATGGGGATTCCTGCACAAGCTGGTGGCAGATCGCGATCGCGGAGTGCGATTGTGTGCAGCCACGCGCGGGAAAGATAGCGCCGAACAAGGGCTGCCGAAAAAAAGCTCCGGGCAGGCCGCCTGGCGACGACCTGCCCGGAGAACGAGCGAGTGACAGAGCCGCAAAACCCCGCCGGCGTCAGCCGTCGAGATCGCCGGCACGACGGCGGCGACGCATCAGGTTCGCCATGCCCAGAGTCGCCACAGCCGCGATGGCATACGTGGAGGGCTCGGGCACAGCCACAGGAGAGAGATCCACGCCGCGGAAGACGAAGTTCGTCCCAGCCGACTGCAGCGTCGTGTAGGTCGAGGGTGTCGTCGAGCCGGAGTCGAGGATCGAGATCAGGCGATTGTTGCTGGGCTCAGTGGTGGTGGCGTAGAGCGAGGCGCCGAGAACGGAGTCGTACGTGCCTGCCAGGCCGCGTATTCCGGCAAAGCCCACGCCCGTGCCAGACTGCAGCGTGCTCGTGCCTGAGGCACCCACGAGAAGTGACCACGAGTTACTCCACGCAGTGCCGTTGTACGAGTACTTCTGGATGCCGCCGCCAGCCACCGTACGATCATCGGCGAGGTAGGCGAGGTCGAGCACGCCGGCGCCCTGCGAACCGGTGGAGAACATCACGAAGCCGTAGGTGCTTGCCCCGGCGCCAGCGTTGATCTGGAGCGTTGGCAACGCCGGTCCGCTGGTCGGCAGCCCGGTGCCGAGCGAACTGACGCCGAGGAACGTGCCGGAGGAACTGGCGAAGTAGAGCTGGTTGTTGTAGATCTCGACAGTCCGTAGGTTCGTCACACTCACAGTGGCCGCCGTGCTGCTCACCTGCGTGAACGCCGACCCGTCGAAATACCAGACGCCGCCGGTGTTTGGAGAACCGCTCGCAGTGCCGGCGGCGTAGAACGTGCTGCCGCTCGTGGCGATGCTCGAGCGATAGTTATTGCCGCTGAACGGCGAGGGGGGCGTGCCGCTCGGCCCGCCCGTGGGAAACAGCGTGCGAGTCACGACGGTGCCGCTCGTCCCCAGGAGCGAGTTGACCTTGGCGTTCGAGCCAGCCACGCTCGCCGTACCCAACGCGGCGTTGTAGCCCGGCACGGAGACGAAGCCGCCGTACGTGTTGAGGTAGCCGTTGGACGTAGCCGAGCCCGAATCCGACTGCTGATCGCTGCCGGAGGTGGGAAACGTGATCGTCTGCGTAAGGCTGCCTGCCGTGGTGACCTCGAGCACCGAGATCTGGGTCGCGGTCGAACTGAGGGCCGTCGTCCCGTTGCCAATCCGCTCGACGACGAGCGAGCCACTGGAGAAGGGGTCGGCGTGTGCCGCAGGGGCGACCACTGTGGCGATCGACGCCAGCGCGGCGAAGCCGGCCGTGAACTTGAATCAGTTCGATGCGTTCATGAGCTGTTCCTTTCAGGAGGGTGGGGCGCGAATCAGATCGTCATGCACCGCGTGCACTCACACGCCGTGCGTGGTCAACCGCCGCACTCTATCGCCCTCACCGCCCGCGCACTGTGAGGATTCAATGAAGTGACGAATCGGGCACAGGCTGGGACGAATCGGGCACGCCCGAAACGAGCCAGGCCCCCGCCGCGCCGCGTCAGAACGACGCCAGATGGTCAGCCGCCGGATGCGAGACGGCGATCCGCGAGGAGATGCCGCCCCGCGGCGTGAAGTGGGCCACGAGCGTCATCCGCCGGGGCTGGAGCACGGCCACGAGGTCATCGAGAATGCGGTTGGTCACGTTCTCGTAAAAGATGCCCTCGTTGCGGAAGGCCTGAAGGTAGAACTTCAGGCTCTTGAGTTCGACGCAGGTCTTGTCTGGAACGTAGCGGAAGGTGAGCGTGCCGAAGTCCGGCTGGCCGGTCTTCGGGCAGACCGATGTGAACTCGGGACAGATAATCTCGATCAGGTAGTCTCGACCCGGAAACTGGTTGGCGAAGGTCTCGAGTTGGTCGCGGGACGGTGCAGTGGTTGTGCTCATAGTGGTCGCAAGTGTGCCATGAAAGATGTCAACACGATAGCCACGACGGCGGCGGCAGGGCAGGGGACCGGCCTGCGGCGGGCCGTGGTGCTCCTCTCGGGGGGCCTCGACTCAGCGACCGCGGCTGCCTGGGCGGTAGCCCGCGGCCTCGGCCTCTCGGCCCTGTCGGTGGACTACGGCCAGCGTCACCGGGTCGAGCTCGACGCCGCCCGCAACGTGGCCCGGGCGCTCGGCATCGCCGACCACGTGGTGGTGAAGGTCGACCTCGCGGCCTTCGGCGGCAGCGCGCTGGTCGATGCCTCGATCGCCGTTCCCCACGGGCGACCTGACGCCGAGATCAGCCACGGCATCCCGGTCACCTACGTGCCCGCCCGCAACACCGTCTTCCTGTCGCTCGCCCTGGCGATGGCCGAGACCCGTGGCGCCGACGCGATCGTGCTCGGCATCAACGCCGTCGACTACAGCGGCTACCCCGACTGCCGGCCGGAATACCTCGAGGCCTTCGCGCGGATGGCGACGCTCGCCACGAAGGCAGGCGTCGAGGGGAAGCCGCTCGAATTTCTCGCGCCGCTCGTCGATCTCTCCAAGGAGGCGATCGTCCGCCTCGGACTTTCGCTCGGCCTCGACTACGGCCTGACCACGAGCTGCTACGACCCACTCCCGAACGGCCGCCCCTGCGGCACGTGTGACTCCTGCTGGATCCGCGCAGCGGGCTTCGCCGCAGCCGGCGCCGCCGACCCGCGCAGCGAGTCGGCCCGATGGCGCTAGCGCGGAGCGACCGATGAAGATCTCTGAGATCTACGCGTCGCTCCAGGGGGAAGGGCTGCTGGCCGGCACGCCCTCCACGTTCGTCCGCACGAGTGGCTGTAACCTCCGCTGCGTGTGGTGCGACACGCCCTTCACATCGTGGAAGCCCGAGGGCCGCGAGATGGCCGTCGCCGAGGTGCTCGCGGAGGTCGATGCGCTCGCCCCGCGGCATGTCGTGGTGACCGGCGGCGAGCCGCTGCTCCTCGCCGAGGCCGCCGATCTCTGCCGCGAGCTCCGCGGCCGCGGCCACCATGTGACCGTCGAGACCGCGGGCACCGTGTTGCCCGCCGGCGACGGGCCGCTCTTCGACCTGGTTTCGATCAGCCCGAAGCTAGCCTCCTCGACACCGCCGGCCGACACGCCGGGCAACTGGGCCGTGCGGCACGACGCGGCACGGCGGCGGGACGACGTGCTCCGCTCGCTCGCAGCCTCGGCGCCGCACCAGTTCAAGTTCGTGGTCGAGACCGACGCCGATCTTGCGGAGGCCTGCGATTGGCTCGACGACCTGGGGCCGGGCATCGATCGCGGCCGCGTGTTTTTCATGCCGCAGGCGCGGACGCCGGAGGAACTTGCGTCGCGGACGGCCTGGCTGGCGGGCGAGTGCCACCGGCGCGGCTTCCGGCTCGCGCCGCGGCATCACATCACGTGGTTCGGCAACCGCCGGGGCACGTGATGCGCGCCTACCAGTAGCACAGGTTTTCAACCTGTGTCCACTCACACCGCAGGTTGCCAACCTGCGGCTACGTTCAGGCATCGTTCCGCCACCCCGTAGCACAGGTTGCCAACCTGTGCCCATGCAGACCGCAGGTTGAAAACCTGCGGCTACGTTCAGGCATCGTTCCGCCACCCGTAGCACAGGTTGCCAACCTGTGCCCATGCAGACCGCAGGTTGCCAACCTGCGGCTACGGTAAGGCATCACGCCGGCTTGGCCGGGGCGTGCCCTCGCGGGCCGAAGGCGAGCACGGTCGCGGCGCCAACCGCCACCACCAGCATGCCCGCGAGAAAGAACGGGCTGATCGTGTCGAGCGGCGTCTCGTTGAGCGCGAGCGTGGTGAGCGTGTTGATCACCGGCGCGCAGCCGAAGACGACCGGCATCACGGTGAACGGCTTGCCGCCGAGCGTGAAGGCGAGGATCGTGCCGAGCGCCCCGATGGCCCCGAGCGAGCCGGCGCCGAGGCTCCAAAGGATGCCGTTGGCATTCCACTGGCCGGTATCACCGAGGGGCACGAGCAGGGCCAACGGCACGAGCACCGCGATCAGGAAGTACGACACGCCAATGCAGATCAGCGGCCGCAACCGGCTTCCCTGCATGCCAGCCTGGCCGCGGTGAAGCACCGGGCCGTACGAGCCCCACGAGACCATCGCCAGCGCGATCGACGCCAGCACGGCGACGAGCCGCTCGGCCTTCCGCTCGACCGCCGGCTTCGCGGGCGCGGCGATCTCTCCTCCAACTGTGGCGGCAGCAGCGGCGACCGGCGGCGGCGAATGCGGCTTGAACACGAGCACCGTCACGGCCCCGGTGATCACGAGCAACAGCCCGGCGAGAAACGGCGCCTTGAGCTGATCGAAGGCCTTGTTCATCGCGGCCGTGAGGAGCGTGTTGATCACGGGTGCCCCGCCAAACACCAGCGGCATCACATAGATCGGCTTACCGCCGAAGTGGAGCGCGAGGATCACCCCCAATGCCCCGCACGCCCCGGCCACCCCGGCGAGCAGGCTCCAGACCACGCCCTTCGTCGTCCACGCGCCCTTTTCGCCCTTGAGGAGCAGGAGTGACGGCACCAGCACGGCGATCACAAAGTAGGCAATGCCGACGCAGACGAACGGCCGCAAGGGGGAGTGCATGTCTTCGCGGCCGAAGTGGAGCACGGGGCCATACATGCCCCAGCACATCGCCGTCAGGCCGATCGCGGCCAGCATGCCTAGAAACTGCAGCATCGTCTCACTCCTCGCGGATTCGGAACGTAGGCAATCATACCCCGACTCACCGATGATGGCGGCCGAGGGCGGCGAGCGTCGCGGCCCCCACCTCCTCCACGCCGATCAGCCGCATGCAGTCGTGGTGGCGGAGCGGACACTCGCCGCGATCGCAGGGAGAGCAGGAGAGGTCGCGGCGGATCTCCACGCATCGCCCCGGATCGGACCGGCCGCTCCGCGGATCGGTGGGCCCCAGGAGCGCCACCGTGGGCACGCCGAAGCCGGCGGCGATATGCCGCGGGCCGCTGTCGCTCGTGACGGCCGCGTCGGCCCGTGCGTAGACCGCCTTCGAGAGGCCAAGCGGAAGGTCGATCACATCGGCAAGACTGCGAACTGCCGGGCACTCGGCGCGATCCACGACCGCCCGGGCCTGCTCGCGGTCGGCCGGGCCGCAATGCACAAGCACCCGCACGTCGGGCATGCGCTCGACGAGCCAGCGGGCGAGCGCCGCGTGGTTGTCGATGCCCCAGGTCCGGGCCGTCCCGTTGGAACTGTTGTCGTTGAGGACCACGAGCGGCCCGCCGCGGCCGGGAAACAGGCCGGCGAGAATCTCGTCGCCACGGGCCTGGATGCCGGGCTCCACCGCGAGTTCCATGTCGAGCGGGCCAGGCGGCACGCCGATCGCCTCGGCGATCTCCATGAAGGCCACCGGGGGCGGCACGATCGCCTCATCGCGTTGCGGACGAACGACGTCGGTGAGCAGCCAGCGGCGGCGATGCCCAGCATGCCCGACGCGGCGACGGGCGCTGCCCGCGAAGGCCAGGGCGGCTGACGAGAGCGAGTTGGGCAGAACGAGCGCGATGTCGGGTCGGTCGCGGCGGAGGGCCCTTGCCGCCGCACCGAAGTGATGCTCGGCGTTGCGGCCGTGGCGGTCGTAGAAGACGTGGCCATCGAGCCAGCCCGTCCCGTCGAGCGTGTCGGCGACCACGGGCCGCATCACGCCGGTGATCCGCGCGCGGCTGCCGAAGTGCGATGTGAGGGCGCGGAGCAGCGGGGTGGCCATGACGGCGTCTCCCACCCACCGCGGCAGGATCACGGCAATGTGCATGGCGGAAAACGTAGCCGCCGGCGGTCCGAACAGGCGAGGCCAGTTCGACCCGCGCGGCGTGTGTCAGCCCCCCCGAGGACGCTCCGGGATCGCCGTCCGGGCCGAGGCTAGCCACCCCGCCACGATCGCCGAGGCCAGCGTGAGGCCTCCGGAAGCAGCAATCCACGCCAACGGCAGCCGCGCCGTGCCGCCGGCGAGCGCGGGCCACACGGCCATGCCACCCGCCAGCGTTCCTGCAAGGATCCCGAGGCCGACCGAGACCAGCGTTTCGAGCGCCAGCAGGGATCGCACCCGAAGAAGCGTGAAGCCAACGGCCCGCAGGACCGCGAGGCCGCCGATCCGCTCCACCACACCCTGCACCTGAACCGCCGCCACGCCCGCCGTGCCAAGCAGCAGTCCGAGCGTGCCGAGCGCCTGAAAGCCAGCAAGGAACGTGTTCTGAACCGCCTGCAAGCCGCGGAGCCGATCGATCGCAGGCTCGAGTGTCGTGCCGGCGTCGGCCCACGCGGCCCGCGCCGCCGCCGGCACCAACGCCCGCAGCGTCGGCTCGAGCCCGGAGGAGTCGAGGAGCGCCATGCCGTATCCGGATCGCGAGGGAAAGAGCTGTTGAAACGCCTTCTCTGACACGAGCACGCGGCCCTGGAGAATGCCGGACTCGAGGAGGCCGACGATGCGAAACTCGACTGCGTCGCCCGATTCGTCGGGGAGCGTGAACCGGCTGCCGACGCCGCCGAGCTTCAGCCCCCACTGTGCCGTCGCCTGATCGAGCACCGCGGGAATGGCCGTGTCGCCCTCCCAACCGAGGCGATCGATCAGCCGCCAGGGGTTGCCCTCGGCCGCGGCGTCGAGCGGCTCATGGGCCACGAACCGAAACCCGCCGCGGTCGATCAACGCCGGCCCCACGCCGACGACCGTCGGTCGCGTGGTCGCGTTGAGGTTGGTGCAGCTCGCGTCATCCCCATCGCTGGACCGCAACAGGGCGATCGCACATCCCGCGAGGGCCCGCTCCTGCTCCGTCGAGAGGCCGAGCGTGTCGCGGGTCGCCGGATCGGCGGGATCGATCGACGTCGGCTCGCCGAAGGTGGCGATCGTGGTCCAGCCGCCCGTCGGCGATCGGCGATCGGCAGGATCGGCCGGAGGTCGCACCGCAAACGCCGACACCGCCACGACGAGAAACTGCCCGCAGGCCACGATCGCTGCGATCGAGAAGGCACGCCCCGGACGGGCGGCGAGCGTGCGAGCCGCAAACTCCACGAGGTTGCGTGCGGGCCGCCGACCGCGCGACGACAGCGCCATGCGAACGAGGGCGAGTAGCCCGGCAAGCGCGGCGAAGCCGGCCGCGAAGAATAGGCCCACGGCCACGTCGGCCGATGCCCGCCCTGCCGCCGCCGCTGCGGCCACCGCCACCGTCAGCATCACCGTGGCCACGAGCAACGCGGTGCGGCCGCCACCCCTTCTCGCCGCCGCGGGCCCGCTGCCGCGGAGCAGCGCCATCGGCGGCTGGCGGCCCGCCCGCACGGCCGCGACTGCGACCGCCGCGACGGCGAGCGCCAGCGTCGCGGCTGCTCCAGCCGCCGGCGCGAGGACGGACACGGGCTGCGGCGCAAAAACCGCCGCCGATCCGGCGGCCACGTCGCGATCCCAGGCGCGGCCCAGCAACCCCACGAGGAGCCGCGTCCAGAGCGGCCCGAGCGCCGCACCAACCAGGGCGCCGGCGAGGGCCGACGCCCCTCCCACCAGGAGCAGGACCGCAGCCAGCCGCCGCGGCGGAAAGCCGAGTGCCGCTAAGGCGCCGAGCGTCCGCGACTGTGCCGCGACCAAGAGCCCGAAGAGCAGCCAGACGAGCAGCAGCCCTGCCACCACGACGAACGACGACAGCGCGAGGAACAGGCCGCCGAAGGGCGTTGATCCCTTCGCCGCCGTCTCGGCTTCGGCGCGGATCGCGACCACCCTGATGCCAGCCCGCTCGGGATTGATGGCGGCGGCGATCCGCGACTCGAGGTCGGCGGCCACGCCGCCATCCCCGGCGACGTGCCAGGCCGTCGTCGTGCCGAAGCGACTGCCGGCGAGCCGCCGCGACGCCGCGAGCGACACAAACGCCTTGGGCGTGGCCCGATACTGCTTCCAGTAGCGGTCATCCTCGTCGTGCGGCGGCAACGTCCGCACGCGGGCGGCATCGAACGGAAACGGCGGATCCCAGTCGGCGATCGAGTCTTCATCGGTCACCCCTTCGACCTCAGGCACGAGCGAGCGGTCGACGGCCGCTCCCGACATCTCGGCGACGCCGGCGACGCGGAAGCTTTCGTTGCGTTCCTCGACCCGCCCGTGAATCGTCTCCGGCATGAACGACGTCACCACGACGAGGTCGCCCGGGGAGACGGGGCGGCCCTGCGCGGCGAGATCGTCCGCCATCCAGCGGTCGATGATGATCTCGTCGTCGAGCGGCACGTCAAACGGTGTGCCGGTGGCGTCCACGAGCGGTCCGCCGGGCAGCGTCGTGGCGTCGATGCCGAGCACGGTCGAGTAGGGAATCCGCGCCTTTCCACCGCCACCGTCGCGGTCGAGCGGCACGATGTCGTTGGCCAGGAAGGCGAGCGTTGCCCGACCGCCAGCCGGCCCGAGCACGCTCCCGGCGGCCCGGTCAATCTCCGGCGGGATCACCAGCCGTCGGCTCGACAGCCGCACCGCCGCGGCGACGGGCTCGAGCACCACACCGAAGTCGTCGAGGCGGGGCTTCAGCCGCGAGCGGATCGTCGCGGCCACATCGCCCGTCGAGGTTCCCGACGCGACCACGAACACCGCATTGGCGACGTCGCCCTCGCGGAGGATCGCCTGCGCATCGGTCAGCGACATCACCGCCAGCGGCTCGGCCGCCTGCACGGGCCGCAGCGAGAATCGCCCGAGCCCATCGTCCGCAACCACGGCCGCCACCCGCAGCCGACGGCCAACCGACTCGGGCACGCGGCGGCCAAGTGGACTGTCGGCCGGCACAGCCGACCGCTTCGGCAGCCGCAGCACCACCGTGTCGCCAGCGACCACGCGAAGCGCGGAGGCGAGGCGGCGGTTGACGAGCACCGTGGCCTCCTCGAGCGGTGGCGGCGGTGGCTCAAAGCCGAGGCCGGCGGGATCGTCGCAGGCCAGGAGCGTGGCCCGCGCCGTTCCCGCGTCTGGCGTGGTGGCGGCGAGCGTCACCGAGAGCACGAGCGCGGGCGTGCAGGTGAGTCGCGGCAACTCCGCAGCGCCGGCGGCGGCGAGTTCATCGGCCAGCGAACGGCGAAAGAATCCGTCACCGAGCAGAGCAGCCTCGATCCGACCGAGCCGGCCGACGGCGAGCCGATGAAGGCCGGCCTGAATCACATCGCCCACCCCCAGCGCGCCGGCGATCGTGGTGGCCACCACCGCACAGGCCGCTGCGAGGGCGAGGAGTTGCGGCCACCACCGGGTCGCGAGCCCGTAGGCTAGGCCTGCGAGCGACCGGACCGGACCGCTCATGGTTCCAACCGTCCGTCGCGGAGCCGGCGGATGTCGCCCACCCGGTCGGCGATCGCGTCGTCGTGCGTGACGACCACGAGCATGCTGCCCGATTCTGCCACCAGCTCGACCATGAGCGCCGCCACATCGCCAGCGGTCCGCGAATCGAGCTGGCCGGTCGGCTCGTCGGCGAGCACGAGCCGCGGCGAGAGGAGCAGCGCCCGCGCCACCGCAACCCGCTGACGCTCGCCGCCGGAGAGTTCGCCCGGCAGGTGGGTGATGCGGTCGGCGAGCCCCACCCGCTCGAGCAGCCGCGAGCCGCGGGCTACGAGGTCGATCGGCACGCGGCCGCTGGCCAGCGCCGGCACGAGCACGTTATCGAGGGCCGTGCAGCCGTCGAGCAGGTGGTGATCCTGGAAGACGAAACCGATGCGGCGATTCCGAAAGGCCGCCAGCGCGGTGGCATCGGCCGCGTAGGGATCGACGCCATCGAGGGTGACGCGGCCTTCCGTTGGCGGCTCAAGCCCGCCGACGATCGAGAGCAGCGTGCTCTTGCCCGATCCGCTCGGCCCCATGATCGCCAGGCGGCCCCCCGGCGGCAGCGAGAGCGTCACCCCGTCGAGCACGTGAACCGGGCCGTCCGCACCGGGGTAGTCCTTCGTGATGCGGTCGAGGTGGAGCACGGGTGGAGTGTCAGCCGGTGGAACGATGCGCGTCGAGGCGGCGGACGATGTCGGCGGGAATCGCAACCGCCTCGGGCTTCGCGCCGGGACGTATCAGGCAGCGAACTGCCACCACCCGCCCCCGGGCAACGCTGCGGCCGTCGTGAGCAAACGCGAAGGCATAGGTCACGCTCGTGCGGCCGACCGCCTCGACCGAGACGCTGACCTCGAGTTCGTCACCGAAGCGAACGGCCGAGAGATAGTCGCACGAGGCCGACACTCGCGGCCAACTCGCGTCAACGACGCCGTCCGCGTCATTCGCGCCCCGATCGACGACGGCCACTCCCACGCTGCGGAGCAGTTCGTGCTCCACCGACTCCATCCAGAAGAAGAAGGCCGAGAAATGGACGATCCCGGCAGCATCCGTATCGCGAAACTCAACGCGACGGCGGGTCGTGAACGATCCCATAGCGACATCACGGCCGTGCTGGAGGAGCGACCGATCGGCAACCGCAAACTACTCGCCGACGTACGGCAGCAGCGCCATGAAGCGGGCCCGCTTGATAGCGCTGGTCACAGCGTGCTGGCTGGCAGCAGTGCAGCCACTCTTCCGCCGGCTGAGGATCTTTGCCTGCCGGTTGACGAGTTTGCCGAGGAGTTCGAGGTCCTTGTAGTCCACATACATCGGCCGCGGCCGGGCACCGTCGATGAAGATCGGATCGCGCCGCTTGACCTTGGGACGGGGCTTGGCCTTCTTGCGGGCCATCTTTGCCGACTTAGCACGGGGTCCTGCGAAACTCATCGGGTATCTCGAACCTGATCGTATGGGTGAACGGAAGGTGGCCCCGGGGAACCCGAGGGCTCGACACTATAACACGCTCGCGGGAGCCGGGCAGGGTGCACCCGGCTCCCGCGATGCGATTTTGAACGACATCGGACGACGCTTCGGTCGACCGCAGAATCAGAAGAGACTAGTAGCGATCGCCGCCGTAGCCGCCGCCGCCG